>JAZJZQ010000114.1:0-2005 GCA_040389625.1 Pseudomonadota bacterium | reverse complement strand
GCCGAACAGCACGGCCGACAGGAAGATGCCGACCGGGTGCTGGCGTCCCATCAGGGCGATGGCGATGCCCACGAAGCCGGCGCCGCCCACGAAGTTCAGGCTCAGGTAGTGGGTCGAGCCGAGGATGGAGTTGACCGAACCGAGGCCGGCCAGCGCGCCCGAGATCAGCATCACGGTGATGATCATCTTGCTCAGGCGGATGCCGGCGTAATGGGCCGCGTGCGGGTTCTGGCCCGTGGCACGCAGCTTGAAGCCCCAGGCCGAGCGCGAGACCACCACGCCATAGATCACCAGCGCCACGATGGCGATCAGGAAGCTGATGTTGAGCGGGGTCTCGCCCAGCACCGGCAGCCACTTGTTCAGCAGCGGCATGGCGGCGGCATCGCTGAAGGTACGGCTGGCTGGATTCTGTTCACCCACCGGCACCAGGTATTTCACGATGACGGTATTCAGCAGCTGGCTGGCGATGTAGTTGAACATGATCGTCGTGACCACGATGTGGCTGCCCCGCTTGGCCTGCAGGTAGCCGGGCAGGAAGGCCCACAGGGCGCCGAACAGGGCGGCGCCCAGCATGGCGGCCGGGATCAGGGCCCAGGTGGGCAGCGTGCTGTCGAAGGCCAGCATGGCCAGGGTCAGCCCCAGGCCGCCGAAATACATCTGGCCCTCGGAGCCGATGTTGAACAGGCCGGCCTGCATGGCGATCGACACGGACAGGCCCGTGAAGATGAAGGTGGAGGCATAGAACAGCGTGTAGCTCAGCCCTTCCGGATTGACGATGGCGCTGTTGATCAGGATGCCCAGCGATTCGGTGGGGCTCTCGCCCAGCAGGTAGATGACGCCGGCCGCGACCAGCAAGGCCGACAGCAGGTTCAGGACGGGCAGGACAAACGCGGTTGCCCAGCGTGGCAGGTCATTGTTGTTCATGATTTGTGCATTCCCCCCATCAGCAGGCCGATGCGGGTGGTATCGAATTCTTCAATTTTCAGTTCGCCCGTGATGCGGCCGCCGCACATGACGAGGATGCGGTCGGCCAGCGCCCGCACTTCCTCCAGCTCGACGGACACCAGCAGGATGGCGACGCCGGCGTCGCGCAGGGCCAGCAGTTGGGTATGGATGCTTTCGATGGTGCCGATGTCCACGCCGCGCGTGGGCTGGCCCACCAGCATCAGCTTGGGCTGGGCCAGCACTTCGCGCGCGATCACCACCTTTTGCTGGTTGCCGCCCGAGAGCAGGCCGATACGCAGGTCGCTGTTGGCCGGGCGCACGTCGAACTTCTTCATCAGGTCGGCGCAGCGGGCCGCGATGGCCTTGAAGTCGAACAGGCCCCAGCGGTTCTTGAGCTTGTCCTGGTAGCCGAGGATGGTGTTGTGCATGACGGAGAAGCTTTTCACCACGCCGTCGCGCAGGCGGTCTTCTGGCACGTGGGCGATGCCCAGTTCGCGGAACGCGAGCGGCAGGCCGTCGGCGTCGTGCCGTTTGGCGTAGGGCAGTTCCTGGCCCAGGTAGGTGAGCTTGCCGGAACTGGGCAGGCGCATGCCGGCCAAAATTTCCATCAGCTCGCTCTGGCCGTTGCCGGACACGCCGGCGATGGCCACGATCTCGCCGGCCCGCAGCGTGAAGCCGATGTCGGCCAGCAGCTTGACGTGCTGGGCGTCCTGCAACTGCAGGTTCTCCACCGTCAGCACGGGCGCGCCCGGATTGTAGGGCGCGCGGGGCAGGTTGTTCTCGATCGGGCGGCCCACCATCATGTTGGCCAGTTCTTCCTTGGTGGTGCCGGCCGTGGGCACGGCGCCGATCACGCGCCCGCCCCGCATTACGGTGACGGTGTCGGTGATGTCGAGGATTTCCTGCAGCTTGTGGGTGATCAGGATGATGGTCTTGCCCTGTTCCTTGAACAACCGCAGGATGTCGAACAGGGACGCCGTTTCCTGCGCCGTCAGCACGGCCGTGGGCTCGTCCAGGATCAGGATGTTGGCGCTGCGGTAGATCTGCTTGAGGATCTCGA
>JAZJZQ010000113.1:2667-5159 GCA_040389625.1 Pseudomonadota bacterium | reverse complement strand
CCACATCCACCCGGAAGCGGTGCGCACCCGCAAGCTGCTGCTGCACCGCCAGGAGATGGATAAGCTGATCGGCAAGGTGGAACGGGCCGGCTACACGCTGGTGCCGCTCAACCTGCACTATAAGGGCGGCCGCGTGAAATGCGAAATCGGCCTGGCCAAGGGTAAGAAGATGCACGACAAGCGCGCCGCCGAGAAGGATCGCGACGGCAAGCGCGAAGTGGCGTCGGTCATGAAGCAGCACCGCCGCTGACCCCACGTCCGCGCCCGCCTGGTTCAGGCCCGGCTCAGGCCCGGCTCAACCCCGGCCCAGGCCCGGTTCAAGCCCAGATCCGGTACAGCCAGTAGCTTTCGTCGCTCATCCCCAGGCGCGCGATCTCGGACGGGCTAGCCCCCGTCACCTCGCGCGTCTCGCGCGAAAAATGGGCCTGGTCGGCATAGCCGGCCCGGTCCGCCACCTCCGTCCACGACAGTTTGCCGGCAAATACCGCCTCGCGCGCGTCGAGGAACGATTGTTCCGCCCGCCGTAAACGCCGTAGCCGCCGCATGGGCTGGCCGGCCCAGGCCTTGATGCGGCGCTCGATATTACGCACGCCCCGTCCCCAGCCGGCAGCCGCAGCCTGCACGGCCAGCCGCCGCACCCAGTCGCCCGCCACCGACCCGGTCGAACCGGGATGGCTCAGGCGGGCCTGCTGCCACAGCGGCTCCAGGAACGATTCCAGCACGGCCACCCTGGCCTCGTCGTCCGGCGCGGCCAGCACGGCATCGGACATGGCGGCCCAGCGCGGCCCCAGCACGTCGGACAGTCCGGCCCAGTGGTCCACCCAGTCCGGCAGCTCAAGGCCGCACAGCGCATGCAGCGCCTGTGGGAACAGCACCACCATGAACAGATGCACCGGACCCGGATTGTAGGTGACGGTGGGCTGCGTCTGCGGCCCTAGCAGCAGCACCGGTTGCCAGGGCGGGGTATCCGGCCCGCGCGGCGGCGCCACCAGTTCCGCCTCGCCGGCCACATACCAGGCGATGGCGCAGAACGGCGTGGCGGGAAAACGGTTCAGGCGCTGGGCCGGATCGGCCAGCGGCGCCTGCACCGTGCTGCGCACGATATAGGCGCGCACGCAGGAAGCGAGCGACAGGCGCGGCGCCAGCAGGCGAGTAATGGGATTGGGAGCGGGAGCGGGAGCGGGGAGCGGCTCGGACATGGCTAAGGTCACGAAAAAGGATGCACAAATTATACTGGCGCCAGCGCGGCGGCATTCCCTTGTTTTTGTCGCAAACGTTCAAGACAGGCACCCTGTCCAGGGATCATAGTGTGGGCACAGCCAAGGAGGAATATCGATGCAATCGTCCGCAACCGCCCCACCCGCCCCTGCCACAACTTGCCCCTATGCCGCCCCGGCAGCAGCAGCGCCCCGCGTCCTGCGCACCGTAGGCTCCCTGCCCGGCCCGCGCGCCTGGCCCCTGCTCGGCAACCTGCCCCAGATGCGCCCGGAGCGCATGCACCGCGACGTGGAAGGCTGGTGCCGCCGCCATGGGCCGCTGTTCCGCATCCAGTTCGGGCGCCGCCCGGTGCTGGTGGTGGCCCGCCACGAGACCGTCCACGCCATCCTGCGCGACCGGCCCGACGGTTTCCGCCGCCCTGCCGTCACGGCCCAGGTGTCCGAGGAGATGGGCGGCCTGCCCGGCGTATTCCTGTCCGAAGGCCAAGCCTGGCGCGACCAGCGCCGCATGGTCATGGCCGGCTTTGCGCCCCATGCCGTCAAGGCGTATTTTCCCGCCCTGGTGACGGTGGTCCTGCGGCTGAGGGAGCGCTGGCTGCGGGCGGCCGATGCCGGCCAGGCCATCGAACTGGCGGACGACCTGAAACGCTACACGGTCGACATCATCGCCGGCCTGGCCTTCGGCAGCGAAGTCAACACCATCGATGGCGGCGAGGACGTGATCCAGCGCCACCTGGACCTCATCATGCCCGCCGTGGCGCGGCGCAGCGTGGCGTTGATCCCCTACTGGCGCTGGTTCAAGCTGCCGGCCGACCGTCGCCTGGACCGCAGCCTGGCGGCCGTGCGCGGCGCCGTCGATGGCCTGATCGCGGCCGCCCGCCAGCGCATGGCCGCCGATCCCCGGCGCAGCGAGCGTCCGCCCAACCTGCTGGAGGCGATGCTGGCCGCCGCCGCGCAAGGCGACAGCGGCGTGGACCACGACGCCGTGGCCGGCAACGTCTCCACCATGCTGCTGGCCGGCGAGGACACCACGGCCAACACCCTGGCCTGGCTGCTGTACCTGCTGCAACGCCACCCCGAGGCCCTGCGCCTGGCGCGGGACGAGGTGCGCCGGCTGGCGCCCGACCCGGCCAGCTACACCATCGGGCAGATGGACGCGCTGGACTACCTGGACGCCTGCGCCCAGGAAGCCATGCGGCTCAAGCCCGTGGTGCCCTTCATGCCGTTTGAGGCGCTGCGCGACACGGTGGTGGAAGACGTCCTCCTGCCCAAGGG
>JAZJZQ010000113.1:0-2567 GCA_040389625.1 Pseudomonadota bacterium | reverse complement strand
GCGGCGGCGCCGCGCGCGAACGGATGGGTTTCGTCATGGCGCCCGAACGGCTACGCATGCGCCTGCGCCCGCTCCGGCGCGGCGCGGACCAGCCCTGATCGAACTCATGCCATAGAGAAATTTTATTGTGGACTGCAAGTATTTGAATCTTTCTTGCTGGTACAATCGAGACGCATATACATCCGTCTTATCGCCGAAGGCAAACCCACTGAAAGGTGGGGACGCAAAACCACCGGCCTACAGCGCGCAGGCGCCAAGGTAGCGGGGCTGCCGACGTCCGGCAGCACATGCCATGCATGTGCGCCAACGTTGTCATAGCGTGGCCTTCGCACACCGGGAAGCGCCGCCGCCATGAAGAACCGCCAGCCATTGTTCACCCATACCGCCCGCCTCGGCCAGCTGCTGCCCGTATCCTTGCTGGCCCTACTGAGCGCATGCGGTGGCGGCGCCAGCCAGGACAGCCCGTCCGGCGCGCCGCAGGTGGCAGCCATGATGGCGACGGCCACCACCACCCTGGAACTGGACAACCCCACCCTGCCGCCGGCGGCCGCCAGCCTGATCGCGCAGCCGGCCTACCACGTGGCGCCCGTGCTGCTCGAAGCGCCCGACGACAGCGACGCGGACGGCTATGCCGCCTCTGCCCGCCGCAACCCGCGCACCATGCTGCTGCCGCCGTCCGCGCGCCGGCTGGCCACGCGCCGCCTGTCGCTGGGCCAGCTGGAATACGCACCGGCCCAGGCGCAGGACACGACGCTCGCGCCCATGGCCACCGGCAGCACGGTGTCGACCTACACCCCGGCCCAGATCCGCGCCGCCTACGGCCTGCCGGCCCTGCCGCCCTCGGGCACCACGCTGACGGCGGCGCTGGCGGCCCAGCTGGGCGCGGGCCAGACGATCTACATCGTCGACGCCATGCACAACCCGAACACGGCCGCCGAACTGGCCGCCTTCAACCAGAAATTCGGCCTGCCGGCCTGCAGCCAGAAAGCCATCGCCACCGGCGCAGCCCTGCCGCTGGCGGCCGCGTCGGCCAACAGCTGCGAACTGGCCGTCGTCTACAACACCACCAGCGGCACCATGACGGCCACCCAACCGGCCTACGATGCCGGCTGGGCCACGGAGATCGCGCTCGACGTGCAGTGGGCACACGCCACGGCGCCGCTGGCGCGCATTGTCCTGATCGAAGCGGCCAGCGCCTCGCTGGACAGCCTGCAAGGGGCCGTCAAGCTGGCCAATGCCATGGGGCCGGGCGTGGTGTCGATGAGCTTCGGCACGCCAGAAGGCAGCTGGACCGGCTCGGCCAACGCCGTCTTCACGGCCGCCAACATGACCTACCTGGCCGCCACCGGCGACTCGGGCGCCTCGGTGCAATGGCCGGCCGTGTCGCCCAACGTGGTGGCGGTGGGCGGCACGTCGCTGACCTACAGCGGCAGCGGCAGCCGCAGCGAAACGGGTTGGAGCCAGACCGGCGGCGGCATCAGCGCCTACACGGCCACCCCCAGCTACCAGACCAGCGCCGTGCCCGGCCTGGGCACGCTGGCCCGCCGCGGCGTGGCCGACGTCTCCTTCAACGCCGATCCGAAAACGGGGCAGTACGTGGCCGTGATCGCCTCGGGCAGCAGCACGCCGAGCTGGATCAGCGCCGGCGGCACCAGCCTGTCCACACCGCAGTGGGCCGGCCTGATCGCCCTGGCCAACGCCAGCCGGGCCCTGAACGCCAAGCCGGCGCTGGGCGCGCCGCATGCCGTCCTGTACGGCCAGATCGCTGCCGTGCCGGGCAACTACGCCAGCGCCTTCGCCGACGTCATCGCCGGCAGCGACGGCAGCTGCACCACCTGCAGCGCCGGGAGCGGCTACGACCAGCTGAGCGGGCTGGGTACACCCAACGCGGCCAGCCTGCTGAGCGCCCTGTCCGGCGCCAGCGCCGTGGCCACCGCACCGACGGTGGTGTCGGCCGCCATCAGCGGCAAGGTCGGTACGCCGTTGTCGTTCACCGTCTCGGCCGCCGGCAGCAATCCCCTCATCTATGCGCTGAGCGGCGCGCCGTCCGGCATGACGATCAGCAGCACCGGCATCGTCAACTGGACCACGCCCGTTGCCGGCACCTACGCCGTCGTCGTCACGGCCACCGACAGCAAGACCGGTCTCAAGGGCCAGGGCACCTACAGCGTCTCCATCGCGGCCCTGAGCGCACCCGTTGTCACCGGCGGCAGCATCAGCGGCAAGGTCGGCACGGCGCTGTCGTTCGCGGTGGCCGTCAGCAATGCCAATCCCGTCACCTATGCGCTCAGCGGCGCGCCGGCCGGCATGGCCATCAGCAGCAACGGCGTGGTGAGCTGGGCCGCCCCCGTGGCCGGCAGCTACAGCGTGACCGTGACGGCCAGGGACAGCAAGACCGGCTTGAGCGGCCAGGGAGTGTACAAGATCGGCATCGCCACCAGCACCGTCAGCAGCAGCCTGACGGTCAGCGCGCCGGCCCTGTCGGGCGTGGCCGGCAAGGCGCTGACGGGCACCATCGGCATCAGCGCGCCGGGCAGCAGCTACGTGTCGATCTCCATTTCCGGCGC
>JAZJZQ010000112.1:0-1908 GCA_040389625.1 Pseudomonadota bacterium | reverse complement strand
ACACGGCCAACTGGATTCCCGACCTGTTCATGAAGCGCGTGATGGAAAAGGGCGAGTGGACCCTGTTCTCGCCAAGCGACTGCCCCGACCTGCACGACAAGGTGGGCAAGGCCTTCGAGCAAGCCTACCTGGGCTACGAAGCCAAGGCGGCGGCCGGCGAAATCCGCGTCTGCAAGAAGATCGCGGCGCTCGACCTGTGGCGCAAGATGCTGTCCATGCTGTTCGAAACGGGCCACCCATGGATCACCTTCAAGGACCCATGCAACATCCGTTCGCCGCAGTCGCACGTGGGCGTAGTGCACAGCTCCAACCTGTGCACGGAAATCACCCTGAACACGGGGCCGGACGAGATTGCAGTGTGCAACCTCGGTTCGGTCAACATGCCGGCCCACATGAAAGAGGGCAAGCTGGACCACGTCAAGCTGCAAAAGACCATCCGCACCGCCATGCGCATGCTCGACAACGTGATCGACATCAACTACTACGCCGTCGAGAAGGCCCGCAACGCCAACATGCGCCACCGTCCGGTGGGCCTGGGCGTGATGGGCTTCCAGGACTGCCTGCACATGATGCGCGTGCCTTACTCGTCGATGGAAGCGGTGCAGTTCGCCGACACCTCGATGGAAGCGGTGTGCTACTACGCCTACCTGGCTTCGACCGAGCTGGCCGAGGAACGTGGCCACTACGCCTCGTACAAGGGTTCGTTGTGGGAGCGCGGCATCCTGCCGCAGGATTCGATCAAGCTGCTGGCCGACGAGCGCGGCGGCTACCTGGAGCAGGATACGTCTGCTGCCATGGACTGGACCCCGGTGCGCAACCGTATCAAGCAGTTCGGCATGCGTAACTCGAACTGTGTGGCGATCGCTCCGACGGCCACCATCTCGAACATCATCGGCGTGTCGGCCTGCATCGAGCCGACCTTCCAGAACCTGTACGTGAAGTCCAACCTGTCGGGCGAGTTCACCGAGATCAACGCCTACCTGGTGCGCGACCTGAAGGCGCGCGACCTGTGGGACGAGGTGATGATCTCCGACCTGAAGTACTTCGACGGCTCGCTGGCCAAGATCGACCGCATCCCGCAGGACCTGCGTGACATTTACGCAACGGCCTTCGAGGTGTCGCCGACTTGGCTGGTGGAGGCCGCCTCGCGCCGCCAGAAGTGGATCGACCAGGCCCAGTCGCTGAACATCTACATGGCCGGCGCCTCGGGCAAGAAGCTCGACGAGACCTACAAGCTGGCCTGGCTGCGCGGCCTGAAGACCACCTACTACCTGCGCACCATCGCCGCCACCCACATGGAGAAGTCGACCTCCAAGACCGGCGCGCTGAACGCGGTGGCAGTGGACGGCGGCATGTCGGCCAGCGCCATGGGCTCGGCGCATGCGCCGAGCGCGGCCCAGGTGGCCGCCCCGGCCGCCGCCGTGGCCGAAGGCGCCGCCTGCTACCTGCGTCCCGGCGACGACGGTTTCGAGGAATGCGAAGCTTGCCAGTAAGTAGTCAATCAAGCTGCACGGCGCCGCCCCGGCGGCGGCGCTACTAATATAGAGAGTGAGAACCGACCCGGCCCGCCGGGTGGTTCTTTTTACGGAACACCGCCGGCCCCCGCGCCGGCCCTTAGAAGGAAATCGATCATGCTGTCTTGGGATGATGAAGCCACGTCGGGCGCCGCCCGTCCTGCCAACCAACAACCGTTGGGCAATATGGAACTGAACCAGCCGGGCGCCGGCGAAGCGTCGGAAGCGAACGCCGAGCAACTGGCGCTGCGCGTCAACGCCGACGATAAGCGCATCATCAACGGCAAAACGGACGTCAACCAGCTGGTACCGTTCAAGTACAAATGGGCCTGGGACAAGTACCTGGCCGGCTGCGCCAACCACTGGATGCCGCAGGAAGTGAACATGCAGCGCG
>JAZJZQ010000111.1:0-3674 GCA_040389625.1 Pseudomonadota bacterium | reverse complement strand
CCGGGCAACACCATGTTCGCCAAGCTGATGAGCATTTCCGACGTGATGATGTGGCGTTACTACGAGCTGCTGTCGTTCCGCTCGCTGGCCGAACTGGCCCAGCTGAAACAGGAAGTGGCCGATGGCCGCAACCCGCGCGACGCCAAGGTGGCGCTGGCGCAGGAAATCGTGACCCGCTTCCACTCGGCGCAGGCGGCCGAGGACGCATTGGCCGACTTCGTCAACCGCTCCAAGGGCGGCATTCCGGACGACGTGCCGGAAGTGGCGCTGACGGGCGCGCCGGTGGGCATCGCCCAGCTGCTCAAGCAGGCCGGCCTGTGCCCGTCCACCTCGGAAGCGATGCGCATGGTCGACCAAGGCGGCGTGCGCCTGGACGGCACCGTCGTCAGCGACAAGGCCGTCAAGATCGAGGCCGGCACCTTCGTGCTGCAAGTGGGCAAGCGCAAGTTTGCGCGCGTCACGCTGAGCGCATGATCGCATTGCTGCAACGGGTCAGCCGCGCCAACGTGGTGGTGGCCGGCGACGTGATCGGCGCCATCGACGCCGGCCTGATGGTGCTGGTGTGCGCCGAACGGGGCGATACGGAACGGGAAGCGGACGCGCTGCTGACCAAGCTGCTCGGTTACCGCGTGTTCGCCGACGAAGCGGGCAAGATGAACCGCAGCGTGACGGACGTGGCCGGCGGCCTGCTGCTGGTGCCCCAGTTCACGCTGGCGGCCGACACCAAGTCCGGCAGCCGGCCCTCGTTCACGCCGGCCGCCAGCCCGGAGGACGGGCGGCGCCTGTTCGACCATTTCGTGGCCCAGGCCCGCAGCCGCCATCCAGTGGTGGCCACGGGCCAGTTCGGCGCCGACATGCAAGTGTCGCTGACGAACGACGGTCCCGTGACATTCTGGCTGCAAACTTCCCCCAAATAGTAAGATTGTTTGCGTGCGCTCAAAAAAGCGCGCGAAACAGACCAGAAAATAGACGGCGAAGTGGGGGGACTATGAGACTGTGGAGCGATACATTCCGCGATGGCAGTGCCATTCCTGCCCAGTGCGCGTTGGCGGCCATCGATCCCGTCAGCCGGGTTCGCCTGTCCGGCAACCGCCATCCCCACCTGGCCTGGGACGAGGTGCCGGCCGGCACCGAGTCGCTGGTGCTGTTCTGCATCGACGGCGACGCGCCCCAGGATGGCAGCGACGTCAACCTCGAAGGTCGCACTGTGCCGGCAAGTCTGGCGCGGGGCGACTTTTTCCACTGGACCCTGGCCGACCTGCCGCCCACCGTGTGCGTGCTGCCCGAAGGGGCGCTGGCGGCCGGCGTGGTGGCCCATGGCAAGCCCGGGCCGGCCGTGACGCTGGCCGCCAACGGCGCCGTCCATGCGCTGCGCCAGGGCATCAACGACTACACGGGCTGGTTTGCCGGCGATCCGGCCATGGCCGGCGACTATTACGGGTATGATGGCCCCTGTCCGCCGTGGAACGACTTGCGCCTGCACCATTACATTTTTCGCATCTATGCGCTTGATGTGCCGCGGCTGGCGCTGGAAGGGCGCTTTACGGGCCCCGAAGCCTGTGCCGCCATCCACGGCCATATCATTGATGAAGCACAATTGATCGGCACTTATACGCTGAATCCGGCGCTGGTTTCTGCGTCGAACTCCGCGCAGCGCGCCCCTAAAAAATAAAATTGCATGAAACACACGAATATTTTGCTGATACGCCATGGCGAAACGGCCTGGAACGCCGCGCGCCGCCTGCAGGGCCATACCGACATCGCCTTGAATGAAGAGGGCCAGCGCCAGGCGGAAGCCCTGGGCCGTGCCCTGGCCGGCGAACAGCTGGACGCCATCATTGCCAGCGACCTGGAGCGTGCCTTGCAGACGGCGCACGCCGTGGCCAGCCAGCACGACCTGCCCGTACACACCGACCCCGGCCTGCGCGAACGTTGCTACGGCGTGTTCGAAGGCATGCTGTACGCCGAGATCGCCGAGCGCTATCCGCAGGAATATGCCTTGTGGCAGGCGCGGGACGTGGACGCCGTGATGCCGGCCGGGCAGCGTCCGGCGGAAAGTTTTCGCCAGTTCTACCGCCGCGCCATCGACGGCATAGTCCACTGGGCCGGGCGCCATCCGGGCCAGACCATCGCTGTCGTGGCCCATGGCGGCGTGCTCGAATGCGCCTACCGCGAAGCGGTCGGCATGACGCTCGACAGTCCGCGCGACTTCCAGGTCAAGAATGCCAGCGTCAACCGTTTCACCGTGGCCGACGGCCAGCTGACCCTGGCCAGCTGGGGCGAGGTGGACCACCTGAGCCTGGCCGCGCTTGATGAATTGAGCTGAACGCGCGTGCTAATTTTTTCACGCCAGCAAGATTAATTCGCGTCTGTCAAGCGCCTGGACGACAGTTCTGTTCAAAAATAGTGCTTATTAATTGAGCAGTCCTTCGGTTAAAATAGAAGGTTCCTTCTTCCCGTTCAGGCAAGTCCAGTGCAAATCGGCTCCTATCTATTGCGTAACAATGTGTTCGTCGCCCCCATGGCGGGTGTGACGGATCGCCCGTTCCGGCAGCTGTGCAAGCAGCTCGGCGCGGGCTACGCGGTATCGGAGATGGCGGCCTCCAACCCGCGGCTGTGGGCCACGGAAAAGAGTTCGCGCCGCACCGACCATGCCGGTGAAATGGAGCCCAAGGCGGTGCAGATCGCCGGCGCCGACCCGCAGGACCTGGCCGATTGCGCCCGCTTCAACGTGGAACGGGGCGCCCAGATCATCGACATCAACATGGGCTGCCCGGTGAAAAAGGTGTGCAACAGCTGGTGCGGTTCGGCCCTGTTGCAGAATGAAGCGCTGGTCAGGGAGATCGTGCAGGCCGTGGTCGGCGCCGTGGACGTGCCCGTCACGCTCAAGTTCCGCACCGGCTGGAACCGCGCCAACAAGAACGCCCTGACCATCGCCCGCATCGCCGAGGACGCCGGTATCGCCATGCTGACCCTGCATGGCCGTACTCGCGCCGACGGCTACAAGGGCGATGCCGAGTACGACACCATTGCCGCCGTCAAGCGGGCCGTGGCCATCCCCGTGGTGGCCAACGGCGACATCACGACGCCGGAAAAAGCCCGCTACGTGCTGGACCATACCGGCGCCGACGCCGTCATGATCGGCCGCGCGGCCCAGGGCCGGCCGTGGATCTTCCGCGAAATCGACCATTACCTGCGCACCGGCAGCCACCTGCCGGCGCCTTATGTGGACGAAGTGCGGGCTCTGATGGACGAACACCTGCGGGCGCACTATGCGTTCTACGGCGAATACCTGGGCGTGCGCACGGCGCGCAAGCATATCGGCTGGTATGTGCGCGACCTGGAAGGCGGGGAAGCGTTCCGCCAGCAAATGAACCTGCTGGAGTCGACGGACGAGCAGTTGCAGGCCGTCGACCAGTTCTTTGAATCGCAATGGAGTTTTGGCGAGCGGTTACAATACCGCCTCCCGGAACCGGTGGAGACCGTATAACGGGCTTCAAGAGCTGCAAAAAAAGTAATAAAAAAAGGGCAAACGCTCTTGCCGCGTGATCCGCGGCAACCGCGTCATAACAGATCAATTAGCCGAACGGTAACAAAATGAGCAAAGAAAGCATCCAGGAAGTTGTCCAGAAGAGCCTTGAAGATTACTTCAACGACCTGGGCGAGCAGCAAGC
>JAZJZQ010000110.1:3291-8847 GCA_040389625.1 Pseudomonadota bacterium | reverse complement strand
TGCTGGCCTTCTTCCTCGACTTCTTCGAGCTGGCCTTCATCCTGGTGCCGCTGGTGGGCCCGGTGGCCGACAAGCTCGGCATCGACCTGATCTGGTTCGGCGTGCTGCTGGGGGTGAACATGCAGACCTCGTTCATGCACCCGCCGTTCGGCTTCGCCCTGTTCTACCTGCGCTCGGTGGCCTCGAAGGAAGTGAAGACGTCCGACATCTACTGGGGCGCCATCCCGTTCGTGCTGATCCAGATCATCATGGTGGTCCTCATCATCAGCTTCCCGCGCCTGGTCTCGGTCGAGAAGAAGGTCGACATGCACGAGCAGCTGGAACTGAAGATCGACACCCCGTCCAGCGAGGAGAGCGCGCCGCCGCCCACCGAACAGAAACCGGACGAGGAGGCGCCGCAGCTGAACTTCTCGACCGACACGGACAAGAAATGATGCGCGACAGCCGCGCCGCGCCCCAGGCCCCGGCCCGCCGGCCGGCCCTCACCTACCGCAAGCCGCAGCTGGGGCGCGACTACTGGGTAGCCGATCACATCCTGCCCAACGCGGACGAAGTGTCGCGCCGCTGCTTCGCCAAGGCCGACTGGGAACTGGGCGCGCCGCACCGCCCCGAACCGTGGCCCGGCATGCGCAGCGCCGGCGCCCTGCTGCCGGACGAGCTGGCGCAGGTGGAAGCGTGGGTGAAACAGGTGACAGGCGCCAAACGGCTGTGGCAGGAGGCCACGCCGCAGGGCAGCACGCTCAATCACAACTATGTGCAGCTGGTGGGCGGCATCGAGTCGGGCGCCCGGCCGCATACGGATTCGACCAGGTTGTGCCGCTATGCGGCCGTGATCTACCTGTCGCCCGCACCGCTGCCGGCGGCCGGCACCTCGTTCTACCGCCTGCGCTACCCGGACGGCACGCTGGGCGGCAACGTGTGCAGCCTGCCGCACGCCAACCTGCGCGAAGCGTTGGGCGTGACCAGCCTGCCGCCGCAGGCCTGGCAGGAGGAGCTGCGGGTGGACAATGTCTACAACCGCATCCTGCTGTACCGGGCCAACCTGGTGCACTCGGCCAGCGGCTACTTCGGCTGCGACCATGACGACAAGCGCATGACGGCCGTGTTCTTCTGGATGGCTTGAGGTTCAGGGAACGGTGCCGCGCACCGCGTGGTACCTGCGGCTGCCGGGCAGCCAGCTGCCGACGCCGGCCCAGCCAGCGTAAGGCGGCACCGGTAACAGAGCGCTAGCGCAGCCCCGGCCGGGGTGGCGCCACGATCTTCGACAGCACGGAAAACGCGGCCCCCGTCTGCTGCTGCTCGAGCAGCAAGGTCAACTCCGTGTAGGTGCAGATCATGTTGACCAGGCTGATCTTGTCCCACGCCAGCTGCTTGAGCACGGCGTGGTAGATGCCCGGCGTGCGGCATGTTTCCGGATTCAGGTGCAGCGTCACCGCGTTCAGGTGCTCGAGCCGCGCCAGCAGGCGCTCGCCGGCGAACACTTGCTCCACCACGCCGATCAAGGGCCGGCTGCAGATCACCATCACCTCGTTGACGCCACGCGTGACGGTCACGAAGGCGCCGCGCACCGGTTCCGTCTGCGCCAGCAGCTGGCGGTGGCATTCATGCGTATGTTCCGAATAGCGGAAGGTGAATTCCGTCAGCTCGGTGCGGGTGGTCAGTTCGCCCGTCTTCTGGGCCAGCACGATCTGGCTCTCGCGCACGGGCGGCAGGCGCTCGGACACGCGCCGCAACGCCATCACGACGGCCGCCTGGCCGACCGGCTTCCACAGGTCGCTCTCGAGCTGCGGCTGCAGCTGGCGCGCCAGTTCCGACAAATTGATCAGGCCACGGCCCAGCCCTTCGGTCAGAAACGCCGATTCCATGACGATGCGCTCTACTTTGGTAGCTATCGACAGCATAGTGTTCTCCTGCTTGCGTCGCCGCGCCGGCCCGCCGGGCACAGGCCCAGCGACGGCGAACATATCCGCTGAAATGACAGGACGCCGCGCCGCGCCCGGACGGGCGCGCGCAGGGCGCCGGGACTGCGCGCGTGGCGCAGACCGGAACCGGCTATGTGGGAGGGGGCAGCACAGCGCTGGGCACGTTGCGGGACATGCGATAGCGTCTTGCCAGACGTGGGTGAGCAGTCATGTTTTTCTTCCTGTGGTTCCCGATGTGCGCGATGGTGCCGAGGGTCGTGCCCCGCGCTTGTAGTATGCCGGCCGAAACGGTATTCCCGCCGTTGCGACCTAGTGTAAATCGCAATATTAAAATTTCGCAACCTTTACCTCGCGTCAAGAGCGCCGAAGTGTTGCGTAAGTCACGCATTTAGAGTGTTACACCTATTTCGTGGCGGATTTCACACAAAAACGTCCTATCGTGCGCGATTCCTCCCCCAAATTGCGGTAAAAGCGGCCGTTATGATGCTTACAAGAATGTCCCATTCTTAACATTTTTTCCCGCTGCGACCAATTTTCCAAGTTTTTTGACTTGGCCCCGGCGAACGGCTTAGTGTGCCCCTGCCCGCTGTTTCCGCCGTACCCAGCGCCGCCCGGCCACCCCGCCGGACGGACGCGGGAAGCGCCGGGCTGGCCACGTTACCCCCGGCCAGGCAACCCTTCAATCGAACGAACAATACCCCATGGAGAAGAGATGAATTTACGTAAGACCCTACTTGCCGCATCCATCGCCGCCCTGCCGGTGGTGGCGTCCACTGCTGCCCAGGCAGCCGGTCCCCTGATGGCAGCGCCCGTCGCCCTGGTCTCTCCACAAGAGAGCGCCAGCCTGGTGGCCAAGCTGAGCGCCAAGGACAGCACGCTGGGCCTGGGTGCGCAGCACAGCTTCCAGATCGCCAGCCAGCATCCGGGCGTGGCCGGCACCAAGATCGTGCGCCTGAACCACACCTACAACGGCCTGCGCGTGTTCGGTTCGGAAGCCGTGGTCGTGACCAACGCGGCCGGCGACATCGTCAGCCAGTCCGTGTCCGAGCGCCGCCCCGGCGTCCATGTCGCCGACGCGCACGGCCGCGTGGCCATGGCCACGCCGGCCGCGCCCGACCTGACCCCGGTCCTCAGCGGCAGCGACGCCATCGCGCTGGTGGTCAAGCAGGTGGCGCCGAGCGGCGTGCACCGCTGGGCGCCCACCTCGGAACTACTGGTCTATCCCGTCATGAAATCGGTGCGCGTCGCCGCGGCCGTCAACAAGGCCGAATCGGCCCTCAACGCGCTCGACCTGGTGGACGTGGTCGACCACTACGAGCTGGCCTACATGGTCCACACCCGCATGGCCGACGGCCACCGCCTGGTCTACCACGACACGGTGGTCAACGCCAAGACGGGCGCCGTGATCGCCCAGTGGAAGGCGCTGCAGACCGTGGTCGGCACCGGCAACAGCCAGTACAGCGGCTCCGTGCCCATCAACACCACCCTGAGCGGCAGCACCTACTCGATGAAGGACGCCAGCCGCGGCGTGGGCGGCACCTACGGCGGCATGGCCATCACCAACGCCAACCACAGCTCGGCCAACAGCCCCAGCGCCGGCAGCATCTACACCAACACCAGCAACACCTGGGGCGACGGCCAGAACTACAACGGCGGCAGCACCACCAGCGCCAACGGCCAGACGGCCGCCGTCGATTCGCTGTGGGGCCTGATGAACACCTACGACGGCATGAAGAACGTGCTGGGCTGGTCCAGCTTGGACGGCAACAACACGGCCACCTACATCGCCGTCCACGTCGACAATTCCTACGACAACGCGTTCTACGATTCGGGCTGCAAGTGCATGTACATCGGCGACGGCAGCAGCTTCAAGAGCCTCGATTCGATCGACGTGATCGGCCACGAAATGTCGCACGGCGTGACGGACTCCACCTCCAACCTGAACTACTCGGGCGAGTCGGGCGGCCTGAACGAATCGAATTCGGACATCGGCGGCGAGATGATCGAAGCCTACGCCCACGGCGGCGGCACCGGCACCGTGATTCCGGCCACCGGCAACGACTGGATGATGGGCACCGACATCTCCAAGGACGGCCAGCCGCTGCGCTGGATGTACAAGCCGAGCAAGGACGGCAGCAGCCCGGACGCGTGGAGCAGCTCCATCTCCAACCTGGACGTGCACTACAGCTCGGGCCCCAACAACCGCATGTTCTACTTCCTGTCCCAGGGTTCCAATTCCAGCTCGACGAGCGACTACTACAGCCGCTACCTGGTCAAGAGCCCGGCCGCCATGACCGGTATCGGCAACGACAAGGCGTGGCGCATCTGGTTCAAGGCCAACACCACCAAGTTCACCTCGAGCACCAACTATGCCGACGCGCGCGCCAAGGTGCTCGCTTCGGCCGAGGAACTGTATGGCGTGGGCAGCAAGGAAGCGATCGCCGTGCAGCGCGCCTACGCGGCCATCAACGTGGGCAGCGACGTCGATGAAGTGGGCGGCGGCGGCGGGGTGAGCATCAGCACCCAGCCGGCCAGCATCACGGTGGCGGCCGGTTCGACCGCCTCGTTCGCCGTGGGCGCCGCCGGCGGCACCGCGCCGTACACCTACAAGTGGTTCCGCAACGGCGCCCTGATCAGCGGCGCCAACGCGGCCACCTACAGCTTCACGGCCCAGAGCACGGACAACGGCGCCGTGTTCAACGCCACCGTGACCGACTCCTCGGCCACGCCCGTGACGGCCACCTCCGGCAACGCCACGCTCACCGTCAGCAGCACCGGCGGCACCACCGAGCGCGTCACCAACGGCGGCTTCGAGTCCGGCACCACGGGCTGGAGCGGCAACACGGGCGACATCGGCTCCTACAGCGGCGAGACGGCCTACGAAGGCACCAAGTTCGCCTGGATGGGCGGTAACGGCAGCGCCGTCACCGAGAAGCTGACCCAGGCCGTGGTGATCCCGTCCACGGCCACCAGCGCCACGCTGAGCTTCGCGCTGCACATCGACACGGCCGAAAGCGGCAGCACCGCCTACGACAAGCTGACGGTGAGCGTGAAGAACAGCGCCGGCACCACGCTCGGCACGCTGGCCACCTACAGCAACGTGAACGCGGCCGCGGGCTACCAGATCCGCAGCTTCAACCTGTTGCCGTACAAGGGCCAGACCGTGACGCTGTCGTTCTCGGAGACGGAAGATTCGTCGCTGCAGACGTCGTTCGTGATCGACAAGGTCAGCGTGCTGACCCAGTAAGCGCCGTAACGGACGGTTCCCCCGGGAGCCGTCCCGCCGCCGGCGGCGCTGTTGTATCGGCGTCGCCGGCCGCAGTGCAACATTGCCTTTTTTGCAGTGCCAGTCTAAGGTAGCGCAGGGCTGCCCCGACTGTTGAGATTTTTTGAATGCGATAGAACCATGCGTACACCGAATTTCCCCTCCGTGCCCTCCCCCTTGCCGTCGGCCGACGTCCGGGCCCGGACCTGAGATGCAGTTCCAGTTGCAGGTGCAAGGCGCCGGCGCGGCGCGCCGCAGCGTGGCGCTGGACGCGGCCAGCGAAGCGGAAGCGATACGGCTGGCGGCCCGCCACGGCTGGCGCGTGCTGGCCATCGCCCCCGGCGGCGGCGCGGACGGCGCCACCGGCAC
>JAZJZQ010000110.1:0-3191 GCA_040389625.1 Pseudomonadota bacterium | reverse complement strand
GAAGCCATGGCCACCTTGCGCAACAAGGAACAGCGTCCCGGCGCGCGCGCCACGCTGGGCGCCATCGAACGGGCGCTGCAGCAGGGCCAGAGCTTTTCCGACACCCTGGCCGGCCTGCCCGCCATCTTCCCCGACATCTACGTGGCCACCGTGCACGCGGCCGAACGCTCGGGCAACCTGCCCGAAGCGCTGGCCCGCTACGTGGCCTACCAATTGCAGTTCGACGCCATCCGCAAGAAGCTGGTGTCGGCCGCCATCTACCCGGCCATGCTGCTGGTGGTGGGCACCCTGGTCACCCTGTTCTTGCTGGGCTACGTGGTGCCCAAGTTCAGCGTCGTCTATGAAAGTTCGGGGCGCGAGATCCCGTGGATGTCGCAGATGCTGCTGGCCTTTGGCCGCGCGCTGGCGGCCCACCCGTGGCTGTGCCTGGGCGCGCTGGGCGGCACCGTGGCCGGCGTGGCGCTGGGCCTGGGCCACGCGCCGCTGCGCGCGCGCCTGATCCTGGCCGTGCTGCGCCTGCCGGTGCTGGCCGCGCGGGCGGCCGAATTCCGGCTGGCGCGTTGCTACCGCGCCCTGAGCCTGCTGCTGCACGCGGGCATCCCGCTGGCCAAGGCGCTGGCCATGACCAACGCCATGCTGCTGCCGGCCCAGCAGGCGCAGCTGGCCCTGGCCCGGCGCGCCGTCGAACAGGGCTTGCCGTTTTCGGCCGCACTGGAACAGCACGGCCTGGCCACGCCCGTGGCCCAGTCGCTGCTCAAGGTGGGCGAGAACACGGGCCGCCTGGGCGACATGCTGGAACGCTCGGCCAAGTTCCACGACGAGCAATTCGCGCGCTGGGTGGACTGGGCCTCGCGCCTGCTCGAGCCGCTGTTGATGACGGTGATCGGGGTGGTGATCGGCGGCGTGGTGGTGCTGATGTACATGCCCATTTTCGAGCTGGCCGGGAGCCTGTCATGAACGCCCGCGAAGGCGCCATCCTCGGTCCGGCCCTGCTGCAGGCGGCGCGCGCGGCGGCCATGGAACAGGGCCGGCCCCAGCTGGCCGTGCTGCAGGAACTGGCGGCCCTCACGCCGGAGGAATTCACGCGCCAGCTGGCGGCCCTGTTCTGCTATCCGGCCTGGCCCATGGCCCGGTTGCAGGCGGCCCGCCCCGCCTTCGAGCTGCTGCCCTACACCGATTGCGCCCAGCGCGACTGCGTGCTGCTGCACGAAGCGGGGGCCGGGGCCGGTGGCGGCCATGGCGCGCCGGTGCTGGTGATCGCCGACCCGCTGGCCGAGGACGTGCTGCAGTGGGCCGGCTTTGCCGTGGCCGTGCCGTTCACGGTGGCGTTGGCCCATGGCGACGACCTGACGGCCTACCTGGCCCAGCTCGAATCGGCCCAGCAAGCCATGGCCGGCATGCTGGGCGAAGATGGCGCGGGGCCGGGCGCGGACACGGACGTGGAAGACATTTCCCTGATCCGCATCAGCGAGGACAGCAGCCCGGTCGTCAAGCTGGTCAACTCGACCATCTACGACGCGCTCAAGTTCCAGGCCAGCGACATCCACCTCGAATGCGACGTGGCCAGCCTGGTCATCAAGTACCGGGTGGACGGGGTGCTGGTGCAGGCCGGCCAGGTGCAGGGGCTGCAGATGGCCGAGCAGGTGATCTCGCGCATCAAGGTGCTGGCCGACCTCGACATCGCCGAGCGCCGCGTGCCCCAGGACGGGCGCTTCAAGGTGCGGGTCAAGGGCAGCGAGATCGACTTCCGGGTCTCCATCATGCCCAACATCTTCGGCGAGGACGCCGTGCTGCGCCTGCTGGACCGGCGCGCCCTGACCGAGGCGGCGCAAGCGCTGCGGCTGGAAAGCCTGGGCCTGAACGGCAACGCCATCGCCCACATCCGGCGCCTGGCGGCCAAGCCGCACGGCATGCTGCTGGTGACGGGCCCCACCGGCTCGGGCAAGACCACCACGCTGTACGCGGCCCTGACGGAAATTAACACGGGGCGCGACAAGGTGGTCACCATCGAAGACCCGGTCGAATACCGGCTGCCGCGGGTGCTGCAGATTCCCGTCAACGAGAAGAAGGGCCTGACCTTCGCGCGCGGCCTGCGCTCCATCCTGCGCCACGACCCGGACAAGATCATGATCGGCGAGATCCGCGACGACGAGACGGCGCAGATCGCCGTCCAGGCGTCGCTCACGGGCCACCTGGTATTTACCACGGTACACGCCAACAACGTGTTCGACGTGGTGGGCCGCTTCCTGCACATGGGGGTGGACCCGTACAGCTTCGCGGCGGCCCTGAACGGCATCGTGGCCCAGCGCCTGCTGCGCCTGAACTGCGAGCACTGCGCGGTGGACGTGGCGCCGGACCCGCAGGAACTGCGCGACAGCGGGCTGACGGCGCAGCAGGTGGCAAGCTGGCAGTTCAAGGCCGGCACCGGCTGCGGCCACTGCCGCGGCACCGGCTACAAGGGCCGCAAGGCGGTGGCCGAGGTGCTGGTGCTGAACGACGCCATGCGCGAAATGATCTGCACCCGCGCCCCCGTGGCGCGCATGAAGGAGGAGGCGGCGGCCATGGCGTTCCGGCCCGCGCGCGAAGCCGCGCTGGACCTGGTGCGGCAAGGGGAAACGACTTTAACGGAGCTCAATCGTGTCACTTACTGATCGCCTGGGAATGCGCACGCTGCGCCTGCACCTGGCGCCCCAGCAGCTGCTGGCCGTGCTGTGCCGCGGCGGCCGGCCGCAGGCTGCCAACGCCGTGCGGGTGGCCATCGACAACCCGGCCGGCCACTGGCAGCCGGCCGTGGACGCGCTGCGCATCTGGCTGGCGCGGCCGGACCAGCTGGGCGCCGGGCTGGCGCTGGAACTGAGCCTGGCGGGCCGCTGGTGCCAGCTGCTGGTGGCGCCGTGGAGCGACGCCCTGCTCACCGAGGCGGGCGCGGCCCGCTTCCTGCAAACCCAGCTAGCCGCCTTGTACGGCGAAGTGGCGCGCGGCTGGAGCGTGGCGGCCGACGACGCCCCCTACGGCCAGCCGCGCCTGGCCTGCGGCATCGACGCGGCCCTGCTGGCCGACCTGCAGGCGGCGGCCGGCCCCCGCTGCCGCGCCATCGAACCGGCCGTCAGCGTGGTGCTGCGCGCGCTGCTGGCGTCGCGCCCGCAGGCGCTGGCCGTGGTGGAAGCGGGCCGGCTGACGCTGGCCGCGCT
>JAZJZQ010000109.1:0-3432 GCA_040389625.1 Pseudomonadota bacterium | reverse complement strand
CGGCCACCTGGGCCAGCATGTCGGCCACATAGGCCGGCTCGCCGCCCAGCTGGCGGATCAGGCTGGCGCTGATGGCCCAGCCGGCAAAGGCGGCCAGCACGGCGATGGCCGCCACCACGCCGGCCAGCAGGTTGCGGGTGCTGCGCAGCTGGGCGCTGCGGGCCGCCACCAGCGCGTCGAGCTGGTGCTTGGCGGCGAACGCGGCCTTGAACTGCTGGTCGATGGTGCGCGTCATGGTGTCGAGGTACTCGGCCGGCGCCAGCGTGAGCGTATCGGCCGCCGCCACCTTGGTCAGCGTGAGGGCGAGGGCGCTGCTGGCCATGCTGCTGGCGGCCGTCACGTCCTGGTCCAGCGCCTGGCGCAGCGCCTGGTTGGCGGCATAGGCCTTGGCCAGGGTGCGGCCGGTGTTGCTGGTGTAGAGCTCGCTTTGCCCCATCAGGCTGTACAGGGTGGAGCGGCCTTCCGTGTCGATCTGGCGCGCGGCCAGATGGCTGGTGGCCTTGGCGCGGATGCGGCCCAGGTATTCGGTCACCTGCGGCAGGTCGAAATAGACGGCCCGCATCAGGTAGTAGGTGTCGGGGTCGGGGTCGAGCGACAGGCCGTAGTGGTCGGCCACCTGCTCGATCAGCAGCAGCAGGCGGTCGGACTGGGCGGCGTGGCGCTGCAGGCTTTCCGCCGGCGTGATGCTGCGCGCCGCCACGCCTTTGGCCAGGCTGTCCCAGGCCTGGCTGATGCCGGCCAGTGCAGCGTCGATGTCGTGGTCGCTGCCCTTGAGCGCCTTGACGACGGCGGCCAGCGCCGCGTTCACTTCCGCCTCTTTGCTGCCGCGCTCGCCTGCCAGCTGGCCGTTGCCCAGGTAGGCGGCCGACAGGCCCCGGTGCTGCTGGGTCTTTTGCAGCAGCGCCAGCACGGCGCTGCCCGGCTGCAAGCCCTCCAGCTCGGTGCCGGAAAAGGCGATGTCCTTGTTGGCCCCTTGCAGGTAGAGGTAGAGCGGCGGCGCCACCAGCAGGATGCCGATGATACCGAGCAGGGCAAACCGTTGCCACAGACGCATACGCTGCAGGAAATACATGTACTGGTCCTTCCGGGGGAAATGGTTGCCGGTCCCCCCAGGCAAGCGGGCGGGCGGTGTGAATGTTACTTTTATACGCTCATATTTGACGGTCTTCAATATGTCGTTGGCCGCTTTTACACTGCTTGAAGTTTAGGAGGGGGCGGCGGTCGGGGAAGCGGGGGCGGTGTTGTTTTTAGCGCGCGGCAACGCCACCACCCCGCGCTGGGCGGGGTAGGGCGGGCACTGCCGTCGGGGGGATGTCAGTTGGCGATGAAGCGGGTGGGGATCTCGATGCCGCCGCTGCGGGCCGCCTCGGCGTAGGCACGCAGTTCGGCGATGGCGGCTTCCAGTTGTTCCTGGCCGGGGTTGGCCTGGAAACCCTTGATGCGCTCGTTCAATTGCGCCACCTGCCTGCTCCACTCTAGACGATTGGACTTGCTCATGCTGCCTCCTGTCGGTAAAGAGATAGTATGGCTTAAATTACAATGTTGTGCAGCGGATTGTGTCAAGCGCGCGGCGGGCGCGTATCAGTTGCGCGGACGCAGCACGCCATGGAAGAACAGGTCCAGCCCCTGTTGCACGCGGCGCAGGTTCTCCTCGGCCGTGGGCTGCTCGTCGGTGCCGAACAGGGCGCGGCTCAGCTGGTCGCCCAGCAGGCAGTTAATCAGGTGCACGGCCAGCGCGTCGTGCGGCACTTCGGTGCGCAGCTGGGCCTTGATTTCAGGACGGGCAAAAAAGCGCGACAGCTGTTCGCGGGTCTGCTTCGGCCCGGCCTGGTTGAAGGTAATGGCCAGTTCCGGCGTGGTCTTCGCTTCCGCGATCACCATGCGGTGCAGCTTGACGAAGGCGGGGGCCGACACCAGGTCCAGGAAGCGCAGGCAGAAATCGGTCAGCACTTCCTCCATGGGGCGGGTGTCCGTGTCCATGCTGCTCATGCCGGCGAAGAAGCGGGCCCGGCCCTCGGCGATGATGGCGTTCAGCAGCCCGGCCTTGCCGCCGAACTTGACGTAGATGGTGCGCACGGCCACGTGGGCTTCGCGGGCGATCATTTCCAGGCTGACCTTGCTGTAACCTTTTTCCAGGAACAGGCAGGCAGCCGTTTGCAGCAGGCTTTTCAGGCGCGCTTCCTTGTCGGCCGCGCGCGGCCGGCCGGCGGCCTTGCCGCCGCAGGGCGCATCGGTGGCGTCATTGGCGGCACGGTCGGGCTGGACGCTGTCCGGTTCCAGGGCGGTGGGGGCGGAGATCTTCATGGGGCGTTATGGTAGTCGATGCCTGTAATGTAGTCCAAATTAAAATGAAATGCAATCGTTTCATTTCTTGACTTTGCCGAAAAGCTGGCCAATAATGCTCCTACCCAATTTCATTTCTGGAGCATCACATGTCCAACTTGCACAGCGAAGCAGAACAAAAAGTGCTCAGCGCCGTACCCGGTGCTACCCCGGCCGCTACCCCGGCCGCTCCCCAGCCCAACCGCCGCGTGCTGGTGGTGGCCGGTGTGGTCGCCCTGGCCGCCTTGCTGGCCGGCGGCCGCATGTGGTATCGCAGCCATTATTTCGTCGAAACGGAAAACGCCTATGTGACGGGACATGTGCACCCGGTGTCGTCCCGTATTTCCGGCGTGGTCAGCCGTGTGCTGATCGAGGACAACCAGCTGGTGCACGAGGGCGACGTGATCGCCGAACTCGATCCGTTCGACCAGCGCGTCAAGGCCGAGCAGATCCAGGCCCAGATCGACACGGCCGAGCAGCAAGTGGCCCAGTCGGAAGCCCAGATCGCCCAGGTGCAAGCCCAGGCCAGCGCCGCCACGGCCCAGGTGGCCCAGTCGGAAGCCCAGCTGCTGCGCGCCCGGCAGGACGCCGAGCGTTACGGCCAGCTCTATAACAGCCAGATGAAGGCCGTCTCCAAGGCCGAACTGGACGCGGCCAACGCCGGCCGTTCCAGCGCCGTGGCCGACCTGGCCGCGCGCCGCGACAGCGCGGCCGCCGCCAAGGCCCAGATCGGCGCCGCCACGGCCGCGCGCGACGTGCTCAAGGCCCAGGTCAAGGTGCTACGCGTGCAGCTCAAGGACGCCCAGCAGCAGCTGGCCTACAACACCATCGTGGCGCCCGTCACGGGCCGCATCGGCAAGCGCGCCCTGGAAGTGGGCCAGCGCGTGCAGCCCGGCCAGCAGCTGACGGCCATCGTGCAGGACAACGTGTGGATCACGGCCAACTTCAAGGAAACCCAGCTGGCCGAGCTGCGCGCCGGCCAGCCCGTCAAGGTCACCATCGACGCCATCCCCGGCAAGAGCCTGGTGGGCCAGGTGGAAAGCTTCTCGCCCGCCTCCGGCGCCCAGTTCGCGCTGCTGCCGGCCGATAACGCCACCGGCAACTTCACCA
>JAZJZQ010000108.1:0-3416 GCA_040389625.1 Pseudomonadota bacterium | reverse complement strand
GGGTACAGCGCGGCGCAGCCGAAGATCACGCCGTCGTGGTCGATGACGGAGAAGTAGTCGATCTCGCGCTCGATCAGCTCGCGGCCGCGCTTGACCAGCGTGCCGTCCGCCTCCAGCGGTTCGATCAGCTTGATGATGCCGCCCACGTCCTCGATGGTGGCCTGGCGCAGGCTTTCCAGGTTCTCGTGGCTGATCATGGTGCCCACGCCGTCGTGGGTGAACAGTTCCAGCAGGGCCGAGCCGTCCATGGCGAACGGCACGATGTGCGACCGTTCCACGCCGTTCTGGCACGCCTTGACGCAGTGCTTGAGGTAAAACGCCGTGGCGTCCGGCAGGAAGCCGGCCTGCAGCACGGCTTCGGCCTGGTGCGAGGACAGTTCGCGGATGTCCGTGCCGCCGGCATCGGTCATCATCGGCGTTTCCGTGATGAAGATCAGCTTGTCGGCATGCAGCGCGATGGCGGCGCTGCACGCCACGTCTTCCATGGTCAGGTTGAACGCTTCGCCGGTGGGCGAAAAGCCCAGCGGCGACAGCAGCACCAGGCCGTCCGAACCGAGGATGGAGTGGATGGTTTCGGCATCGACCTTGCGGGTGATGCCCGTCATTTCCAGGTCGACACCGTCGATCACGCCCAGCGGACGGGCCGTGATGAAGTTGCCGGAGATGATGCGGATGGCCGCATGCGCCATGGGCGTGTTGGCCAGGCCCTGGCTGAAGGCGGCCTCGATGTCCAGGCGCAGCTCGCCGGCCGCCTCCTTGGCGCATTCCATGGCGGCCGGGTCGGTGACGCGCACGCCGTTGTGGAAGCGGCCTTCCACATTGCGCAAGGCCAGTTGCTCGGCCACCTGGGGGCGCGAACCGTAGACGACGGTGACGTTGATATCGAGCGCGTGCAGCAGCGACAGGTCGTGCGCCAGTACCTGGAGGGCGCCGGCGGCCACCAGTTCACCAGGGAAGGCGACGACGAAGGTCTTGCCGCGGAAGGCGTGGATGTAGGGCGCGACGGAGCGCAGCCATTGGACGAATTGGGTAGGATTTTCCATTAGGCGCATTATAATTCGCTGCGCGACGTCCCGCGCCAAATACATGTAAAAAACAATGTCAGAAATTAGTAACAAAGCCAAGCAGCCCATCCAGACCCCGCCCGCCACCTCTTCCCGCAGCCAGCACGCGCCGGACGCCAGGCCCGCGCAGGGACAGCCACGCCCGTCGAACGGGGGGCAGCAGGGCCAGCGCAACCAGCCGCGCCAGGGGCAGGCGGGGCAGCGATCGGGTGCCGGCCAGCCGGGGACGCAAGGCCAGCGCGTGCCGCGCGCCGATGGTGCGCAGGGCGGTCAGGCGCCGCGCGGCGCCCGGCCGGCCGGACAGCTGGGCGAAGCGCTGCGCGCCGCCCGTGGCGACGGCCAGCGTGGCGGACGGGCCGAAGGCCGCCCGGAAGGGCAGGGCCAGCCGCGCCCCGCGCGCCCGCGCCTGACGCCGGAAGAGCAGGCGGCCAAGGCAGCCGAGGTGGCGTTCCGCAACCCGCTGCCGCCCATCACCTATCCGGAAGACTTGCCCGTGTCGGGCCGCCGCCACGAGATCGCGGAGGCGTTGCAGAATAACCAAGTCATCATCGTATGCGGCGAGACGGGCTCCGGCAAGACCACCCAGTTGCCCAAGATCTGCCTGGAACTGGGCCGTGGCCAGTCGGGCCTGATCGGCCACACCCAGCCGCGCCGTATCGCCGCCTCGTCCACGGCCAAGCGCATCGCGCAGGAGCTGGGCACGCCGCTCGGCGTGACGGTGGGCTTCAAGGTCCGCTTTGCCGACACGTTGACGCGGGGCGCCTCCGTCAAGCTGATGACGGACGGTATCCTGCTGGCCGAGACCCAGACCGACCCGCTGCTCAAGGGCTACGACACCATCATCATCGACGAGGCGCACGAACGCAGCCTCAACATCGACTTCCTGCTGGGCTACCTGAAGCAGCTGCTGCCGCGCCGGCCGGACCTGAAAGTGATCATCACCTCGGCCACCATCGACGCCGAGCGCTTCGCGCGCCACTTCGGTTCGCCGGAAAAGCCGGCACCCGTGATCGAAGTGTCGGGCCGCCTGTACCAGGTGGAAGTGCGCTACCGCCCGGTGGACCGCGACCTGGTGACGGGCGACGCGCCCAAGCCGGCGCCCCGGGCCGCCGCCGCTCGCGATAGCGCAAGGGAAAAGCGGGACCTGATGGACGCCGTGGTCGATGGCGTGGACGAGTTGTGCCGCATCGGTTCCGGCGACGTGCTGGTATTCTTGCCGGGCGAGCGCGAAATCCGCGACGCGGCCGAGGCGCTGCGCAAGCACCATCCGCCGCACGTGGAAATCCTGCCCCTGTTCGCCCGCCTGTCGGCCGAGGAGCAGGAGCGCGTGTTCAGGCTGACCAACGCGCGCCGCATCGTGCTGGCCACCAACGTGGCGGAAACGTCGCTGACCGTGCCCGGCATCCGCTACGTGGTGGACGCGGGCCTGGCGCGCGTCAAGCGCTACAGCTACCGCAACAAGGTCGAGCAGCTGCAGATCGAACCGATCGCGCAGTCGGCCGCCAACCAGCGCGCCGGCCGTTGCGGCCGCGTGGCCGACGGCGTCTGCATCCGCCTGTACGAAGAGCAGGACTTCCTGCAGCGTCCCAAGTTCACGGAACCGGAAATCCTGCGCTCGTCGCTGGCCTCCGTCATCCTGCGCATGAAGTCGCTGCACCTGACGGACGTGGAGACTTTCCCCTTCATCGAGCCGCCGCTGGCACGCGCGATTGCCGACGGCTACCAGCTGCTGCAGGAGCTGGGCGCGGTGGACGAGTACAACCAGCTGACGGCGCTGGGCAAGAAGCTGGCCAAGCTGCCGCTGGACCCGCGCGTGGGCCGCATGATCCTGGCCGCGCTCGACAACGTATGCCTGAGCGAAGTGCTGATCGTGGCCGCGGCCCTGTCGGTGCAGGACCCGCGCGACCGCCCGCTGGAACACCAGCAGGCGGCCGACGAGGCGCACAAGAAGTTCGCCGACGAGAAGTCCGAGTTCCTCAGCTACATCAAGATCTGGAAATGGTTCGAGTCCGCCATCGAGCACAAGAAGACCAACCGACAGCTGCAGGACAATTGCCGCAGCAACTTCCTGTCCCAGCTGCGCCTGCGCGAGTGGCGCGACGTCCATTCGCAGCTGCTGACCATCGTCAAGGAGCAGGGCTGGCGCCTGAACGACACGCCGGCCACCTACGAGAACCTGCACCTGGCCCTGCTGACCGGCCTGCTGGGCAACATCGGCTTCAAGTCCGAGGACGAACCGGGCGCCGGCTTCCTGGGCGCGCGCGGCATCAAGTTCCACATCTGGCCCGGTTCCTCGCTGCTGAAAAAGCCGGGCAAGTGGATCATGGCCGCCGAGCTGGTGGACACCACGCG
>JAZJZQ010000107.1:5971-7110 GCA_040389625.1 Pseudomonadota bacterium | reverse complement strand
TAGCGCCGGCCGTACATCATCAGCTCGGCCAGCAGGCTGCGGGCGGGGCGCAACAGGTCGACGGCGGCCAGCGACAATCCCAATAGCGCCTGCGCGGGGGACTCGTTGGCGAAGATGCGGGCCATGGTGTCGGTCAGGCGCATCGTCGTGCTGCGGTCCGTCTGGCGCAGCGCCGTGTAGCGCGCCAGGCTGGCCGGCGTGGCGGCCGGCGCCAGCAGGCGCGCCAGCACGGCCACGTCGCGCAGGCCCAGGTTGAGTCCCTGTCCCGCCACCGGATGCAGCGTCTGCGCCGCATTGCCGATGGCGACCGAGCGCGCCGTGCTGCGCGCGTCCGCGTTCAATCCCAGCGGGAAGCCCAGGCGCGGCGTGGCGGCCACGAACTTGCCGAGGCGGTCGCCGAAGGCCTGGCCAAGACGGGCCAGAAAAGCCGCGTCGTCCAGTGCCAGCAGGGCTTGCGCCTGCTCCGGACGGGCGCACCACACGAGTGAATACTCGGCCTGGCCATCCCGGCTGTCCTGCGGCAGCAGCGCCAGCGGGCCTTGCTCCGTGAAGCGTTCGTAGGCGCGATGGGCGATCGGCGCGCTGCTGCGCACTTGCGCGATGATGGCCGTCTGTTCGTAGTCGCGCCGCACGGCCTTGCTTTCCTGGTCGCTGAACAGGCCGCCCTCGGCCTGCACCATGATGGCCGCGCTCAGCGTGCGGGCATCCTGCTGGCCTTCCTGCACGATGTGCAGATCGATCCGGTCCTCGTGTTCGGCGCTGCCCGTCACGCGCGCCGGGCGCAGCATGCGGATGCCGGCCCGTTCGCACACGGCGCCCAGCACCGTCACCAGGTCGCCGTAGCGGGTCACGTAGCCCAGCGCGGGCAGGCCGTGTTCGTCGCGGTCGATCAGGCTGCGGCCGAACTGGCCGCGGCGCGACACGTGGATCTGGTGGATGGGCGTGCCGGCCACGGGCCAGGCGCCTATCTCTTCCAGGATCTGGCGGCTGCCGTAGGACAGGGCCAGCGAGCGCGGGTCGTTGCTGGCCTGGGCCAGCGTCTTGGCGTCGATCAGGCCGATGCGCTCGGGCGCCATGCCGCGCTTGACCAGCAGCGCGGCCAGCGCCATGCCGGCCGGGCCGGCGCCGCAGATGGCGAT
>JAZJZQ010000107.1:0-5871 GCA_040389625.1 Pseudomonadota bacterium | reverse complement strand
TGACCAGCAGCGCGGCCAGCGCCATGCCGGCCGGGCCGGCGCCGCAGATGGCGATATCGAGGTCCGTTGTGGCGCCGGACGCGGGTGCCGAATGGAGGTTGTCGGTGTCGGTGCTTGGATTCATGGTGCCTGCTGCATCAGGTGTTCTATATCGGCCACCGACTTCGGTGCGGCAGCGCTGATGATGGTGTGGCCGCTCGGGGTGACGATGACGTCGTCCTCGATGCGGATGCCCGTGTTCCAGAACCGCTCCGGCACGCCCTCGGCCGGGCGCACGTAGATGCCCGGTTCCACCGTCAGCACCATGCCCGCCTGCAGCGCGCGCGAGGGCTTGCCCTCGGCCTGCACGTCGCGGTACTGGCCCACGTCGTGCACGTCCATGCCCAGCCAGTGGCCCGTGCCGTGCATGTAGAACTGCAGATGGCTCTTGTTGGCGATGACGTCGGCCGCGTTGCCGGCCTTGCTCTTGTCGATCAGCCCCAGGTCCAGCATGCCCTGCGCCAGCACTTGCAGCGCGGCGTCGTGGATGGCCTGGTAGGGGTGGCCCGGCTTGATGGCGTGCAGTGCGGCCGCCTGGGCCGCCAGCACCAGTTCATACAGGTCCCGCTGCGGCGCCGTGAAGCGGCCGTTGACGGGATAGGTGCGGGTGATGTCGGAGGCGTAGCCGTCCAGTTCACAGCCGGCGTCGATCAGCAGCAGCTCGCCGTCGCGGCATTGGGCATTGTTGGCGCTGTAGTGCAGCACGCAGGCGTTGGCGCCGGTCGCGACGATGGAGCTATAGGCCGGATGCTGGGCCCCGCTGCGGCGAAATTCGTACAGCAGCTCCGCCTCGATTTCGTATTCATGCATGCCGGGCCGGGTGGCGCGCATGGCGCGCGCGTGGGCGCGGCCGGAGATGGCGGCCGCGCGGCGCAGGGTGGCCAGCTCGCCCTCGTCCTTGAGCAGGCGCATTTCGTCGAGCAGCGGCAGCAGGTCGTGGGCGGCGGCCGGCGCCGTCACACCCAGGCGCGCCTGGCGCCGCACGGCGGCCAGCCAGTGCCGCACGCGCGCGTCCAGTTCGGCGCTGCCGCCCAGCGCGTAGTACAGGGCCGGGGCGTTGGCCAGCAGCAGTTCCATCTGTGCGTCGAGCGCGGCTATGGGGAAGGTGGCGTCGAAACCGAAGGCGGCCAGCGCCGCTTCCGGACCGTGGCGGAAGCCATCCCAGATTTCCCGTTCGGCGTTCTTCTCGCGGCAGAACAGGATGGCGCGGGCCGGCACGTCGCCGCGCGCGGCCACCAGCACCACCACGCTTTCGGGCTCGGTAAAGCCGCTCAGGTAGTAGAAATAACTGTCATGGCGGTACGGGTAGTCGCTGTCGCTGTTGCGTGCCACTTCCTGCGCCGTGGGCAGCACGGCCACGGCGCCGGGCGCCATCTGCGCCATCAGGCGGGCGCGCCGCGCGGCGCAGGCGGCGATCACCGGGCCGCTCCGTTTGCCGCGCCGTTGCGCGCGTTGAGCGCGTCGAGTTGGGCGATGGTGCCCACGTTGTGCCATTCGCCTTCATACACTTCGCCGCCCACCTGGCCGCGTTCGATGTAGTGGCGCAGCAGGGGGCCGAGCTTGGCGTGGCTGCCGGCGGCGATGCCGTCGAAGATCTCGGGCCGGTAGACGCCGATATTGCCGAAGGTCCAGCGTGGCGCGCCGTCGTTGGTGACGGAATACAGGGTCAGGCCGAAGTCGCCCTCGGGATGGAAAACGGGGTTCTTGACCAGGTACAGCCAGGCCACGTCGCGCTGGTCGGCAGGGTAGGGATGGCCCCACATGTCGGCGTCGTGCAGCACGTCCTTGACCTGTTCGAAGTCGAAATAGGGGCAGTAGATGTCGCCCGAGATGGCCAGGAACGGTTCGTCGCCCAGCAGGTGGCGCGCGGCGGCCACGCCGCCGGCTGTCTCCAGCGCCGTCGCCTCGGGCGAATAGGCGATGCGGGCGCCGTACTGGCTGCCGTCGCCCAGCGCTTGCTCGATCTGGTCGCCCAGGTGGGCGTGGTTGATGACGATGTCGGTGATGCCGGCGCGTACCAGGTTGAGGATGTGCCAGACGATCAGGGGCCGCCCGCGCACGCTGAGCAGCGGCTTGGGGCAGGTGTCGGTCAGGGGGCGCATCCGCTCGCCGCGGCCGGCGGCGAAGATCATGGCTTTCATGGGAAGGGCTTTCGTAGGCGGGACAGGACGGGGCAGGGCGGGGCAGGCCGTGTCGCCGGCCGCCGCGCCCGCCCGGATCAGAAGGTGTAGCCGACCTGCGGCTGCTTGTTTTCCAGCGCGTCGAGCAGGCGCACCAGCGGCTTGAGGTCGCGGTAGCGGTTGGCCGTCTTGCGCACGTAGTCCATCACGGTGGGCAGGTCGGCCAGGTAGCCGGCCTTGCCGTCGCGGTAGTTCAGCCGGCAGAACAGGCCCAGGATCTTCAGGTGGCGCTGCAGGCCCATGTACTCGAAGTCCTTGTAGAAATCGTCGATGTCTTTGTTGACGGGCAGGCCGACGGCCTTGGCGTGCTGCCAGTAGCGGATGGTCCAGTCCAGCACCAGTTCCTCGTCCCATTGCACGTAGGCGTCGCGCAGCAGCGAGGCCACGTCGTAGGTGATGGGGCCGTACACGGCGTCCTGGAAGTCGAGGATGCCGGGGTTGCCGGCGTCGATGCGCATCAGGTTGCGCGAGTGGTAGTCGCGGTGCATGAACACCTGCTGCTGGGCCATGGCGCGCGCCAGGATGGCGTCGAACACTTTTTGCAGCTCGGCCGACTGGGCTTCGGTCAGCGTGGCGCCCAGGTGGCGGCCGATGTACCACTCGGGGAACAGGTTCATTTCGCGCAGCATGAAGGCGCGGTCGAACTCGGGCAGCACGCCGGGCTGGCTGCTTTGCTGGATCTTGACCAGCGCTTCAAGCGCTTCGGCGTACAGGGTGGAGGCGTTGTCGTGGTCGAGCTCCTGCAGGTAGGTGCTGTTGCCCAGGTCCGACAGCAGCAGCAGGCCCCGTTCGGCGTCCTGCGCCACGATGGCCGGCACCGACACCCCGGCCTGGGCCAGCAGGTCCTGCACCTTGATGAAGGCCGGCACGTTCTCGCGCTCGGGCGGCGCGTCCATCACGATCAGGGTGGCGCCGAACTCGCCCTGGCGGGCCGGCAGCACGTCGACCCGGAAGTAGCGCCGGAAGCTGGCGTCGGCCGAAGCGGGGCGCAGCGTGTCCGGCTGCACCAGGCCGAGGGTGGCGAGCCACTCCCGGAGCATGGCCAGGCGCGGGTCGGCGGCGGCGGAAGGGGCGGCAGGGGATGACGGATTTGACAATAAAGACATGGAGCGGGCCTTGGAAACCGGTGAGAGCTGAAGATTCCCATATAATAAGGGATTCAATTCAAAAAATCGCCTGTCATGGTGTTAAGTCGCTACCTTTCATGAGCTGGTTCCTGGCCCCCTACCCCTCGCAACGCTGGGCATATGCCTTGTCCGCCCTCGTCACCGTGGCGGCGTTGCCGGTCCACGCCCAAACCAAACCGCGCCCGCCGCGGGTCGATGACCAGGATGCGCCCACCATCATCAAGGCCGAAGACATCGGCGGACGCCCCGAACGCGAACTGAATCTGGCGCGCGACGTGGAGCTGGTCCGGGGCCAGACCCGCGTCAAGGCCGACACGGCCTGCTACCGCCAGGTCGAAAACGAAGTCGACGCCCAGGGCCATGTGCAGATCTGGCGCTTTGGCGACTACTTCACGGGCGATGAACTCAAGCTCAATATGGACACGGGCGTGGGCTACATGCTGCACCCGACCTACCAGATGGAGCTCAATCACGCCCAGGGCAAGGCGCAGCGCGTCAACTTCCTCAACGAGGACGAGGCGCTGGTGCTGGACGGCACCTACAGCACCTGCCAGGGCCCCAATCCGGACTGGTACCTGAAGGCCAGCCGGCTCAACCTCGATTCCGGGCGCGACGTGGGCACGGCCGGCCAGACCATCGTCTATTTCAAGGACGTGCCCATCCTCGGCACGCCGGCCATGTCGTTCTCACTGTCGGGCGCGCGCCGCTCCGGCTGGCTGCCGCCCATGCCCGGCTTCGGCTCCAAGGGCGCGGCCGAACTGACGGTGCCGTACTACGTCAACATCGCGCCCAACCGCGACCTGACGCTGTACCCGAAAATCATCCCGCAGCGCGGCTTGCAGCTGGGCGCCAACGGCCGCTACATCGGCGAGACGGACGCCGGCACCTACCGCGGCGAGACTTACCTGGAGCTGCTGCCGCACGATAAGCAGACCCAGACCGACCGCTGGACCATCAAGTCCAGTCACGCCCAGGACCTGGCCAAGGACTGGTCCTACGGCTGGAGCGTGCGCGCCGCCTCGGACGACAACTACCCGAACGACTTCTCCAAGACGGTGGCCGGCAGCGCCGAGCGCCAGCTGCTGCGCGAGCTGCGCAGCGACTACCATGGCGAATTCTGGCGCCTGACGGCCCGGGTCCAGAAGTACCAGGTGCTGCAGGACCCCGATTCGGTGACCAACCCGGAACTGTTCGTGTCGCGCCCGTACGACCGGCTGCCGTCGCTGAACTTCCACGCCGGGCGCTACGACGTGGCCGGCTTCGACTGGGAATTCGACAGCGAGCTGACCCGCTTCTGGCATCCGACGGAATTGCGCGGCACGCGCCTGGTGGCGATCCCGCAGATCAGCTATCCCATCATCGGCCCCAGCTTCTTCATCACGCCCAAGCTGATGCTCAACGCCAGCAGCTACCAGCTCGAGACGCACGACACGGACCCGGCGCGCAACCTGTCGCGCTCCGTGCCCACGCTGTCGCTCGACTCGGGCCTGGTGTTCGAGCGCGACGCCCGCCTGTTCGGCCGCGCCACCACCCAGACGCTCGAGCCGCGCCTGTTCTACGTGAATACGCCCTACCGCGACCAGTCGGCCCTGCCCACCTTCGACACGGCCGCCGCCACCTTCAACTTCAGCCAGCTGTTCAGCGAGAACCGCTTCATCGGTTCGGACCGCATCGGCGACGCCAACCAGTTGACGGCGGCGCTGGTGTCGCGCTTCCTGGAGCCGTCCGGCGCCGAGCGGCTGCGCCTGGCGTTCGGCCAGCGCTTCTACTTCCGCGACCAGAAGGTGCAGCTCGACGCCTCCACCCCCAGCAACGATAGCCGCTCCGACATGCTGCTGGCGGCCACGGGCCGGGTGTCGGACACCTGGGGCTTCGACAGCGCCGTGCAGTACAACCCCAGCCAGCACCAGACCGTCAGCTCCAACTATGGGATACAGTGGCAGCCGGGCCAGAAGAAGGTGCTCAACCTGGGTTACCGCTACCTGCGCGACAGCTTCAAGAATGCCGAGCTGTCGAGCCAGTGGCCCGTGTCGGACCGCTGGTACGGGGTGGGCCGGGTCAGCTATTCGCTGCTGAGCAAGAAGGTGCTCGAGTCGCTCGTCGGCCTCGAGTACAACGGCGACTGCTGGGTGTTTCGCATGGGCGCCCAGCGCTTCGTGACGACGGCCAGCAAGGTGTCGACCCCGATCTTCTTCCAGCTCGAGCTCAACGGCCTGTCCAAGCTGGGCGTGGGCAATCCGCTGGAGGCCATGAAGAACAGCATCCCCGGCTACCAGCGTTTGAATGAGGGCTACGGCCGCTAAGCGAGCGGTCCGGCCGTTTGGATTTTTTTACCCCCTGACACATGAGCGTTCTCCATTATGCGTAAAGCCAGTATGCACCACACGAAGATCGCAGCGCTGTTGCTGTGCGCCGCCGCCACCTCGGGCTGCAGCATGTTCTCGAGCAAGAAGACGCCGGCCCCTGCGCCCGCGCCGGCCGCCGCCGCGCCGGCCGCGCCGGCCGCCGCCAGCGCCGCCGCGCCG
>JAZJZQ010000106.1:0-2127 GCA_040389625.1 Pseudomonadota bacterium | reverse complement strand
TCCTGGAGAACTTCACCCGCAAGTACACCTGGGCCCACCTGGACATCGCCGGCACGGCCTGGAAGTCGGGCGGCGCCAAGGGTGCCACCGGCCGTCCCGTTCCCCTGCTGAGCAATTTCCTCATCAGCCGCGCCTGAGCCGGCACCGAGCAGTAACCGCGGCGGACCGGCACGGCCGGTCCGCCGCCGTCGTCAGAACAGCGTCACGCCAGCCGGCGGCGGCGCTGTCCCTTCCCCAGCATCGCCCTTGTGCATGGTCACCGTCAGCGTGGACGGATAGTCGAAACCGGCGCCCGTGTTGCGGTCGACAAAATAACCGGCGCCCGCCGTCAGCACCACATTGCCCCACAGGGTGGCATTGACTTTCGATTCCACTTTTTCATAGGCCCAGTCGCCGCCGTCCTTGCGGCAGTCGATGCGCAGCGGCCCCGCGCTCTTGCGGATGGTCAGGCGCGCCGGTGTGGTGACGAACCACTTGCCCACATCGTTGTAAAGCACGCAGCCGACGCCGGCCAGTTCATGGTTGTCCAGGATGGTCTGCACCAGCACGTCCTGCTGGGTCGATTCGGTCAGGGTGGCGCAGCCGGCCAGCAAGGCCACGGTTGCGCAGGCGGCGAGTCGGTACATGGTAAGCCTCGAGCAGTGCGGGCAGGCGCCCGCGACAGGGAATTATTTGCGCCGGATGGGCACTGGCATATTGGCAGGAACGGGCACCGCCGTCACGCTGTTTTTCGGGCTGCCGTCGATCAGGCGATCGGAGTAGACCAGGTAGACCAGGGCATTGCGCTTGACGTCCACCATGCGCACCACGCGCACATGCTTGAAAAAGACGGAAGCGCGCTCGGAGAACACTTCTTCCTGCTGCGGCAGCACGCCGTTGAAATGGAGCTCGCCCACCTGGCGGCAGGCGACGGACGATTCGGCCTTGTCTTCGGCCAGGCCGATGGCGCCCTTGAAGCCACCCGTCCTGGCGCGCGACAGATAGCAGCTGACGCCCTCCACGCGGGGGTCGTCGAACACTTCGACCACCACCTTGTGGTCCGGCCCCAGCAGCTGGAAGGCCGTGTCGACCGAACCGATGTTTTCGGCCCGGGCAGCGGCGCAGGCCCCGCACAGCAGGGCCAGCGCCAGCGGCCGGGCGTAGCGGCCCATGCGCTCAGTTAATGGGCGCAAAGCGCTGCACCATGACGCCGTCCACTTCGATGAGCTGAAAGAACACGTCCTTGGGCCGTACCCACACCGAACCGTCGGCCGCACGATAGACGATCATGGGCGTCAGGTCCGATTCCAGGGTCGCCTCGCAAACGAGCTCGTAGAGGCCCCCTTTGTAATGGCGGAAGCGCATGGCCGTCAGTCGTGCTTCTTGACGGCCACACGCTCCTCGGCCACTTCTCTCTGCTGCTGTTTCTGCTTCAGGCTCTGGATTACCTTGAGGATGTCCTCCATGCCGCGCTCGCCACCGAGGGTGGAGAACGCATCGAGCACCTCGTTGAGCACCTGGGTGCGCACCGTGGCCTCGTCCGAATTGATGGACGGGGCCCGCTGCACGGCGGAGCGGGCGTTGACCACCGCCTTCTCGCCGGCGGCTGCCTTTTGCGCAGCCGTCTTGCGCCCGCCCGGCGTTTTGCCGTGCTCGAGCGCCGCCTGCCAGATGACCCAGCGACGTTGGGTTTCGAATACCAGATACTCGTCTGGCTTGTCTTCGCGCCGGCGGACAATATGGCCATCGCGCTGCGCCCATGCTTCAAATGCAGTACGCATTTTTTTCCTTTACAAATGCTTCGCGCATAGTTCACTGTTAAACGACAAATATTTCCAAATAGTACCATTTATTAACGTACTACAACATAGAGTGTACGCTATTTTGCAACAGTTTTGATTGCCACATGGAAACAAAAGTTTTTAACGCTGGTGGTCTCAGTATATTGCTGTTTGGCCGCACTGTTAATAGATTCTAGTACTATTTTGATAACAGTGAAGCATTATCGGCAATTATTTTTGCTATCGCTCGATTTTGCAACATTCTAGAACCTCGGAGGCTCCAAATACAAAGGTTTTTGATGTTTTTTTGTAAAACACGACAGTTGTGCAATTTGTTGATAAATATCATCCCACACCTGCCCGTTCC
>JAZJZQ010000105.1:0-2307 GCA_040389625.1 Pseudomonadota bacterium | reverse complement strand
TCAGGCGCTCGTCGGTCATCGCGTTGCCGCCGTATTTGATGACGATGGTCTTGCCGTGGAAATTGCGGATGTACGGCAGCGCCTCGGCCAGAATCTGCGCCTTGATCTGCGGCGCCACCGCAGTCAGGTCGTCATTCATGCCTAGGTTCAGGTTGGTCAGGTGTGTCATGGCGGGTCCGGGATTAAGATTTTTGCGATTTTACAGCCTGCAGCTGCAGTCAAGTACGCATTATAGGGCCAACGTGTTGTATTTTCCGAGATCATCCGCTAGGCTGGGCCCTTATGACCCCCACTCCCACTCTACACCGCGAACTGGAAGCGATGCGCCCTTTGCTGGTCCGTTTCGCCCATCTGCAGCTGCGCAACGAGGCGCTGGCCGAGGATGCCGTGCAGGATGCGCTGATCGCCGTGCTGGAAAAACCCGAGCGTTTTGCCGGCCAATCGTCGCTGCGCACCTATGTGACGGGCATCCTCAAGTTCAAGATCATCGACAACCTGCGCGCCAGCACGCGCGAGCGCCAGATCGACAGCTGCGACGACCAGTCCGAGGACGACGCCATCGATGCCCTGTTCCTGGCCGACGGCCACACCCGCGAGCAGCCGCTGGCCTGGGGCGACCCGGACCGCACGCTCGAGCAGAAGGATTTCTTCAAGGTGCTGGAGGTGTGCCTGGAGAAGCTGCCCGCCAAGACGGCCCGCATTTTCATGATGCGCGAGTGGCTTGAGCTGGAAACGGACGAAATTTGTAAGGAACTGGCGATCACCACGTCTAATGCTTGGGTACTCCTGTATCGGGCCCGTATGCGCCTGCGTGAATGCCTGGATTTGAACTGGTTTGGCAACCGCCAGACCGGCTGACCGCGCCCTGGACTGACCGCGACGATGGAATCACACAAAACACGCCTAATGCCGACCTGCCGCGAAGTGCACCGCCTGGTGTCGGAGGGGCTGGACCGCGACCTGTCGCTGGTCGAGCGCACCCGCATGCGGCTGCACCTGATGGTGTGCGACGCCTGCACCCGTTTCAACGGCCAGATGTCGCTGCTGCGCAAGGCCATGCGCGGCTTCCCGCTCGATGCCGATGCGCCGCCCGGCCCGTCGGCGCCTACCGATACGGACGGCCAGCCATGAGCGTGTGCGCGCGCTGCGGCGCCACCTTTACCTGCGCCATGGCCGACGGCGACGGCAGCCAGCCTTGCTGGTGCGCCAGCCTGCCGCCCGTGGTGCCCGTGCCGGGGCGGGCGGCGCAGGACGGGGCATCGGCGGTAGCTGCGGCAGCGGCGACGGCCACGACGGCCACGACGGCTACCAAGGCGGCCGGCATTGTGCCGGCGCCCGCCGCGGACATGTCCTGCTGGTGCCCCGATTGCCTGCGGCGCCACATCGCCGGCGCCACCCTACCCGAATAATCCACCGTACCACCACCGCAGCGAAGGGAAGCAGCATGCGTTTCAGCGATATCCGTATCCGGGCGCGGGTCAGCATCGGCTACGCGATCCTGATCCTGCTGATGATAGGCGTGATCCTGGTCGGCGTGAGCCGCATCTACGCGATCCGCGCCGAGAGCGACCATATCCTCAGCCAGGACTGGGCCGCCGCCTCGGCGATCGGCATTATCGACTCCCAGTCGCGCGAGGCCGCCACCCGCGTTGTCACCCTGATCATCCAGACCAACAGGTTACAGCGCGTCGACAGCTATGCCCGCATCGACCAGATCAAGCGCGAGATCGACGGCCAGCTGGAGCGGCTGGCCGTGCTCGACGCCACCCCGGAGGAGCGGCGCCAGATCGAGCGCGTCAAACAGGCGCGCGCCGCCTATTACGAGTCCTTCATTGCCGTGGCCGACCTGGTGGAAGGCGGTCGGCACGATGCGGCCGAAGACAAGATGAACAGCATGGCGCTGCCGGCCCTGAATGCGCTGCTGGACGAGATCAAGGTGCTGGACCGGTTGCAGCAAGGCCAGGTGATGGCCAGCGCCGACCGCGCGCGGGCCGACATCAACCGCTCGCTCACCATCATGTCGCTGATGGGCGTGGCGGCCGTGCTGGTGGGGATAGGTTTCGCCATTTCGGCCCGTTCCATCACCCGCCCGCTCGACGAGGCGATCGCCATCGCCACCCGGGTCGGGCAGGGCGACCTCAGTTCCGTGATCGAAATCACCTCGCGCGACGAGACGGGCGAACTGCTGCAGGCGCTCAAGCACATGACGGCCAGCCTGGCCGCCGAGCAGGAGCTGCGGCGCGCCGTGACGGCGGCCGAGGATGCGACCAAGATGAAGTCCGACTTCCTGGCCAATATGTCGCACGA
>JAZJZQ010000104.1:0-8548 GCA_040389625.1 Pseudomonadota bacterium | reverse complement strand
CCCTTCGACATCATCTGCGGCACCTCGGCCGGCGCCATCAACGCCACCGCGCTGGCCTGCCGCGCCGACAACTTCAGCGAAGGGGTGCAGCGCCTGCTCGACGTGTGGCAGCACATCAAGGTGGAGCAGGTGTACCGGGCCGACTCGCTGGGCGTGATCCGCTCCGGCGCGCGCTGGCTGTCGCTGCTCTCGTTCGGCTGGCTGCTGCGCAAGTGGCGCGCCGCGCCGCCCCAGTCCCTGCTCGACAATACGCCGCTGGTGTCGCTGCTGCACCGCATGCTGGACCTGCCGCGGCTCGACACGGTGCTGTCCGAAGGCTTGCTGCACGCGCTGGCCGTCACCGCCTCGTCCTACAGCGGCGGCCAGCACATCACCTTCTACCAGACGGCGGCCGAGATCGCGCCCTGGGTGCGCATGCAGCGGGTGGCGCTGCAGGACCAGATCGGCATCGAGCACCTGCTGGCCTCGTCGGCCATCCCCTTCATCTTCCCGGCCACCCCGCTGTACCTGGGCGGCCACCGCGAATACTGCGGCGACGGCACCATGCGCCAGATCGCGCCCATCTCGCCGGCCATCCACCTGGGCGCCAGCAAGGTGCTGGTGGTGGGCGCCGGCCGCCTGACGGAGCCGCCGCGCAGCGCCTCGGACGGCGCCGCGCGCTACCCCAGCCTGGCGCAGATCGCCGGCCACGCCATGTCGTCCATCTTCCTCGACAGCCTGGCGGTGGACATCGAGCGCCTGGAGCGGGTCAACAAGACGCTGTCGCTGCTGCCCGAGGAACACCTGAGCAAGACCCCGCTCAAGCCGGTCAAGCTGCTGGTGATCGCGCCGTCCGAGCGGCTCGACGACATCGCCAGCCGCCACATCGCCAGCCTGCCGGCGCCGATCCGCACCATGCTGGGCGGGATCGGGGCCACGGAAACGCGCGGCGCCGCACTCGCTTCCTACCTGTTGTTCGAATCGACGTATACTGGCGAGTTGATTCGTCTTGGACAGCGCGACACGCAGCTGCGCAAGGACGACGTGCTGGCCTTTTTCGGCAGCTGACCCCCGCTGACCCTGGGATGGAATCCGTGTGCTGTTGCTGATACGACGCCTCTGTACTCTCTTGCTGATACCGGCCGCCCTGCTGTGGGCCGCCGGCCTGGCCGCGGCCTGGGCCGGCGCGCCGCCGCGCACGCTGCGTTTCGAGCAGCTGACGGTGGAGCATGGCCTGGCGCAGGAATCGGTGCTGGCCATCGCCCAGGACAAGCAGGGTTTCATCTGGCTCGGCACCCAGGCCGGCCTGACCCGCTTCGACGGCTACCGCACCGTGACCTACAAGAGCGTGGTGTCGGACCCGCACAGCCTGGGCGACAACTGGGTGCGGGTGCTGCACCTGGACAGCGCCGGCCAGCTGTGGGTGGGCACGGACGGTGGCCTGGACCGTTACGATCCCCGCAGCCGCGGCTTCGACCACTTCCTGCCGCACGAATCGGCCAAGCGCGGTAACGGCAACCGCCACGTGCGCGCCATCGTCGACGATGGCCTGGGCGGCCTGTGGCTGGCCACCGGCGACGGCCTGCACCACTTCGATCCGGCCAGCGCCCGCTTCACCAGCTGGCACCACGACGACACCGACGCGGCCAGCCTGGCCGACGACCAAGTCAACGCGCTGGCGCGCGACGCGGCCGGCCGGCTGTGGGTGGGCACGGCCACCGGACTCGATATGCTGGCACCGGGCGCGACCCGCTTCCAGCACTTCCAGATGGATACGGCGCCCGACGCCAAGGCCAACTTCGTGGCCGCGCTGCAGCTGGACCAGGATGGCGCGCTGTGGGTGGGCACGCTGGCCGGGCTGGAACGGTGGCAGCTGGGCGAGGGCGCGCCGCGGCGCCACCGGCTGGGCGCGGCCGAAGGCCTCAAGGGCGGCAACATCACGGCCATCTACCTGGACGGCGAACATAACCTGTGGATAGGAAGCGGCGCCGACGGCCTGTACCGCTGGCTGCCGCACGACCAGCACCTGGCCCAGTACCGCCACCAGCTAGGCGACAGCCACAGCGTGGCCGACGACCAGATCTCGGCCCTGTTCCGCGACCGCGTGGGCACCTTCTGGGTCGGCACCTGGAACGATGGCGTGAGCCGGGTCGACATGGGCAGCGGCGGTTTCGCGCGCCTGGTGCGCCAGGCCGACCAGGCGCAGGCCCTGTCGGACAACAAGGTGCGCGCCATCGTGGCCGACGGCCACGGCCAGCTGTGGCTGGGCACCAGCGCCGGCCTCAATCTGTACGACCCGGCCACCGGCCACGCGCGCACCTGGCACCACGCGCCCGGCGGCCTGAGCGACGACCTGGTGACGGCCCTGTGGCGCGACGCCGACGGCAACCTGTGGATAGGCGGGCGGGCCGGCATCAACCGCATGGACGCGGCCACGGGCGCCATGCGCGCCTGGTCGTTCTCGCATGGCGACCCGGCCGGCGACACCATCCGCAACATCGTGGGCGACCGCGAGGGCCTGCTGTGGGTGGCCTCGCGCGGCGGCCTGCACCGCTTCGACCCGCGCACCGGCGCCAGCCACACCTACCGCCACGATCCGGCCGACAGCACCAGCCTGGCCGACAACGTGGTGCGCCCCATCCTGGAAGACCGCCGCGGCAACCTGTGGGTGGGCACCTTCAACGGCCTCGATCTATTGGACCGCAAGAGCGGGCGTTTCCGCCACTTCCGGCGCGATCCGGCCGACCCGTCCAGCCTCAGTCACGACGAGGTGCACTACCTGTACGAGGACGGCCAGGGCACGATCTGGGTCGGCACGGCGGCCGGCCTGAACCGCATGGAGCAGGGCGCCGACGGCAGCGTGAAATTCCGCCGCTACCTGCGCCGCGACGGCATCGGCGACGACGCCATCGCCTCCATCCTGCCCGACGACGCCGGCCACCTCTGGCTGAGCACCAATACCGGCCTGTCGCGGCTGAACGTGAAGACCGGCCTGGTGCGCAACTACTCGGGCGCCGACGGCACCATCGAAGGCGCCTACTTCGACGGCTCGGCCCTGCGCACGCCGGACGGCACGCTGTACTTCGACGGCTTCAACGGCATCACGGCGTTCTCGCCGGCCGAGGTGCGCGAGAACAGCGTGGCGCCCACGGTGGCCATCACCGACTTCCAGGTCTTCAACAAGTCGCTGCGGGCCGGGCAGGGCGAATACGGCAATGTGCTGAGCGGCGCCATCGAGCACACCAGCGCGCTCACGCTGGACCAGGACGACTCCGTGTTCTCGCTCGAATTCGCGGCGCTGCACTACGCCGCGCCGCAGCGCAACCGCTTTGCCTACCAGTTGCAGGGCTTCGACCAGGACTGGGTGGTGACCGATTCGACCAAGCGCTTTGCCACCTACACCAACCTCGATCCGGGACGCTACACCTTCCGCGTCAAGGCCGCCAACAAGGACGGCATCTGGAACGACAATGCCGCCACCCTGGTCATCACCATCCTGCCGCCGTTCTGGAAGACGTGGTGGTTCCGCTCGCTGGCCGCGCTGCTGCTGGTGACGGCCGGCTACGCCGCCTACCAGGCCCGCATGCGCGGCCTGCGGCGCCAGAAAGCGATGCTGGAGCAGCAGGTCGGCCTGCGCACGGCCGAGGTGGAGCAGAAGAACCAGTTGCTGCAGCTGCAGACGCAGGAACTGGAGCAGCGCCGGCTGGAGGCCGAGAACCAGCGCGCCGAGGCCGAGCAGCGCCGCATCGACACCGAGCGCCAGAAGCAGGAAGTGGAGCGGCAGAAGGAGAACGTGGAGCAGGCCCACCGCAACATCTCGGTGCTGAGCGAGCTGGGACGCGAGATGAGCGCCACGCTGGACATGGAAACGGCCATGCGCACGCTGTACCGCCACGTGCACCACCTGATGGATGCGCAGATGTTCGGCATCGGTTTCGTGCAGGAGGAACAGGGCATCATCGAATTCCCGTTCGCCATCGAGAGCGGGGTGCGCACCCTGCCGTACACGCGCCGGCTCGACAACCCCAACCAGCTGGCCGTGTGGTGCGTGACCTACCGGCGCGAAGTGTTCATCAACGACTTCGACGCCGAATACCACCGCTACATGGACGACGTGGGCCGCCAGCAGCTGGTGCCATGCATGCGCGAGGATGGCGTGCCGCCGGCGCTGGCGCAGTCGATGATCTACACCCCGCTGATCGTCAACGACAAGGTGGTGGGCCTGCTGTGCGTGCAGAGCGAGGGCCGCCACGCCTACCAGCAGGTGCACCTGGACATGCTGCAGACGCTGGCCGCCCACGCGGCCGTCGGGCTGGAGAACGCGCGCGCCTACCAGCAGCTGGAAGAGGCGCTGCAGGCGCTGCGCCTGACCCAGGAACAGCTGCTGCTGCAGGAACGCCAGGTGCGCTTGCATACCGACGAGCTGGCGCTGGCCAACCGCGCGCTGCAGGAGAACGACGAGCGGCTGCGCCTGGCCAAGCAGAAGGCGGAAGACGCCACCCGCCAGAAGTCGGAATTTTTGGCCAACATGAGCCACGAGATGCGCACCCCGCTGGCCGGCGTGATCGGCATGCTGGGCTTCGCACTGCGCGACGGCCAGCTGCAGGACAGTACGCGCGAGCAGATCCTGCGCGGCCAGGCCAACGCCCAGTCGCTGCTGTCGATCATCAACGACCTGCTGGACTTTTCCAAGATCGAGGCCGGCAAGCTGACCATCGAGAACATCGACTACGCGCTGGCGGCGGCGGTGGAGAACGTGGTCAGCCTGTTCGAGGAGCAGGCCGCCGCCCACAGCGTGGGCTTCAGCCTGGAGTTCGGCGACGGCCTGCCGCAGTTCGTGGTGGGCGACCCGACCCGGCTGCGCCAGGTGCTGGTCAACCTGGTGGGCAACGCCTTCAAGTTCACCCAGCGCGGCGCCGTGCGGATGCGGGTCGAGCCGGTGGCGCCGGGCCAGTCGCAGGGCGGGGCCGACGCGCCGCCGGGCGTCAACCTGATCCGCTTCACGGTGGCCGACTCGGGCATCGGCATTCCGGCCGACGCCATGCCGCGCCTGTTCCAGAAGTTCGAGCAGGCCGACTCCACCACCACCCGCCGCTACGGCGGCACGGGGCTGGGGCTGGCCATCTGCCGCCAGCTGGTCGAGCTGATGGGCGGCGAGATCCGCGTGGCCAGCACGCCGGGCGTGGGCAGCACCTTCTCGTTCGAGCTGCCGCTGGCCAACGGCGTGGCGCCGCCGCTGGTGCCGCACGTGCCGCGCGAGCCGCACAGCCACCAGCTCAAGGTGCTGTGCGCGGAAGACTTCCCCACCAACCAGATCATCATCCGCATGATGCTGGAGGACCTGGGCCACAAGGTCGATATCGCCGCCAACGGCCTGCTGGCCGTCAAGGCCTGCACCATGACGCGCTACGACCTGATCCTGATGGACGGGCGCATGCCGGAAATGGACGGCGCCAGCGCCACCCGCGTGATCCGCTCCGGCGGCACCGAGGAGGCGCCCGTGCGCGACCAGGAACTGATGATCATCGCACTGACGGCCAACGCCAGCGAGGAAGACCGCAGCCGCTACCTCGCTTCGGGCATGGACGACTTCCTGACCAAGCCGATCGACGAGGCGGCGCTGCACTTCCAGCTCAGCCGGGCGATCGAGCGCCAGCTGCAGCGCGGCGTGGCGCTGGCGCGCATGGAGCCGCGGCGGACCGCGCCAGTCGCCACGGCGGAGCTGGACGCCATGTTCGGCGTGGCCCCGGCCGGCCCCGAGTCGGCCCGCGCGGCCCAGCACAGCGGCAACGGCGACCTGCGCGCGCGCCTGCGCGGCGCCTTCCTGCAGGACGTGCCGGGCCGCCTGGCGGAGCTGGAACGGGCCCTGGCCGAGCGCGACGGCGAGGCGGCCGGGCGCCTGCTGCACGGCATCAAGGGCAGCGCCGGCTACCTCGAGGAGCAGGAGCTGCAGGCCCTGTGCGGCGAACTGGAACTGGCGGCCGACCATGGCTACTGGGCGCAGATCGAGGCCGGCCTGCCGCGGCTGCGCCAGCTGCTCGACCAGACCGCCGCCGCCGCGCTGTGAGTTTTTCCCCGCCGCGCCCTTTTTGAAACCGCCCCTGATCGGGTAAGATGGATGGCAGTGCCAAGCGCGGACGCCATCGTTGCCGCTTGCGCGCGCACAGGCACTGGAGAGCAAAATGAAAGTATTGGTGGTGGATGATGATGTCGTGTCGCGCATGGTGCTGATGCACCTGATCGACAGCTGCGGCACATTCGACATCGTGGAGGCGGAAGACGGCGCCGACGCGTGGCAGCAGCTGGAGGCGGGACTGCGGCCGGCCATCTGTTTTTGCGATCTGCGCATGCCGCGCCTGTCGGGCATCGAGCTGCTGCAACGGGTCAAGAGCCACGACGCCTTGCATTCCATGCCGTTCGTGCTGGTCACCTCGGCCACGGACGGCGACACGGTGCAACTGGCCACCCAGTCCGGCGCGGCCGGCTACGTGGTCAAGCCGTTCCAGGCCGAGCAGGTCAGGGTGCACCTGGCCCAGTTCCTCGAACAGGCCGCCAACGAGCCCGATCACCTGGCCGAAACGCCGGCCGCCACTCAGCTGCGGCTGGGCATCAACGCCGAGCGCCTGCTGGTCTACCTGGCCGGCTTCCAGAACCAGCTGACGGCGGCCAGCGACGAATTGAACCAGCTGCTGGACGGCGGCAGCCAGCAGGAGGCGCAGCTGCGGATCGAGCGCCTGCATGCGGGCTGTGTCACGCTGGGACTGCACGGGGCCGCCGCCGGGCTGCAGGCGCTGGTGCCGGGACAGCTGACCCAGGCGACGGTGCAGGGCGCGCTGTCGGGCGTGGTGCGCGCCGTGATCCGCCAGGCCGGCCTGACGCGCCAGGCCCTGGGGTGAATCGCCGACGGCGAGCCTGAGCCTCCGCGATCAAAAATGGGGACGTACCCCTTTTTTTGTCCCCCTTTTTTTGGGAACGTCGATTGAGAAGGCCGCTAACTTAGCGGCATTACGGCACGGCCCCGCATTTGTCCGCCGTCGTCGCCCGGCCGCCGCTGCACGGCCGCCGGTACGCAAACCGCCGGTCCCCGACAATACACGCTTGAAGTAAATATATTTTAGGTTTAAAGTATCTGCTGCAGGCTGTGACGATACGACGACCAACTTCAGGGCGACCATGACCAGACCGACTGCCAGCAGTGCCGGCGCAAGCCATGACAGCAAGGGCGCCAGCGCCCATACCGACCATTTCACGCGCGACCACCTGCCGCCGCCGGAGCAGTGGCCGGTGCTGCGCTTCGAGCTGCCGGAGCTGCAGTATCCGGCGCGCCTCAATTGCGTGGCCGAGCTGCTGGACCGGGCCGTGGCGGCCGGCGCCGGCGAGCGCATCGCCATCCGCAGCGACAGCGGGCAGTGGACCTACGCCCAGCTGCTGGAGCAGGTCGACCGCATCGCCCTCGTGCTGCGCGGCCCGCTGGGGCTGGAGGCCGGCAACCGGGTGCTGCTGCGCGGCGCCAACCATCCCATGATGGCCGCCGCCGTGCTGGCCGTGTTCAAGGCCGGCCTGGTGGCCGTGCCCACCATGCCGCTACTGCGCGCGCGCGAGCTGGGCGTGATCCTGGCCAAGGCCCGCGTCGACGCCGTGCTGTGCGCGGCCGGCCTGCGCGGGGAAATGGATGCCGCGCTCAACCTGCCGCAGCGCGTGCTGTACTTCGGCGACGGTGCCGGGTCCGACGGGCTGGAAGCGCACATGGCGCGCCAGCCAGCCAGCTATGCGCCGGTCGATACGGCGGCCGACGACGTGTGCCTGATCAGCTTCACGTCCGGCACCACGGGCGTGCCGAAAGGGACCATGCACTTCCAGCGCGACATCCTGGCCATCTGCGACTGCTTCCCCCGCTCCGTGCTCGGTTCGCGGCCGGACGACGTGTTCATCGGCACGCCGCCGCTGGCCTTCACCTTCGGCCTGGGCGGGCTGCTGCTGTTCCCGCTGCGGGTGGGCGCCAGCGCCGTGCTGCTGGAAAAGCTGACGCCGGAGACGCTGCTGCGCGCGATCGGGCAGTACCGCGCCACCATCTGCTTCACGGCGCCCACCTTCTACCGCCAGATGGCGCCGCTGGCCGCGCAATACGACCTTGCCAGCCTGCGCCAGAGCGTGTCGGCCGGCGAGGCGCTGCCGCTGGCCACGCGCGACGCCTGGCGCGCCGCCTCGGGGCTGGAAATGATAGACGGCATAGGCGCGACGGAGCTGCTGCACATCTTCATTTCCGCCGCCGGCGCGCAGGTGCGCCCGGGCGCCACCGGCAAGCCGGTGCCGGGCTACCGGGCCTGCATCCTGGACCAGCACGGCAAGCCCGTGGGGCCGGGCGTGATCGGCCGGCTGGCCGTGCAGGGACCGACCGGCTGCCGCTACCTGGACGACGAGCGCCAGCGCGACTACGTGGTGGACGGCTGGAACCTGACGGGCGACGCCTACGAGATGGACGCGGACGGCTATTTCCACTACCGTTCGCGCACCGACGACATGATCATCTCGGCCGGCTACAACATCGCCGGCCCGGAAGTGGAGGACG
>JAZJZQ010000103.1:0-3152 GCA_040389625.1 Pseudomonadota bacterium | reverse complement strand
TCAGCCTTCTAAGCTGAGGGTCGCAGGTTCGATTCCTGCTGGGCAGGCCAATTAAATCAAGGACTTGAGTGAACTCATATGGGGCAGGCCGGAACTCAGCCTCCGCATGCGATACGCGGCGCCTTCAGGGCTAAGCGGTGAGCGGTGCGGGTTGCACTTGCATGGGTTTCACCTTAAATCGCTGTTCCGCTTGCCACATGTCATAGGCGCATTGCTCGGCCAACCAGACACGGGCATCTCCACCACGCGCCACACCAAGCCAGGCCTCGATACGCAAGGCCATTTCCGGCGAGATGGCGGCGCGACCGTTGAGCACACGAGACAGCGTCACGCGGTTCACGTCCAATTGTTCCGCAGCCTGGGTCACGGACAGGCCAAGCGCCGGTAACACGTCGTCACGCAGGGTGAGGCCGGGGTGTGGCGGGTTGAACATGCGAGCCATGACAGCTTCCCTTTCAATGATAATCTTGATAATCGACCAATATGACGTCGATGCCGTCAAACTTGAACGTCACGCGCCAATTGCCACTAATCCATACGGAATAGTGCCCTTTGAGCGCGCGGCCCTTCAACGGGTGAAGCTTCCAGCCCGGCAAATTCATATCCTGCGCGCTGGTCGCCGCGTTGAGACGGCGCAGCACGGCGCCCAAGCGTGGCGCGTGGGCGGTCTGAATGCCGGCCATGCTGCCCGTTTCAAAAAAGGCTTTCAAGCCTTTATGCTGAAAGGTCTTGATCATGCTGAATTGTAGCGTGTAACGCCTCACGCATCAATCGGTATCAACGCGGGTGCATGCCTGCGTGTCGTTACGGAATGCCGAGCTCGCCCGGACAAACAAGTATTTGTTGTATTACTATAGTGCCCATGGACATCAATCTGGCACGAACCTTTCTCCAAGTGGCCGCCAACGGCAGCTTTATCCTGACGGCGCAGCGCATGCACCTGACCCAGACGGCCGTCAGCGCCCGCATCCGCACGCTGGAGGAGTTGCTGGGGCGGCGCCTGTTTGTGCGTAACAAGGCAGGCGCCCGGTTGACGCCGGCCGGCGAGCAATTCATGCGCCACGCCCATGCGATGGTGCAAGTGTGGGAGCGGGCCCGGCGGCAAATTGCCTTGCCGGCGGGACGGGAGGAGGGCATCAGCCTGGGCACGGAGCTGAGCCTGTGGCATCCCTTCCTGGCCGACTGGCTGATCTGGATGAATCAATCCCATCCGGCGATTTCCATCCGTTCCGAAGTCGATATGGCGGGCCGCCTGCTGGACCGGGTGCAGGATGGCACGCTCGACCTGGCGGTGTTGTACAACCCCCGTCCCCGCGCCGGCCTGGTGTCGGAATTGCTGCTCGAGGAAAAACTGGTCATGCTCACCACCGACCCGGAGGGCAAGTTCGATCCCGCCCGTTATGTCTACGTGGATTGGGGGCCGCAGTTTTCCATCAACCATGAGGCGGCCCATCCGTCACTGAGCACGCCGCCCATGTCGATTTCGCTGGGGCCCCTGGCGCTGACCTATCTGCTCAGCGTGGGCGGGGCCGGCTATTTCCGGGCCGGGACGGCGCAACAGTTCATCGCCGATGGCCGCCTGCGCCCGGTCAAGGACAGTCCGGAGTTTTCCCACTCGGCCTACGTGGTGTACGCCACCCAGCGCGACAGCGCCACCCTGGACCGGGTGCGCCATGCGATGCGCACGGTGGCCGCCCGCACCGACCGTTCCGGCCTGCACCACACCATCGGCGCCCGTCCCGCCAACCTGCCCTCCGGCGTGACGCTGGACGACGCCTGAGGCCTGACGGCATTTCAAACACATTTTTTTGATATGAAATGCCAGAATTTTTCATTGGCCACGGGATACTTGCAAGTGCGACACTCACTGCTCCCGTTCTGGCCGGTTCTCCCGTATCAGGACGGAACAGCGCATCGCCTGCCGGCGTCAACAGCGTCGGATAGTGGCCGGTGGCTATAGCCGCCTGAGCTGAACGCGGTGCGCGCCCGCATCCACGTCGATAGTCCGCTCCTCAGCTCACATAAAGGTTCTGTTGTGTCCCCGGTTAGAAATTGGTTATTCAGATACACCCCTGCCGCCATCCATATCAACAATAAGGAACGACTGCGCAGCTGCCTGGGCGCGCTGCTCGGCATTGCCCTCACGGCCGGCCTGACCCGGCTGGCCGTGGGCGCCAACAGCAGCCTGCCCTTGCTGCTGGCACCCATGGGCGCCTCGGCCGTGCTGCTGTTTGCGGTGCCGGCCAGCCCGCTGTCCCAGCCCTGGTCCATCCTGGGCGGCAACCTGGTCTCGGCCCTGGTGGGCGTGGCCTGCGTGCGCACCATGGGCGATTCCATCGCCGCGGCCACGGTGGCCGTGCCGCTGGCCATCGCCGCCATGTTCTACCTGCGCTGTGTGCATCCGCCATCGGGCGCCGTCGCGCTGACGGCGGTGCTGGGCGGGACCACGGTCCACGGCCTGGGGTACGGCTTCGTGCTGGCGCCGGTCGGCCTCAATTCCGTGGCCCTGCTGGCCAGCGCGCTGGTGTATCACCGCCTGACTGGCCACCGCTATCCGCATCGCGTCGCAGCGGCGGTGCCGGCGACGGCGACGGCGCGCCGCACCGGCTTCACCCGGGCCGACCTGGAGGAAGCGCTGGCCCAGCATGGCGAAATGCTCGACGTGGAGGCGGAGGACTTGCAGGCGCTCTTCAACGAAGTGGAGATACGGGCCTATCGCCGGCACATGGAAAACCTGTTCTGCGCCGACGTCATGACAGCGGCGGCGCGCACGGTACGGCCGGAAACGACGGCCGACGCGGCCTGGAGCCTGCTGCGCGAACATCAGATCAAGGCGCTGCCCGTCGTCGACGATGAGCAGCGCGTGATTGGCATCGTCACGCAAACGGACTTTGTCGTGCACGCCCATGCCCATGCCAGCGCCGGGTTGCCGGGCACGGTGCGGCTGCGTCCACGGGTGCTGGTGCGCGACATCATGAGCGGCGACGTCAAGACGGCCCATCTGCTGCAGCCGATCGCCGAACTGGTGCCCATGTTCGCCAGCTATGGCCACCACCACCTGCCCGTGGTCGATACGGCGAACCGCCTCAGGGGCATGGTCACCCAGGCCAACCTGGTAGCCGGCCTGTACCAGAAATCGCTGGACCAGATGG
>JAZJZQ010000102.1:0-3763 GCA_040389625.1 Pseudomonadota bacterium | reverse complement strand
GGGTACGTCCCCATTTTTCGCGAAAACCGTGTTACGTCCCCGGTTTTTTGGGCGGAGGGGCGGGAACGAAAAAAAAAGCGGGCCGCAGCCCGCTTGTTCGTGATGCCTTGCCTGGGATTTATTTCTTGGGCTTGGCGCTGACCTTGGCGGCCGGCGGGGTGGGCGAGGCGACGGCTTTGACCGCTGGCTTGGCTTCCGTGACGGCAGGCGCGGGTTCGGCGGCCACTTCGGCCTTGACCGGCTCCGGTGCTTCGGCCACGACGGCCGGCTTGGCTTGCACTTCCACCGCTGCTACCGGTTCGGCCGGCACTTCCACCTTGGGCGCTTCCACCTTCGCTTCCGGCTCCACCTTGACGGCCGGCTTGGGCACGGCCACCGGCTGGACCGGGGCGACCAGCGACAGCGCTTGCGGTACGTCCTTGATCTGTTCCTTGGCGCTCTGGATCAGCTCGGCCTGGGCGGACGTGGCAATATTGAACAGCTGGCGGCTGTAGGCCAGCAGGTTGTCCAGGTAGTTCGACTGGCCCGTGCTCAGGGTGAAGAATTCACGGGGATCTTTGGCTTCCAGTAACTGCCGGGCGGCCGACGACGACTTTTCCACCGACGCCTTGGTGGTGCTGATGTTGAGGGCGATGACTTTTTCAGCGCTTTCCACGGCCTTGCTGGCCAGGTTGTTGATGATGTTCAACTGCGCTTCAATCTGCGATTTCGTAGCTGCGGAAAACTGTTCGGGGATCGAAAACATGGTTTCTCCTGAGACGATTAAAATGCTGGCCTAGCGCACCGGGCCGGCCATGGCCCTGAATTTATGATGCGCTGCAATAAATGCATTCTAGCGGCGATTTCATGGCTTGGAAAGTTATTTTTTCCTCCATCCATGGGATACAACAGGCGGCCGCCGACCACTAAATTAATGCGCTGCAACAATAATCTTTTCTGGATGAAACATCATGACGATCAAACTGAACAAGGACGTGGAGCAGCGCCTGCTGGCCTCCATCCAGCGCTACTGCGCGGAAAACATGGACGAGGAGGTGGGTGAGCTGAAAGCGCGGCTGCTGCTCGATTATTGTTTGCGTGAAATCGGCCCCTCTGTCTACAATCAGGCCATCCTGGATGCGCAAGGCGCGCTGCAGGAGCGCATTGCCGACATCGAGACGGTCTGTTACGAGACCGAATTTTCCTACTGGAAGAAGTAAGCTGGCCGGGAGCCGCCCATGGATGTAGTCATACGCAACGCCAGCCTGCCGGACGGCCGGCAGCAGATCGATATCGCCATCGCCGACGGCCGCATCGCCGCCGTGGGTCCCGCCCTGGCGCTCACGGGGCGGCAGGAGATCGACGCCGGCGGCGACCTTGTCACCCCGCCCTTCGTGGACGCCCATTTCCACATGGACGCCACCCTCAGCTACGGCTTGCCGCGCGTGAACGACTCCGGCACCTTGCTCGAAGGCATAGCCCTGTGGGGCGAACTGAAACCCCAGCTGACCCAGGACGCCCTCGTGGCCCGCGCCCTGCAATACTGCGACTGGGCCGTGGCCAAGGGCTTGCTGGCCATCCGCAGCCACGTGGACATCTGCGACGACCGCCTGCTGGCCGTGGAAGCGCTGCTCGACGTCAAGCGCCAGGTGGCGCCCTACCTGGACTTGCAGCTGGTGGCCTTTCCCCAGGATGGCTTGCTGCGCAGCCCCACGGCGCTGGCCAACCTCCAGCGCGCCATTGGCATGGGGGTGGACGTGGTGGGCGGCATTCCCCACTTCGAACGCACCATGGCCGAGGGCGCCGAATCGGTGCGCATCCTGTGCGAATTTGCCGCCGGCAAGGGCTTGCGGGTGGACATGCACTGCGACGAATCGGACGACCCCCTGTCGCGCCACATCGAAACGCTGGCCTACGAGAGCAACCGGCTGGGCCTGCATGGCCGGGTGACGGGCTCGCACCTGACTTCCATGCATTCGATGGACAACTATTACGTGAGCAAGCTGCTGCCCCTGATCCGCGAGGCGGGCGTGGCGGTCGTGGCCAATCCGCTCATCAACATCACGCTGCAGGGCCGCCACGACAGCTACCCCAAGCGACGCGGCATGACGCGGGTGCCGGAACTGCTGGCGGCCGGCATCGAGGTCGCGTTCGGCCACGATTGCGTGATGGACCCGTGGTACAGCCTCGGTTCGGGCGACATGCTGGAAGTGGCCCACATGGGCCTGCACGTGGCCCAGATGACGGGCCAGGCCGCCATGCGGGCCTGTTTCGACGCCGTCACGGCCGCGCCGGCCCGCATCCTGGGCTTGCAGGGCTACGGCCTGGAGCCCGGTTGCCACGCCGACCTGGTGCTGCTGGACGCGGCCAGCCCGGTGGAAGCGATCCGGCTGCGCGCGGCGCGGCGCCTGGTGATGCGGCGCGGCAAGGTCATCAGCACCACGCCGCGTGCCGTGGCCACGCTGGCCTTGCCGGGCCGGCCCGAACAGACGGGTTTCCGATTGCGCCCGCGCGCTGGACTTGGCGCGGAAAATACATGACAATCGGCTATCAAAAAACATGCTGGGCTACCTGTTGGAGCTGTCTTGAAAGAAATCGCGATACGTCCCGCCACCCCGGCCGATTTTGACGCCATGTGGGCGGTGCAGGAAGAATTGATCGCCAGTGGCGATACGTTGTATTTCCCCGACGACACCAGCCGCGAGGCTTGCCTGGCCTATTGGTTCGGCCCCGGGGTGGAAAGCCACGTGGCTATCCTGAACGGCGAGCGGCTGCTGGGCATGTACCGCCTGCTGCCGGCCCAGCCGGGGCGGGGCGCCCATGTGGCCAACGCCTTCTTTGTCGTCAGCCCCGCCGCCCAGGGCATAGGCGTGGGCAAGCTGCTGGGCGCCGATTGCCTGCGCCAGGCCCGCCAGGCCGGCTACCTTGCCGTGCAGCTCGATTACGTGATCAGTTCCAACGTGGCCGCCGTGCTGCTGTGGAAGCGGCTGGGCTTCCAGGTGGCCGGCACCTTGGCCGGCGCCTACCGCCATCCGCAGCTGGGCTATGTGGACGTGTATGTGATGTACCAGCTGCTCAACGACCGTGCCCACTGGCCGGAATGAGCGCATGATCGTACTGGAAACGTCCCGCCTGCAACTGCGCACGCTGACTGCGGACGATGCGCCGTTCTACCTGGCGCTGGTCAACGAACCGTCCTGGCTGCAGCATATTGGCGACAAGAAAGTCTACACCGTCGAGGCGGCCCGCGCCGCCATCGCCGACGGCCCATGCGACATGCAGCGCCGCCTGGGCCATTCGCTCTACCTGGTCGAGCGCAAGGACGACGGCGCGCCGCTGGGACTATGCGGTCTCATCAAGCGCGACAGCCTGCCCGGCGTCGACATCGGCTATGCCCTGCGGCCGGCCTACTGGGGCCAGGGCTACGCCTACGAGGCCGCCGCGGCCGTGTTGGCTTACGGGCGCGACAGCTTGCGCCTGCCCTGCCTGATGGCCATCACGGGGCCGGACAACGCGGCCTCGAACGGCCTGCTGCGCAAGCTGGGCTTGCAGTTCCAGTACTACGCGGAACTGCCGCCCAACGGTTTGCCCACCAATGTGTACCAGCTTGACTTCAGCGCCACCGGCTGAGCTTGATTTTTCCGTGTGGAAGCGCATGATGTAATCAGTACACATGCAAACTGCAATGTACCGGCCTCGTCATGGAACATTGCCTATTCCGCACGGTTGAAGCTGTAGGGGGCATCATGAAACTCGCGAATCTGAAAATCGGTCTGCGGCTGGG
>JAZJZQ010000101.1:0-9133 GCA_040389625.1 Pseudomonadota bacterium | reverse complement strand
TTTTCCACCGACGCCGGCCGCAGCCGGAACGCGTCCGGCATTCCTGAACCGAGCAACGGACGCAGGTAGAGGCGGAAGGCGTCCGTCACATCGGTCCCGCTGGCGCTGATGAATTCATCTTCCATGACGCGCGTCTTGCCGGCCACGGCTTCCAGTGGCAGCAGCTCGTAATCGACCGAGTAAAACCCCGTGCGCTTGATGGCCACCGAGCCGTCGCGGTTGCCCCACATGGCGAACTGCACCGCCTTCTCGCCCACTTCGCGCGCCTCGCGCTGGTCCACGTCCGACACGCAGCCGATGAAGGAGCGCTGCAGGTAGCCGAAGGTGTCGCCCCGCACCCGCTTGATGCCCAGCTTGGACTTGATCTCCTCGCACAGCAGGTCGGCCAGCGCACCCGTGCCCGACAGCTGCACGTTGCCGTGCGCGTCGCGCTCGATGTCCTTGGCCAGCAAGGCAGCGATCGGTTCGCCCGACGCATCGTGGATACCTTCGGACACGGCGATCACGCAGCGCCCGTAGCGCGCATAGGTGGCCTTGACGTCGGCCAGGAACTGCTCGAGCACGAAGGTGCGCTCGGGCAGGTAGATCAGGTGCGGGCCGTCGTCGGGGAATTTCTTGCCCAGGGCCGAGGCGGCCGTCAGGAAGCCCGCGTGGCGGCCCATCACGACACCGACATACACGCCGGGCAGCGAAGCGTTGTCCAGGTTGGCGCCGGCGAAGGCCTGGGCCACGAAGCGGGCCGCCGATGGAAAGCCGGGCGTGTGGTCATTGCCCACCAGGTCGTTGTCGATGGTCTTGGGGATGTGCACGCTGCGCAGCGGGTAGCCGGCCTGGCGCGCCTGTTCGCTGACGATGCGCACCGTGTCGGACGAGTCGTTGCCGCCGATGTAGAAAAAATGCTCGATCTGGTGCGCCTGCAGCACCTTGAAAATTTCCTGGCAATAAGCCACGTCCGGCTTGTCGCGGGTCGAGCCCAGCGCCGACGAGGGCGTGGCCGCCACCAGTTCCAGGTTGTGGCTCGTTTCCTGGGTCAGGTCGACGAAGTCTTCGTTGACGATGCCGCGCACCCCGTGCAGGGCGCCGTACACCCGCGTGACGTTGTGGAAGCGGCGCGCCTCCAGCGCCACCCCCGCCAGCGACTGGTTGATGACGGCGGTGGGACCGCCTCCCTGTGCGACCAGAATTTTTCCCGACGACATGCGCATCTCCTTGCGTGAGTGGATGAACGGCCAGCCGCTAGCTTACTCCGGAATCACGGTTCCATACCACCCGCTCAGTGCTGGCCGATATTGCGATCGAGGAAGCGCTCGACCCGGCCCCAGAAGTCGATGCGGTTCTTGGGCAGGGCCCAGCCATGGCCTTCCTCCGGGTATTCCACCCACTCGACCTGGCTGTTGCCGGCCTTGACGGCGTCGTAGAACTTGGTGCCGTGGTACAGCGGCACGCGCATGTCGGCGCCGCCGTAGGCCAGCAGCAGGGGCTGCTTGATGCGGGCCGCCTGCTTGAGCGGCGAGGTGGCGTCCAGCTGCGCCGCGTCCTTGACCTGGTCGCCCACCAGTTGCGGCATGCCGAACTGCTTGTAGCTGTCGGGCAGGTCGGACTGGAAGCGCCAGTTACCTTCGTACATCAGGTTGATGTCCGTCACGCCGGCCCAGGCTATGCCGCAGCGGTACAGCTCGGGGTCGTTTACCAGTCCCATCAGCGTCGCATAGCCGCCGTAGCTGGCGCCGGCGATGCAGATGCGTTTGGGGTCGGCATAGCCCTGGGCGATGGCCCAGCGGGTGCCGTCGGCGATATCGTCCTGCATCTTCAAGCCCCATTGTTTCCAGCCGGCGCGGAAGTGGCGGCTGCCGTGGCCCGTGCTGCCGCGAAATTCCGGCTCCAGCACGGCATAGCCGCGCGAGGCGAGGAACTGCGATTCCGGATGGAAGCCCCAGCTGCTGCCGCGCACGTAGGGGCCGCCGTGGACCAGCACCACCAGCGGCAGCTTGTCCTTCTTGTCCTTGGGCAGGGTCAGCAGGGCCGGAATGTCGAGGCCGTCCCGGGCCCGGTAGTGCACCACGGCCTGGGATCCCATCTCGGCCGGCGCGATGTGGGCGAACGTTTCTCCCACCCGCTGCAACACTTTGCTGTCGCGGTTGTACAGCAGGTAGCTGTGCGGCTGGCGGTCGGAATAGGCTTCCACCAGCACCCAGGCCGTCTGTGGCCGGGCCGGCAAGGTCAGCAGGTTGACGGTGGACGGCAGCTTTTCGTCCACGGCGGCCTGCAGCGCCTGCATGTCCGGGTCCAGCCAATGGACTTCTTCGGCGTCGCCACGGTAGCGCACGCCCAGCAGCTTGTGCTCGTCCATGATGACCTGGCCGTCGAAGTCATAACCTTGCACCCGCAGCAGCGGCTGCGCGCTGAACTTGCTGGCGGCCAGGTCGAAGGTGTACAAGGCCGATTTGTCTTCATGCTGGCCCCAGCCGCTCACGTACAGCTTGCCGTCCGGGCCGAAGCCGAGCGGATGGAAGCGCAGGCCCTGGCCCGTGTAGGGATTGAAGGCCGACACGGCGCGCCACTGGCCGCTGGCCGGGTCCAGGTACTGGATGGTGGCCGTGCCCTTGTCGCTGGTGACGGTGATGCGCGGCTCGCCGTGCTGGTCCAGCAGCCAGCCGGTGTTGTTGTCCGGCGCCTCGATGGTCTTGACGCGCCCGGTCAGCGTGTTCAGCCGTTGCAGCTGGAAGTCGCCCAGCCGGCCCGGTCCCTCCACGCTGGGGTGGAGCACGTAGATGAACTCGGAATCCTGGGCCCCGGGCTGGTCCAGCAGGTAGGTGTTCCACGGCAGCAGGTGGTGCCCAAGGCCATCCTGGATGAAGGCGCTGCCCCGCTCGGCCAGCTGGCGGTAGTTGCTGCCGTCGCGGTCGACGGCGTACAGTCCCGGTGCATAGCGCTGGTCGCCCTGGCCGAGGTCGCTGTCGCTGGCCGTAAAGACCAGGCGCTGGTCGTTGACCCAGGCGAAGCGGCCGATGTCGGCGTCGCGGAAGTTGGCGGCGATCTTCGCTTCGTTGTTGCTCAGGTCTACGATGGCCAGGCGGTCGCGCTGACCCTTGAGCGCCACCTTGGCGGCCAGGAACTTGCCGCTGGGCGAGAGCTTGGCGCCGGTGAAGGCGGGATTGTCGAAAAAGCTTTCCAGCGGTGGCGGCGGGGTGCTTGCGGCGGCGGCGCGTGCCAGCAGGGCGCAGCCCAGCAGGACAGCGCGCAACAGGGGGACAGGAGAGTGCATCATTAGTCAGTAGAAATTATCAGGCAGAATATTTTGCCATATTAATAATTTCCGCAGAATAACATTGCCGACTCAACTTGGCTATGGTTCCGGCGCTCTAATATAGTCCACCATGGAAGCGATGCGGTGCGCCGGGGCCGGCGTGGCCAGGCTGAAGGCGGCCATGGCCAGCAGCCCGGCCGGTACGCCGAAGATGCCGGCCGAAATGGGGGCGATATGCAGCCACTGGCCGGCCGCGCTGCCGCCCAGCACGGGGCTGGTGTGCACCATGTAGTAGACGCACATGCAAAAGCCGGTGGTCATGCCGGCCAGGGCGCCGTAGTGGTTGGCCCGCTTCCAGAACACGCCCAGCACCAGGGCCGGCACCAGGGTCGAGCCGGCCAGCGAGAAGGCCGCCCCCACCAGCGACAGGATGTCGCCCGGCTTTTGCGAGGCGGCATAGGCGGCGATGAAGGCCACGGCCAGCAGCAGCAGCTTGGAGATGGTGACCCGCTTCTGGGTCGAGGCCGTGGGGTCGACCAGCTTGTAGTAGACGTCGTGCGACAGGGCGTTGGAGATGGCCAGCAGCAGGCCGTCGGCCGTGGACAGGGCGGCGGCCAGCCCGCCGGCCGCCACCAGGCCGGAAATGACGTAGGGCAGGCCGGCGATCTCCGGCGTGGCCAGCACCAGCACGTCGCCGTCGATGCCGATCTCGGCCAACTGGACGATGCCGTCGTGGTTGATGTCGGTGATGTTGAGCAGCGGATTGGCCTTGTCCACATTGGCCCAGTACGACACCCAGCTGGGCAGGTGGGCGTAGTCGCTGCCCACCAGGGCGTTGTAGATGTCGTACTTGACCAGCACGGCCAGGGCCGGGATGGTGAGGTAGATCAGCAGCACGAAGAACAGGGTCCAGAACACGGAAATGCGGGTCTCGTCCACCGAGGGCGTGGTGTAGGAGCGCATCAGGATGTGGGGCAGGCCGGCCGTGCCCACCATCAGGCAGAACACCAGGGCCAGGAAATTGTTGCGCTTGATGTCGGACTGCTCCGGCGTGCCCGGGTAGGGCTGGGCGTGCGGCGTGAGCGGCTCGGCCCGTGCCTGGTACTGGTCGCGCGCCTCGGTCCATAGTCGGTTGGCCTCGTCCACGTTCTTCGGGTAGGCGATCAGGGCCCGCTCGGCGGCGCGGATTTCCAGCAGCGAGGCGTTGCGCTGCTTGATGCGGTCCAGGTGGCGCTGGGCCTCGATGCGGCCCACTTCCCACGACACGGGCAGTTGCTGCAGCCGTGCGTCATACTCGGCCGCCCGCTGGCGGAACGTGGCCCGCACCTGGGCTTCCTTGGGGTCGTGCTGCAGCACGGCCTCGCGCGCGCTCAGGCGCGGCAGCAGCTTGCCGTAGGCCAGCTGGGGGATGGGATTGTCGCTGTGCTTGACGGCCAGCCACATGGCCGGGATCAGGAAGGCCACCACGATGATGATGTACTGCGCCACCTGGGTCCAGGTGATGGCGCGCATGCCGCCCAGGAAGGAGCACACCAGGATGCTGGCCAGTCCGAGGAAGATGCCGACCGAGAAATCGACGCCCGTGAAGCGCGACGCGATCAGGCCCACGGCATAGATCTGCGCCACCACGTAGGTGAACGAGATGACGATGGTGGCCGCCACGGCCAGCATGCGCACGGCCCGCCCGCCGTCGCCGCCGTCGTAGCGGGCGGCCAGGAAGTCGGGGATGGTGTACTGGCAGAACTTGCGCAGGTAGGGCGCGATCAGCAGCGCCACCAGGCAGTAGCCGCCGGTCCAGCCCATGATGTAGGCCAGGCCGTCGAAGCCGTGCAGGTAGAGGCCGCCGGCCAGGCTGATGAAGCTGGCCGCCGAGATCCAGTCGGCCGCCGTGGCCATGCCGTTGAACATGGCCGGCACCCGCCGCCCCGCCACATAGTATTCGAGCACGTTGGAAGTGCGGCTGAGCACACCGATCGACGCATACAGCACGATGGTGCCGAACATGAACATATAGCCTATCCACTGGCGCGGCATGCCTTCCTGCTCCAGCACGGCCAGCGCCACCAGGAAGCAGGCGAAGCCGGCCGTAAACCACAGGTAGGTGCTGCGCAGGCGGCGAAACAGCGAGCGGCGCGCCGTCATGGACGCTCCTGGCCGTGCTGGCGCCGCCACTGCCGGTCCAGGCGCCGCATGCGCCAGGCGTAGATGCCGAGGATGGCCAGGTAGACCAGGCAGCCGCCCTGGGCCGCCAGGTAGAACGACAGGGGCCAGCCGAACAGGTTCAGGCCAGCCAGTTCGCGGGCGAAGAAGGCGGCGCCGAAGGTGGTTAGCAGCCACAGCAGCAACAGCAGGCCGCTCAGGCGGCGCGTGCGTTGCCAGTGGGCCGATGGCGGGGCGTGCTTATCCATAGTAGATGGTCTCGTCGTCGGGCGCGGGCGGCGCCGGCAGCAGGGGGAAGGTGAGGCGGAACAGGCTGCCGGGCAGCTTGGCCGACTGGCTGCGCGGATTGGCGTAGATGTCGACTTCGGCGCCGTGCTGCTGGGCCACTTCGCGCACGATGGCCAGCCCCAGGCCGCTGCCTTCCACATTGCTGCCCAGGATGCGGTAGAAGCGCTCGAACACCCGTTCCCGCTCGGCCGGCGCGATGCCGGGGCCCGTGTCTTCCACTTCCAGGAAGGCGTGCTCGGCCGTGGCATGGACCCGCACGGTGACGCTGCCGCCGGCCGGCGTGTAGCGCAGCGCGTTGTCGATCAGGTTGGACAGCATTTCGCGCAGCATGGTGGGGTCGCCGGCGATCTGCACCGGTTCCGGCGGCGGTTCCAGGCCCAGGTCGATCCGGTTGGCGAACGAGGCCGGCACCCAGTCCTGCACCACGTTGCGGGCCAGCTCGCCCAGGTCCAGCGGCGTAAAGGCGACCCCGGCCTGGGGCTGGTTCTCCGTGCGGGCCAGGGCCAGCAGCTGGTTGACGAGGCGGGTGGCGGCCTGCGAACTCTTGGCCAGCTGCTCGAGCGAGCGGTGGATTTCCTCGTGGTCGGTCTGGCGCAGGGCCAGCTCGGACTGGGTGCGCATGCCGGCCAGCGGCGTCTTCATCTGGTGCGCGGCGTCGGCGATGAAGCGCTTTTGCATGGCGATCGATTGCGACAGCCGGCCCAGCATGTCGTTCAGGGAATTGACCAGCGGCGAGATTTCCTCGGGCACCTGGCGCGCTTCGATGGGACTCAAGTCGTCCGGGTTGCGGGCCCTGATCCGCTCCTGCAGCTGGGCCAGCGGCGACAGCCCGCGTGCCAGCGCAAACCATACCAGGGCCAGCACGATGGGCAGGATGATGAACTGCGGCAGGATCACACCCTTGATGATCTCGTTGGCCAGCTTGGCCCGCTTTTCCAGCGTCTCGGCCACCTGCACCAGGGCCTGGTGGGTGTCGTCCGGGTCTTCGTGGTCGAGCTTGACGTAGGAATAGGCCACCCGCACCTGGGTGCCATGCATGGTGTCGTTGCGAAAGTGCACGGTGCCGGCCCGGAAGTAATCCTCCTCCTGGGGCGGCGGCAAGTCGCGGTCGCCGTCCACATAGACCCCGCCCGGGCCCAGGATCTGGAAGTAGACGTTGTCCACGTCGTCGGCCCGCAGGATGTCGCGCGCCGTGCCGGGCAGGCGCTTGGTGACGGTGCCGTTGACGGCATGCACCTGCTGGGCCAGCACCGTCACGCTGTCCTCGAGCGCATGGTCGAACGGCTGGTTGGCGATGGACTTGGCCACCAGGTAGGTGATGGCGATGCTCATGGGCCACAGCAGCAGCAGGGGGGCCAGCATCCAGTCCAGGATTTCCCCGAACAGCGAATGCTGGATTTCCTCGTCGCGCTCGGCGGCCGGCGGCTGGTAGTCGTCGGCGGCCTGGGCGGCCCCTGGCGCGTCGGCCGGACTCACTTGGCCTCGGGCTTGGCGGCGTCGGCGGGCGCCGGTTCGCTGTATTTCTCCAGGCAATAGCCGAGGCCGCGCACGGTGGCGATGCGGATGCCGCCCACTTCGATCTTCTTGCGCAGCCGGTGCACATAGACTTCGATGGCGTTGTTGCTCACTTCCTCGCCCCATTCGCACAGGTGGTCCACCAGCTGCTCCTTGGACACCAGGCGGCCGCTGCGGGCCAGCAGGATTTCCAGCAAGCCCAGTTCACGGGCCGACAGTTCCAGCATCTGGTCGTTGATGTAGGCGCTGCGGCCCACCTGGTCGTAGCTGAGGGGGCCGTGGCGCACCACGGTGGCGCCGCCGCCGGCGCCGCGCCGGGTCAGGGCCCGCACCCGCGCTTCGAGTTCGGACAGGGCGAACGGCTTGGCCATGTAGTCGTCGGCGCCCAGGTCCAGGCCGTTGACGCGCTGCTCGATGGAGTCGGCCGCCGTCAAAATCAGCACCGGCAGCAGCGAGGCGCGCGCGCGCAGCCGGCGCAGCACTTCCAGCCCGGACAGCTTGGGCAAGCCCAGGTCCAGGATCAGCAGGTCGAATTCCTGGGTCGACAGGGCCGTGTCGGCATCCTGGCCGTTTTTCACGCAATCGATGGCATAGCCGGACTGGCGCAGCGAGCGGGTCAGTCCATCGGCCAGCACACTGTCATCTTCGGCAAGTAAAATACGCATGAGTCACTCCGGCGGCAGAAGCCTGTATTGTGTGACATTTCCCCCGGCGAAGCGAATTTTTGTGTCGGACGCCGTCAAGATTTGAGCAGTTTCAAACCTCCTGTAAAATCGCGCTTGCAATAAGCACTGTTTTTTTATACAGTATCGCTTGTACCGACTAAACCCACCCGCGCGTTCCCTTGCGCATCAGGCTGAAAGAACATTATGGACGACAAAAAAGGCGTAGTACCCGCATCTGAAAAGGCCAAGGCCCTCGCCGCTGCACTGGCGCAGATCGAAAAGCAGTTCGGCAAGGGTTCCGTGATGCGCATGGATGCCAGCACCCCGATCGAGGAAGTGCAGGTGGTGTCGACCGGTTCGCTGGGCCTGGACATCGCGCTGGGCGTGGGCGGCTTGCCGCGCGGGCGCGTGGTGGAAATCTACGGCCCTGAATCGTCGGGCAAGACCACGCTGACCCTGCAGACCATCGCGGAAATGCAAAAACTGGGCGGCACCTGCGCCTTCATCGACGCCGAGCACGCGCTGGACGTGGGCTACGCGCAAAAGCTGGGCGTGAACCTGCACGAACTGCTGATCTCGCAGCCGGACACGGGCGAACAGGCGCTGGAAATCTGCGACGCCCTGGTCCGGTCGGGCAGCGTGGACATGGTGGTGGTGGACTCGGTGGCGGCCCTGACTCCGCGCGCCGAGATCGAAGGCGACATGGGCGACTCGCTGCCCGGCCTGCAGGCCCGTCTGATGTCGCAGGCCCTGCGCAAGCTGACCGGCTCCATCAACCGCACCAACACGCTGGTGATCTTCATCAACCAGATCCGCATGAAGATCGGCGTCATGTTCGGCAGCCCGGAAACGACGACGGGCGGCAACGCCCTCAAGTTCTACGCCTCCGTACGCCTGGACATCCGCCGCACCGGCTCCATCAAGTCCGGCGACGAAGTGATCGGCAACGAAACCAAGGTCAAGGTGGTCAAGAACAAGATCGCCCCACCGTTCAAGGAAGCCCACTTCGACATCCTGTACGGCGCCGGCACCTCGCGCGAAGGCGAGATCCTGGACCTGGGCGCGGAAGCGAAGATCGTCGAGAAGTCCGGCTCGTGGTACAGCTACAACGGCGAACGCATCGGCCAGGGCAAGGACAACGCCCGCGCCTTCCTGCAGGAGCGTCCGCAGCTGGCATGGGAAATCGAGAACAAGGTGCGTGAATCGCTGGGCGTGCGTGCGCTGCCGGCCTTGACCGAAGAGCAGGGCGGCCCGGCGG
>JAZJZQ010000100.1:0-2151 GCA_040389625.1 Pseudomonadota bacterium | reverse complement strand
TTGGTCTCGGCCTTGGCAGCCTGTTTGGCGGCCGGCTTCGCAGCCGGTTTGGCCACGGGCTTGGTGGCGGCCTTGGCGCCATCCTTTACGGCCGGCTTGGCGGCAGCGGCGCGCGTGGCCGGCCTGGCCTTGGCGACCGGCGCCGGGACGATCTTGGGCAGCGGGGCCGCCTTACCGTTGGCAACCGGCCCGCCGGCCGTGGATTTCATGGCGATTGCTTTGCTCATAAACACTCCTCATTAACAATATAAACAATATATACTATTTTTGAAAATTGTGTTTGAGCAATATCATGCCCGGCAGCGCCGGCTCTCAGCCCCTCAGGCGTTGGCGCGGATGCTGAAGTCCACGCCCACCTCGTCCCACAGCTCCTGCTCCTTCTCCATCCAGTACGACACGGTGGGATGGTCGCTGACCCAGTCGCGCCGGATTTCCAGCTCGATGCGGTTCTTCATGCGCAGCTTGAGCTGGCGGAAATCGACATCGATGCGCGCGTGCATGAACAGGATCGCCAGCCGCAACGCCACCACGGCCTTGGCAAAATCGGGCTCGGTGAGCGCCTCGCCCACCTTGCGCAGGTTGCCCTTCTGGGCCACGATCAGGCGGCTCATGGTCTTCTGCTCGCGCGTGGTGAAGCCCGGCAGGTCGGCGTTCTCGATCATGTAGGCGGCGTGCTTGTGGTAGCCGGTCTGCGACACCACCAGGCCCACCTCGTGCAGCAGCGCACTCCAGAACAGGTGGCGCGTGTAGGCGTCGGTGGCCGGCTTCATCTGCGCGTACAGGGCCAGCGCGTCATCGGCCACGCGCTCGGCGCGCCGCTCGTCGACGTGGAACTTCTGCTGGAAGGCGCGCACCGACTGCTCGCGCCTGTCACGCTTGGTCGAACGCAGGTACAAGTCCCACATCACGCCCATGCGCAGGCCGGCCTCGATCGGCTGCACCACGGGGATGTCCAGTTCGTGCACCAGCGCGATCATGATGGCCAGGCCGCCGATGATGGTGGAGGCGCGCTCCGGACGCAGTCCCGCCAGTTCGATCTTGCTCACGTGGCCGATCTGGATGAAGCGCTGCTTGAGCGCCTCCAGCGTGGCGGCGTTCATCTCGCGCCCCAGGCCGTTCTTGACGATGATCTCGGCCAGCGTGCGCGCCGTGCCGGACGAACCGTAGCACTGGCGCCAGTACTGGGGATGGTAAGGCGGCGCCGCATCCTCCAGGTGGCTGCGGGCCGACAGGATGGCCGCCTCGAACGAGGGCGCGTCGATCCGGCCGCCGACGAAGAACGACAGGCTTTGCTTGACCGTACCCAGGCTGAATGACTCGACCCGTTCGATCTCCTGGCCACGTCCCAGTATCAGCTCGGTGGAGCCGCCGCCGATGTCGATCACCAGCCGCCGCTCGCCCGGCAGCGCCAGCGCATTGGACACGCCCATGTAGATCAGGCGCCCCTCCTCCTCGCCGGAGATCACTTCGATGGGGTAGCCGATGGCCTGTTCGGCGGCCGGCAAGAAGGCGCCCGAATTGCGCGCCACCCGCATGGCCGAGGTGGCCACCACCCGCACCGCCTCCAGCTGGTAGGCAGCCAGCGTGATGCGAAAACTCTTGAGGCAGTTCAGGGCCGCCTGCATGGCCGCCTCGGTCAGGTTGCCGTTGGCGTCCAGGCCGGCGGCCAGCCGTATCGGTTCGCGCACGCTCTTGAGCACGCGGATGGCTTCGCCATCGTGTTTGCCGATGTGCAGGCGGAAACTGTTGGAACCTAAATCTACTGCTGCGTACATAGGAGAAGCCTCTTATCTGATGACCACCGCGAAGGCTTTCAGAATACCGGGTGAAAAATCCTCATACAGTAAGCGCTGAATGTGACGGGCCGATGACAGGCCCGCCTCAGGCTTCCAGCGCGCTTTCCGCGCGCGCCTCCACCACCCGGTTGCGGCCGGCCAGCTTGGCTTGCTGCAGCGCCTCGTCGGCCCGCTTGAACAGGCTGACGGCACTGTCCTCGGCGCGGATGGTGGTCACGCCCAGGCTGGCCGTCAGGTTGATGACGGCCCGCTCGGTCTTGACGGGGTGGCCGGCCACGGCGTTGCGGATGCGTTCGGCCACCATCAGCGCGTCGGCCAGCGAAGTGCGGGGCAGCTGGATGGCGAATTCGGCGCC
>JAZJZQ010000099.1:4957-8817 GCA_040389625.1 Pseudomonadota bacterium | reverse complement strand
TTGAACACGCTCACCATCTGCGCCAGGCTGGCGGCCTGGCCCTGCATGCTTTGCGAGGCGGCCGTGGCCTCCTCCACCAGCGAGGCGTTCTGCTGGGTCACCGCATCCATCTGGGCCATGGCCTCGTTGACTTGCTCGATGCCCGCGCTTTGCTCGCGGCCGGCCGACGTGATTTCGCTCATGATGTCGGTCACGCGGCGCACACTGACCACCACGTTTTCCATGGTGGTGCCAGCCTGGCCCACCAGCCGCGTGCCCAGCTCGACCTGCTCGACGGAATTGCCGATCAACTCCTTGATCTCCTTCGCCGCCGATGCCGAACGCTGCGCCAGGCTGCGCACTTCGGATGCCACCACCGCGAAGCCGCGGCCCTGCTCGCCGGCCCGGGCCGCCTCCACGGCAGCGTTCAGCGCCAGGATATTGGTCTGGAAGGCGATGCCGTCGATGACGCCGATGATGTCGACAATCTTCTTCGCCGAGTCATTGATCGATCCCATGGTATCGATCACCTGCGACACCACCATGCCGCCCTGCTGCGCGATGGAGGACGCGTCCAGCGCCAGCGCATTGGCCTGGCGCGCGCTGTCCGAGTTCTGCTTGACGGCCGATGTCAGCTGTTCCATCGAGGCGGCCGTCTCCTCCAGTGAGCTCGCTTGCTGTTCGGTGCGCGAGGACAGATCCAGATTGCCCGCCACGATCTGGCTGGAGCCGGTGGCGATGGTATCGGTCGCCATGCGCACTTCGCCCACGATGCCGGCCAGGCCGTCACGCATGCGCTTCATGGCGTACAGCAAACTGTCGTTGTCGCCCGGCCGGATGGCCACTGGCACCGACAGGTCGCCGGCGGCGATCTGGCTGGCGATGGCGGCCGCATAGTCCGGCTCACCACCGAGGCGTTTGACCAGCCACATCGTCAGCATCGTGGCGCCCGCCGCGCCCAGGGCGGCGCTGGCGGCCAGCAGGGCAATGATCCAGATGCGCGACGAAGCGTAAATGGATTCGCCCTGTTGCGCTTCCCGCTCCCCGCCCTCCTGATACAGCTTGACCATTTTGTCCACCTGGCCGCGCAGGGATACGATCAGCTTGTTCGATTCACCGCGGATCAGCTCCTTGGCCAGCGCATCGTCGTTGGCGCGGGCCGCCACGCGGATCTTGCCATCTTCCTCCATGTAACGCGCCCACATGTGCACGAAGTCGTCGTACAGCGCTTTTTCTTCCGGGGTGCGGATCAGCTTCTCAAAGTCGTCCTGCATCCGGCGCAGATCGACCAGGTCGGCGGCGATGACTTTATCGTACTTGTCCATCTCCTCCTGCTTGCTGGAGATGATGTACTGGAACTCGCGGGTACGCACGCGGGCAATCTGCGACTTCAGGTCCTGCACCACGCGCATGCTCGGCATCCAGCGCGACGACAACTCGGCGGCCGTGGTGCGCACGGTCGCCAGTTGCACGATCGAGAAGATGCCGACGCCGACCGTCAGCACCAGCACCACGGCAAACGCCAGTGCCAGCTTGGTGGCGAGCCTGAATTCACGTAGCCAGTTCATGTTTGTTCCTTTTTAGTCAAAGTCGGCAAGATTATCACAAATTCCCACGAAGAAACTTCTACCGCACTGCAATATTTTAGCCAATGGAATGTGGAAAACATTTTTCTGTAGAAATTCCAATCGTCCACCGGCCACGTTTACCGCCGCTCGAGGGCGCTGGGCCTGCCGATGCGCCGTTTGCAATGCCAAAAAATCAAAAAAACGGCCCGCTACGTGATTTATACGTAGTTATACGTAGAAGACCCCAGCCTTCCGAATTTTCATGCGGCAATGACGAAAAACATTGCAAGATAGTACAACTGAATTGGGCCGTGTTTACCGCCCTGCTCCCGCTTTCATTCACGATTAAAATGTTTACGATGCAACTACTTGCTACAAGTCATTTTTGGTGCATCGCAGCAAAAATGACTGAATCCGGCAAGTTGGCACAGGTGCCAGGACCCATATATTTGCAACCATCAGAATGAAAGGTATCGCCCCATGCTTTCCGCCATTGAGAAATTCGGCAATATTTCCATCGTCAAACGCAATTTTTCCTGGGGCGAGGATTTGACGCGCATCATCCACACCGTCGAAAATCACTTCGACGACTTCAGCGGCAACGGCTTCTACCCCCACCCGCAGGAGGAAATCCTGCAGCGCGAGCTGCTGGCGATACCGACGCTGAACCGTCTCGGCGCGGCCATCGCGCATGCCAATGCACGCGGCGTGGCCATCACCGGACTGGGCCTGGGCCACTTGAGCGCATCCCATCGCAACGCGGTGCTGTATGCCATCGCCCTCACCTGCGGCTTTCCCACCTCCACCGACCAGCGCACCGGACGCGTGGCCTGGGACGTACGGGCCAGGGAGCTCGACCAGCCGGGCGCCCGTTTCACCACCTTCTCCGAGCGGGTGGGCGGCGCGGAAATGCACACGGATTCATCGTTCTACCCGATGCCGGAAGAACAGTTCATGCTGTACGTGGTCACGGCGGCGCGCTGCAATGGCGGCGAGTCGCTGCTGATCGACGTCGACGATATCTACCGCGAATTGCAGAAGAGCCGCGAGGGGCGCATCGCCTACAGCCTGCTGACGACGCGCGAAGTGCCGTTCCGCGTGCCGGCCGTGTATGCTGCCGAGGACGGCAATGTGGAGTATTATCTGGCCCCGGTATTCCGCCATGACGGCGGGCTGGCGATACGCTGGCGCTACGATTCCATCATGAAGGGCCTGGCGCTGCGTCCCGACCTGGGCAGTCCGGAGCTGGTGGAGGCGGTGGAACTGGTGAACGACATCGTGGAACGGCGCGCCCCGCGCTTTCGGCGCCAACTGCCGGACGATACCCTGCTCTGGGCCGACAATCACCACACCTTGCACGGCCGCGCAACCTACACCGACCCGGCGCGGCATCTGATCCGCATCCGCATTTCCAACACGCCCAACGCGCGCCGTATCGGCCCGTCCGGCACTTCGGCAGACTGATATGCTCGCATCCATCCTCCCCGTTTTCCTCGTCATCCTGCTGGGGGTGGCGATCCGCCAGCGCCGCTGGCTGCCCGACGCATTTTTCCCGTCGGTGGAAAAATTTTCCTACTACATCGCCTTCCCCGCCCTGCTGTTCGCCGGCACGGCGCGCCTCGATTTCCACGGGCGCCTGGTGGGCGAACTGGCGCTGGCCACGCTGCTGCCGACCCTGATCGTGGTCGGACTGGCCCTGCTGGCCATGCTCTTCGCGCGCGACCTGCCGGACGCCAGCCGCTCGTCCATCATGCAGGGCGCCATGCGGCCCAACAGCTATTTCGGCATTGCCGTCTCGACGCTGTTCTTTCCGCCGCAAACGGCCTCGCTGGTGATGCTGGCCCTGGCCCTATGCCTGCCCGCCGTCAATGTGATTTCCATCCTGGCGCTGTCGTGGTGGAGCGACGGCAAGGTCGAACCGGGCAAGGTCGCCAGGACGCTGGCCACCAATCCCATCATCCTGTCGACCATGGCGGGCGCGATCGCCAGCCTGGGCGGGCTGGCCCTGCCGGCGCCGCTGATGAACACCCTCGATATCCTGGGCAAATCGGCCCTCGCCTTGGGCCTGGTGTGCGTCGGTAGCGGGCTGGTATTTGCCCGCGATGGCCTGCGCCCCGTGGCGCTGGCATTCCCCACGGTGTTAAAGCTGCTGGCGCTGCCGCTGGTGGCGGCCCAGGTCTGCCTGGTGTTCGCCGTCTCCACGCCGGTGGCGCTGGCCGCGTGCTTCTATTGTGCCCTGCCGACCGCGCCCAACGCCTATATCATGGCGCGCCAGATGGGCGGCGATGCCCGCCTGATGGCCTCGCTGATCAC
>JAZJZQ010000099.1:0-4857 GCA_040389625.1 Pseudomonadota bacterium | reverse complement strand
CCCTGCCCGCTGTGGCAGGCGTTGACGATGGCCGCCTCGATCGGGTACATATGCATGCGGCGCGCCACCACAAAGCCGGTGGCCATCAGCGTCGCGACCGTCGCCACGATGGTGGCCAGGTTGACCAGGGTGAAGGCAGCGATCAGCTTTTCCCACGGCGTCATGGCGGCGCCGATGGCAAACAGCAGCGGATAGGTCACCGCCGTGGAGAAGAATTTATACACCACCAGCGACGCTTGCTGCAGTTGCGGCGATACCAGCCGCCCCAGCTTGAACATGACGGCGACAAACAGCATCACCACCGGTGCCGGAAAATCGAACAGCTTGGCCGACATCAGGCCCACCATGTACAGGCAGATCGCGGTCAGGCCGGCGGACGCCACCTGGGCCACATCCACCGTCCCGGCGGGCAGCTCGACGACCCGCGCTTCGTTCTCTACGCCGGGCTGCAAGCGTCCCTCGCCGGTCAGGTGCGGGTAGCGCTTGCCGACAAAGTTGAGCGTGCCCGCCATCAGGATGGCGCACAGGCTGCCCAGCATCACGGGCGGCAGCACCTGGGCGAACACGTCGCCTTGCGCCTGGCCGAGGATGGCCGCGTAACCGATCGACAGCGGAATGGCGCCCTCGCCCACGCCGCCGGCCATGATGGGAACCACGATGAAGAACAGCGTGTGCTGCCAACCCAGCCCGAGCGCGGTGCCGACCAGCGTGCCCACCACGGCGGCGACCACGGTGCCGGCCGCCAACGGCGCGAAAATCTTCAGGAAGCCCTGCACCAGCACCGTGCGGTCCATGCTGAAGATGCTGCCGACGATAATCGAAGCGATGAACAGGTACAGGAAATTGCTTACCTTGGTAAATTCCACCACGTTCTTCAGCAGCACGGGCGGAATCGCGTGCAGGTAGACCAGCAGCGATGGCACGAAGGTGGCGAAAATGGCGGCCGCGCCTATGTTGCGCAACAACGGAATCCGTTTGCCGAACTCGGCGCAGGTGAAGCCGCCCACGGCCAATACGGCAATCGACACCGAGATGTCGGTGGGCAGCTTGCCCATCGCGACGAAGCCCCCGATCAGTGCCAACAGCAGCAGATAGATCGGCAAGGACACCAGGCCGACGCGCATGTCCATCACGCGCCACGCATAGATATGCCATGGCGTGTTGCCACGCGGCTGGCCGGCGCTGTCCTCGATCGAGGCGCGGGATGGGGAAAGTTGCGACGGTACGGAGCCGTCGGAATGGCAGGTTGGAGAGGTATTCATAGGCTTGCTGTCGTCTCTTAGTATTGAATTCTTCTGCCCGGCTCGGGCATGGTTCCCGGGGGCAATGACGACTATACCGCTCCAACCTTTCAATCCGCTGTCGGCCGCCGCCGGAGGCCGCACTGCGCCGACGCATGGGCTCCTGTCCAGAAGAATCCGCCAAAGCCGGCACAGTGCGTAAAATGGGATGTGCCCCGCCCCTCAACGTCCAGAAACGCGTCCCCCATGACTTTTTCCATTCCGATCACGCCACGCCACCAGATCCTGGCATTGGCATTTTGTCTGCTGGCCCCGGTGCCGTATGGGCTTGCCGTCGCTGAATCGGTCTCCACCACGGCCATCGGCGCCGACATCACACCTGCCGCAAACATGGAAGGCATACAGTTCCACTGCCGGGAAAACCGTCTGCGGCAACTGGAAAGCGAGATGGGGGCCTATCTCCACGAATTGGACATCCCCGCCTCGCTCTTTGTAGTGCAACACAACAAGAAGCTGGAAACGCTCACCTATACCCTGGCCACGCCCAAGGATGACTTCAATACCCTCGATTTCGTCGAACGGCCCGCTTTTGATCTGCACGACGCAACTGTCTTGCTACCCCAGAAAAATGGCGGCATGCGCGCCGTGGCCACCGTCTCGCAAAAGGAAATCGTACTGGCCTTGCTGCAGCGGGGCCGGCTGACTGAATTCTCCGGAACGTCCTGTCATATTGCCGCGCTCATCGACCACGTGGGCATCCGCCAGAACACCGTGGCCTGGGCCGAGCGACTTGAATTCCGCTGGCCAAATGGCGGACGGGCCCACTGGAATCCCAGATACTGGCACCTCGGCACGCCAAGGCCTGGCGTGCCCTTGCATACGGCCATGGCGGATATGTTCCTGAATCAGTCGCGCTACCAGATCGGCTGCTATACCGCCACCAAAATGGTCATGATACAAGGCGTGCTGGACTACTATGCCCGTGTCAAGAAGGACCCGAGCATGCTCAAACTCATAGAAACGCAACTGCTGGTCGATGGCGAGCCGCTGGTGGACGTGGAACCCGGCCGCGTCTGGAATTTTGAAGCCGACTTCGACACCAGGGAACAGGTGCGGCCGGGCAAGCTGTTGTCGGCCCAGTTCGGCGTCATGCCTATGAATTTCGTCCCGGGCGACTGGTCCTACATTCTGAATCCCGACCCGCGTTCCGCCAGTAAAACGGGGTATGAAGGCTCCAATGCCATTTACCTCGGACGCAACAAGTTCGACGACTATTACAACGATAACCGGCACGCATACAGCTACTGGCAAAAGCTGGATGAAGTGTATCAATGGCGCAATCAAGTCTTCAGCCGGCGCCGCGATGGCGCCAAAATACAGCCACTGACCGCACAACAGCTGGACCAGCTAGGTCTGCCCCCCAAAGACGGCGGGATGGTGCTGGACTGGCGGGTCGGCCATCAATTCTTTGACGACGGCGACCGCCAGACCACAACACGCGACTGAGCCAGTGCCGCCAGACGCCGGTAGCCGACCTGCACGGAGCGCCGCACAGGTCTGCCGGCCGGCCGCGTATCTACCCTCCCGGCCGGATCGATTGCACGTATGCAGCCAGGTTGGCGATATCGTCGCTGCTCAAGGCATGCGCCACCGTCTTCATGATGGCGCCCTCCGGACGCCCTTCCGTGCGCTGGAAGACGGCCAGCTGCTTGGCGACATAGTCGGCGTGCTGTCCGGCCAGCCGGGGAAATGCGGCCATCCCCTCGCCGTGCGCGCCATGGCACGAGGCACAGGCCGGGGTGGCGCCGCCCGCCTGGCCATTCTGGAAGATGTCCTTGCCGCGCTGCTCCCGTGCCGGGTCGCTGGGGCGTCCAACGGCCGCGGGCTGCTGCGAGAAATACTGGCTCAGCCCGGCAATCTGCTCGTCGCTCAGGCGCGCGCTCAGGCCCCACATGTATTCGAAACCGGCTGGATCGGAGCGGCCGTGCGCCTTGAAAGCCTTCAACTGCGCTTCCAGGTAGGCGGCCGGCTGTCCCGCCAGGTTGGGAAAGTTAGGCGACGTGGAATTGCCTTGCACGCCGTGGCAGTTGGCGCATACCTGCATGGCGATGGTGCCGGCTGCCACACGGGGATCGTCCAGCGCCCGCGAGCGGTCCAGGGACGAGCAAGCGCTCAGGGAAGCGAAGATGGCCAGCACCATGGCGGACCGCAGCAGCGGAAAATGGGCAACAGATTTCATCAGTAGCTCCCCCACACATAGACGAACAGCGTGTTGTTATTGCCCGGATTGCGCCCCGCCCCATCGTAATTGGCGACGGCACCGTGGTAGCGCTTGAAGTTGTAATACTGCGCGCCCACCCGCAGGTACTGTACCGGGGTCCAGAACAGTTCGGGCACCCAGCCGCGCGTGTCCGGATTGCTGGCCGCGTCGGGATACAGCACCGCGTCGGAGCTGCCGGTGGTGCTGAAGTAGCTGAGACTGCCGCCATATTTCGCCCGGTAGACGTAACTGCCCTTCATCCGCAACTGCTTCAGGCGATTGCCGGCATTGGCCGCGATGCCGGCGACGTCGCCGTTATCGATGGACTCCGTGATGTAACTGAACTGCGCCGTGACCGCATGCGGATCGAGCAGGTACTGGTACTGGGCGTCGACGCCACGGTCGCGGTAATGTACCGTCGGACCGCTGGGGTCCAGGTTGTCCGGATAGACATTGGCGTTCATCGCCATCACGCCGACCATGGCACTGTGCGGCCCCCAGTCATGGCTGAGCGCCAGGCGCACATAGGGATTACTGCCCTGCAGCTTGACCTGGTCCGGATTCTTCGTCCCCTGGCTGAGGAAGGACCAGGCGCCATTGGCCGTTTGATAGGCGGCCACTTCCGCATACACGCTCTGGTTCCAGAAGGCATAGGCAGCCACGCCCGCGGCCTGCGCGCCGAGCTGGGACACAATGGGCGCGGCATCCGGTCCCGTCACGCCGAACTGGGTCGGCACATATTGCATCCAGGCCGGCGCCGTATTCCATGGATCGGCCAGCGATGGATTGTTGTTCAGCGTCAGGCCAAAGATCAGGTCGCGTCCGGTATCGATCAGCCGGTCAGCGTAACGCAGCTCGAAATTATCCGAACCCCACTTCCCTTGCCACTTGCCGCTGTCCTCGTTCTGGCTGTCATAGTTGTTGTAAGTCGCCTGCGCGAAGATGCCGACGTTCTCGGTCACCTTGCCCGCGACAAAAACACTGCCCGTTTGAAACAGGGCGGCCGCATCTTTCGCGAATGCCGGATCGTCAGTGGGTTGGCTACTCTTAGTGTAGCTGGCCACGCCCATCGCCGCCAGCGGAATGGTGCGGCTGCCGATGGTGTAGCCCGTCAGCTTGAACAGGCGGCCATAACTGGTCAATTCGGGGAATTGCCCGCCGGCATGGCAGGCCACGCAATTCTGGCCAGTCTGCCGGGCAAACACCGGCAACGCGTGGGCGATCATAGGACTGGCCAACAACTGCAATATCAGCAGTGGGACCACGCGGCGACACCGGGCGAAGAACCTGGCGATTTGGTCGGCGATATTCACGTTCTTATTCTCCTGACGACACTTCCGATCGGGATGACTGGTG
>JAZJZQ010000098.1:0-2409 GCA_040389625.1 Pseudomonadota bacterium | reverse complement strand
TAGTGTTGCCGCAATGGCTATTTTAGTACGCGATAGCGCGTTGCAGTGGTCCCTCGCTGGGATCCGCTGCGTTTATAAAACCGCCCTCCCGGGGAGTACCACCATGGCTGTCTACGAAAAGCAGGTCCGTTTGCCCGCCGATGTGCTGGAAGAATTGGGAGACCACTCAGGTCGCTGGTGGTCGGACCCCGCGCTGGAACCTATCATCGTCGAGGCCATCCGCGCCTACATCAAACCGGCGCCGGCGCAGCGCCAGCCGCCGGCGGACTCCGATACGGCCGGCTATCAATGGAAGCAGCTGTTTCTTCCGGCCGGAACCAGATTGCGCGCCAGTTTCGGCGGCAAGCCCAGCTTCGCTGTCGTTGTGGGCGACGATGTCTTGTTTGACGGGCAGGTCGTCTCGCCGTCCGGCTTCGCCAACCGGCACGGGAGCGGTAACCGCAACGCGTGGAAGGCCATCTGGCTGCGCTTCCCCGGCAGTGAACAATGGTTGCTGGCCGATGTATGCCGGGCGCAGCAGAACGCAGCCATCGCACGCCTGTTCGGTGGCGATGGGCAGGCAGTCCACCGCGCCACATCACCACATTCGGCGCCGGCGAGCCGTGCCAAGCGCGCTGGGAAACCCCAGTCCAAGCCGAACAAAAGGAGCGCCGCCTCGTCCAGCGTCGAGAACACTGTCCATAGTGATGGCAACCAGCGTAAGCATGGTGCGGCGAGAGCGGCTCGACGCAAACGCCGGGCACAAAAGCACGTTCCCGCAAAGCCGTGAAGAACCTTTTATTTTGCGGCGGCGGCCGGTGGCGCCGTGCTCCGTTCCGCGCCATAGGTCTTGACCAGGTAATCGACCATGGCCGGAATGTCGGCCTCCGGGAACGGGGCGCCGAACGGCTTTTTCATCTTCTTGACCGTCGCTTCCCAGTAGCTGCGGGTCAATTGCGGCGGCTGGCTCTGGATGTAGTGCACCGAGTGGCACAGCATGCAGTTGCGCTGCACCAGCTCATAGCCGGGCAGGGGGCTGGGCTTGAACAGGGCCGTTTCCGGCGGCAGGCTGATTTCCGCGCTCCGTGCGGCAGGCGCGGCCAGGGTGGCCGCCAGCAGGGCGGCGATGAGCAGTTGGGGACGCATGACGTTCTCCTCAGACGGCGACGACGCGCACGGTTTCGACCACGTTGCGCATGTAGCCGGGCGCATTCCACAGGGCCGTCATGGGCTGGCTCTGGCCGATGCGGTTGACGGCGCGTACCTTCAATTCGTAGGCGCCCTTGCGCGGCGGGGTGAACGCGATGCTCCAGCGCCGGAACGAGTAGCGGCCCAGGTCCGGTCCCAGCCGCGCCGCCTGCCAGCTCTGGCCACCGTCGGCCGAGAAGGCCACTTCCGCAATACCATAGCCGCCGTCGAAGGCAATGCCGCGCACTTCCAGCGGCCGGCCGCGCTGCACGGGCGCGCCGTCGGCCACGCTGGTGATGAAGGAGCGTACGTTGAAGCGGCCGATGGGCACCGTCTTGGCCGGCGCCACGCCCGGCGCCGTGCAGGCGCAGGCGTTGTCGGGAATGCGGTAGGCGGGGTTCATCCAGAAGCCTTCGAACGGCTGCTCGAGCACCGTGATGTCGGACAGGTGCTTGACCCAGTAGGTGCCGTAGTGGCCCGGCACCACCAGGCGCAATGGGTAGCCGTTGAGGAAGGGCAGGTCGGCGCCGTTCATCTGCCAGGCCAGCATCACTTCGCCGTCCATCGCCTGGTCCATGCTGAGGGCCTTGACGAAATCGGGGCCGTCGCCGGTGGGCGGCGTGTCCAGTCCATTGAAGCTCACCTGCACCGAGCCGGCCTTGATGCCGGCCTTTTCCAGCACCTTCTTGAGGGGGATGCCGGTCCAGCGCGCGTTGCCCATGGCGCCGTTGGCCAGCTGGCCGCCGTTCACCCGTGGCGTGAACAGGCCGCGGCTGTTGCCCGAGCACTGGTTGACGGCCACCACGTCCACCGCGTCACCGAGCTGGCGCAGTTCGGCCAGCGACAGCGACAGCGGGCTGGCCACGTTGCCGCCCACGTTGAGGCGATAGCCCTGCGGGTCGATCGAGGTGGGAATGGCGCTCCAGTGGTAGCGCACGAAGAAGGCGTCGTTGGGCGTGATGTCGCTTTCGTTGAACAGGGCGAACGGGGTTTCCAGCTGGGGCGGGCGGGCCGTGAGCAGGATCAGGGGCCGCTTTTGCGGATAGGCCACCAGTTCGCGCGCGCCGTTTTCGAACGGCAGCGTCACCGTGGCGGCGTTGGCGGCCCATGCCGCCAATGGATTGCCGCCCAGGACGCCGGCCGCGCCCAGGGTGCCGGCCTGCCTGAGGAAGGCGCGCCGCTGTCGCGCCGCCGCCGTGATGGACATCGGGTATTTCGGGGGCTGTGCCATGCTGGTCTCCG
>JAZJZQ010000097.1:0-6780 GCA_040389625.1 Pseudomonadota bacterium | reverse complement strand
AGGCGTACAAGATGGGCTTCAAGCACGCCGCCGTGGGCGCCATGGTGCGCAGCTCGTATCACGCCGACGAGCAGGCCCATAACGTGCTGGCGCCGCTGTAAGCGTTCCGCCCTGCCGCAAGAACAAGGCCCCTGTCGTCAGCGGCCTTTTTCATGCGTCATCGGTAAGTGAGAACGCAATCGATACTTGCCGCTTGTCGCGGTGCTGCGGGTGGACTAGACTGGACTAAGTCCACCTTGGAGGTCGTATGGCAACGGTCAATATCCACGAAGCGAAAACCCAGTTTTCCAAACTGATCGAGGCGGTCGCCCAGGGGGAGGAAATCATCATCGCCAAGGCGGGCAAACCAGCGGCGCGGCTGGTGCCGGTGGATACTCCTCCACCCGTGCGCAGGCCCGGTTTAATGAAGGGAAAACTCAGGATCGCCGACGATTTCGACGCACCATTGCCTGAGGAGTTGCTGGCAGCATTTGAAGGAAAATAATGCGGCTGCTGCTCGATACGCACGTGCTTCTTTGGTGGCTGCAGGACAACCGCAAATTGTCACCGGCAGCACGGGATAGGATCGTCGCCGCGTCGCAAGTTTACGTCAGCAGCGTGTCGATCTGGGAGGCCGGGATCAAGGCCGCCATCGGAAAACTGGATATCGATCTGGCGGAACTTGTCACCGCAGTTGCTGGCAGTGGTTTTCAGGAACTGTCGCTATCGCATCGCCATGCTGTCAAAGTTGCGCAACTCCCAGCCATCCACAAAGATCCGTTTGACCGCATGCTGGTCGCACAGGCAGTGTGCGAGCCATTGAAACTGTTGACTGCGGACCATGTCCTGGCCGGCTATTCGGAACTTGTCGAAGTCATCGGTTACTGAAAGCGCTCGACCAGGAAGTCGACGAAGCTGCGCAGCTTGGGCGTGCGGTAGCGGTCCGGCAGGTAGACCACGCTGACGGGCCGGCTTGGCAGCGTGTGCCCGGGCAATAGCTGGACCAGGCGCCCGGCCCGCACGTCTTCCTGCAGCAGGAGGGCCGGCTGCAGCACGATGCCCAGCCCGTGCAGGGCAGCCACCCGCAGCGCCTGCCCATGATTGACCTGCACCCGCCCCGCCACCGGCACCACGCTCTCCCCATCGTCGCCCGTCAGGCGCCAGTGCGTCAGCGCGGACGGCGAGAACGACAGGCATTCGTGTCCGCTCAACTCGGCCGGCGTGGCCGGCGTGCCGCACCGCGCCAGATAGGCCGGTGCGGCGCAGATCATCAGCCGGTACGGCGCCAGCGGCCGGGCGATCAGGCCTGAATCGGGCAAGGGGCCGATGCGGATAGCCGCCTCGAATCCTTCCTCCACCAGATCCACCACCCGGTCGCACAGGGCGACGTTGACGCTCACGTCGGGATAGCGCTCCAGGTAATGCGCCAGGGCCGGCATCAGCGCCTCCGTGCCGAAGGTGACGGGGGCCGTGATGCGCAGCTTGCCCGCCGGCGCCAGCTGGAGCTGTTGGGCCTGGGCATCCGTTTCCGCCACCAGCCGCAGGATTTCCTTGCAGCGCGCGTAGTAGTCCTGGCCGAAGGCGGTCACGTGCTGGCGTCGCGTGGTGCGGTTCAGCAGGCGTGTGCCCAGCCGTGTTTCCAGGGTGCGCAGGTGGTTGCCCGCCATCGTGGCCGACATGCCGCTGGCGGCGGCGGCAGCGCTCAGGCTGCCCTTTTCCACGGCCAGCACATACACCTTCATGCTGTCGAGCAAATCCATTCACCACTCCGGCTTGTAAATTTTGAAAGAATTACCTAGTTTATCTCCGATTGTTTTCAAATGAAACTGCTGCTTTCTCAACAACGCGCAATGCGGAGCACCGACCATGAACGCTATCGAACTGACCGCCCCCGACCTCAACGCCTTCCGCCGGACGGAATTGCCAACGCCCCGGCCGGGCCCCGGCCAGGTGCTGCTGCGCCTGCGCGCGGCCAGCCTGAACTACCTGGACGTGGCCGTGGCGACGGGCGCCTTTCCCGTCCCGAGTTGGCCCATGGTGCCGGTGGCCGATGGCGCTGGCGAAGTGGCCGCGCTCGGTGACGGCGCCGCCGAACTGGCCGGCCTCGCTGTGGGCGACCGAGTCGTTCCCCACTTCATGCCGAACTGGCAAGGCGGCGCCATCACGGCGCACCATGTGGCTGCGCTGCGGGGCATCAACCTGCCCGGCTCACTGGCCGAGTACGTGGTCGTGCCCGCCGCCAGTGTGGTGGCGTTGCCTGAGCATCTGGATTTCGTGCAGGGCGCGGCGTTGCCCGTCGCCGCCACCACGGCCTGGAATGCCGTGCGTTCGGCCCAGCTGCGTCCCGGCGCCGTCGTCGTGCTGCTGGGGACGGGAGGGGTCAGCATTTTCGCCCTGCAGTTCGCCAAGGCGTCCGGTGCCACGGTGATCCTGGCGTCGTCGTCCGATGAAAAATTGGAGCGGGCGCGCCAGCTGGGCGCCGATCACCTGATCAACTACCGCGCCACGCCGGACTGGGATGAACAGGTGCGCAAGTTGACAGCGGGCCGGGGCGCCGACCTGGTGGTGGAGACGGTGGGCGGCGCCACCTTCGCGCGCGCGCTCAACGCGGCAGCCATAGGCGGCACCGTGTTCACGGTGGGCTTCGTCACGGGCACGGCGGCGGCCATCGACCTGCTGCCCGTGATCGTCAAGGCCCTGCGCATCGTGGGTAACAACACCGGCTCCGTGGCCGACCTGGCCGAGGCGGTACGTGCCATCTCGGCCCACCGTATCGTGCCCGTGATCGACCGCGTGTACGATATCGACGACACGCGGGCCGCCTACGCCGACCTGGCGGCCGGCGGACGCCACTTCGGCAAGCTGGCCATCGTGCACTGAGCCGGGCGCGCATGACGCGGCGGGGCAAACCGGGCTGGCTCAGCCGGGCTTCAAGTCCAGCGCCCGCTGCGCCAGCCAGACCACGGCCACCAGGGCGATCAGCAGCGAGCCCCCTTGCATCAGGCGACGGTACAACATGGTGGTGCGCAAAGTGTAGGCCGGCGGCAGGAACAGGGCGACGATGGCCAATTGCCCCAGTTCGACTCCGAGGTTGAAACCGAACAGGCTTTGCAGCAGGGCGTCCCTCGGCAGGCCGAGATCGGCCAGCACGCTGGCGAAGCCGAAGCCGTGGATCAGGCCGAATCCAAAGGCGGCCAGCGGCCGGCGGTCCCGGAACAACGGCAGCAGGTTGTTGAGCGCGGCCAGCGCCACCGAGGCGGCGATGGCCGACTCCACCCAGCGCGATGGCAGCGCCACCAGCGACAGGCTGGCCAGCGTCAACGTCAGCGTATGGGCCAGCGTGAAGGCCGTGACGACCTGCAGCACGTCGATGAAGGCGGCGCGCAGCCGGCCGGAGGCGCCGGCCAGGACGGACGCGCGGGCGGCCGGGCCGTCCCGGGCCAGCACGGCCGGCAGCAGCAACGACAGCAGGAACAGGATGTGGTCGTAGCCGAGCCAGATGTGCCAGACGCCGTGCCGGACGTAGGCCGCGAACTGGCCCACGCGATCCGGCGCCTGCAGCGCCAGCGTCTGGCGCGCGTGTTCGGGATCGAAGATGGCGGTGGCGCTGCGGCCCGCGTAGTCGACCCGCAGCAAGCCCTTGTGCTGCGGATCGAGTTCCGCGAACAGGCGGTAGCCTATGGTGAGCGCGCTGGCCGCGCCCGGACAGCGGGCATGGAAGCGCAATACGCTGTAGGCGCCATCCGTGTGGCGCGCGATCAGCTGCGCTGTGGCCACGGGCCGACATGAGCCCTGCCCGTCGGCCAGCGTCAGCCGCGCCAGCGCATAGGCGGCGATGGCGCCGTGACGGCCCCGGATTTCGTCCCACGTCAACCGGCCGTCGCCATCACCGTCGAGGCCGATGGCGTAGTCCAGGTCACGCAAGGCGATGTCCCACTGACCGTCGATGCCGCCGTCGCGCACGGTCAGCGCCAGGTAGCTGTCGCTGGGCTTGTGCGCCCACGCAGCGGGGGGGCAGCAGCACAGCGTCAGCAGCAGCAGTAGTCGCAACGGTAGCGGTAGTGGTAGCGGCTGCGGCTGCGGCAGCACATGCCGCTGCGAACGAGGATGCGGCTGCTGATCCGGACGCGGATACGGCCGCCAGCGCCCCATCATGGCGTGCCCTGCAGCCGGGTGGCCAGGCGCGCCAGCACCACATCCTGCGTGCCGTGGCTTGCCAGCCAGTCGAGCACGGGGCGCGCGGCCGCCGGGGCGCGGGCGGCCCATGCCGCTTTCAGGCAGATGCGGCTGTCGGCCAGTTCCTTTTGCACTGCCCAGTTGGCGCGCGCCAGCGCCAGCGCGGCGACCGGGTCGTGCCGCAGATGCAGTGAGTAGCGGGCCTGTTCGCGCCGGTGGATGGTGTCGCCGCGCTGCCGGGCGGCGTCGAAGCGGGCCGCCAGTTCGGCCACGTCGGCGGCCAGCGCCGGCGCCGCATCGGGCAGCTGGCGCAGGGCCAGCGCGCGACGCAGCAGCAGTGCGTCGATGCGGGTCTGGCCTTGCAGCAGCGTGATCACGGCGCGCGCCCGGCCCTGGTCCAGCAGGAAGTCGGCGTACGCGCCCAGCAGGTAGCTGTCGCGTGGACGCAGGGCCAGCGCACGCCGGTAATACGCCTCGGCCGTGGAGGCCGCGCCCTGGCGGGCCGCTATTTCCGCCAGCAGCGTCAGGGCCCAGGCTTGCTGTTCGTCCGGCGCGCTGGTGCTGCCTTGCAGTGTGAACTTGAGCAGTTGTGCGCTGGCCTCCAGCTGGCCGGTCATGGCGCCGACGGCGGCGATGCAGGTGGCGGCGCTCAAGGGATCGGCCAGCGCGGCGACACGGGCGCAGCTGGCGGTGGCGGCGCCATATTGGCCGCGCACGGTCTGCACGCTGGCGCGCGTTAGCCACGCTTGGGCATTGGCGGGCTCGACGGCCAGTAAGCCATCCAGGTCGGCCAGGGCGGCCTCGAACTGGTGGCTGCCCTGCAGCAGCGTGGCGCGCAGCAGGCGCACGGACGGCGGCGGCGCCGCCAGCGTCCACCACGGCGCCAGCGCGGCCTGGGCGTAGCCGAAGTAGCGCGGGTCTGTTTCGGCCCGGCCTATGGCGATATAACGCTGGGCCAGGGTGGTGGCCAGGGCCACATCGCGCGGGTGGGCGGAGAGTTGAGCGCGCAGGCGGCGCAGCTCCTGCTGCTCGGGATCGGTGGCGCGCGGCAGCAGCTCGAGCACGTCGGTGCCATGAGCCGGCAGGAAGGGGCCGGCCGGGGCGGCCGACGCCAGCGCGGCCCACGCCAATACGGCCGCCATCAGAACCCACCGCGCCATCGGGGCGACGAGGTGCCCGGGCGGGCGGTGGCGATGCGTTCGCCACTCGCGCTCCGTTTGCGAACCTGACACGCGCCGGGGCGCCGGACCGATGGCAAGCCCAGTTGCCATGTCCTGCCCCGGCCGCACCGTCATTGCGACACCAGCGGCAAGGCGGCCGGTTCGCCCTCTGCGCTGGAGGCGGTGGCGAAGGTGTCGGCGGTGGCCGGTTCGCTGTCGTCGTTGCCGGTGGCGACCATGGCCAGCACGGCCGCGATGTAGGCATCGACCGCCGGCGCTGCGGACGGTGCCGGCCCCGTGCCGCCGCAGCCGCTGAGCACCACCGCCATCGCCAGTGGCAGGATCAGTGTCGACATCGCCCTCTGAATCGGCTTCGACACCGACACCGGGACCGGGATCGGCGCTGGCGCCAGTAACTCTATGCGTTGTTTCAAGGTCAACTCCTGTGTCCCGTTAGCGCGTTATTGCTGCGGCGAACCGGGGATCGGTGTTTTCAGATAGGGGAAGGCGGCCGTGAAGAAGCTGTCGTCCAGGTAGGCACCGTCCGTGAAGTGCAGCCCGCCGGCCGGTGCATCGGCCGGCGCGCAGCCTATGCCCAGCGTGCACAGCTTGCCCATCGCCACCCGCAGTTCGATATCGACCACGTCGTCGCCGGGCCGGCGGCCGTTGGGGAAGCCGGCGTTATCGCCGCCGATCACACCCAAGCGGTTCTGCGCGCCCTTGGCCATGGGCGCGATGGCCGTATTCAGGCGCAGCATTTCGGCCGGCGTCACCCGGACCGGCTGGTTCAAGCCCTTGATCCCGGTGAGGAAGGTGGCCACCAGGTCGTTGCGGGGGAAGTTGGTGGGCGCCCTGGCCCCCGCGCTGCCAAACAGGATTTCCACCAGCGCCGGCAGCGTGGGGTGGGTGACGTAGGTGGCGAACCGGGCGTCGCCGGCCGGCTGGCTGGCGTTGAAGGCATCCTTGTCCTTGAGGCCGATCACCAGCTCGTTGACCAGCGGCATGCCAAGGCGCGATACCTGGGTCCAGGCCCCGCCCTCGCGCACCGGGCCGCCGTTGGCCGGGGCGGGATTGAGCACGCGGGCCTGGCGCAGGCTGGCCGTGGTCCAGCCACCCAGCACGGGGTCGCCGCCGCGCCCCAGCAGGCAGGCGGTGGCCACCTCCAACGCGATGGTGGTGACGTTCTTGTCGTCCAGGTCGTCCCGGGCGGCCCGTTCCGCATTGGCGGCAAACTCCGTCGCCGGGGCCTTGATGTTGATGAGGTCGAACGTCTCGCCCAAGTTGACGGCGAAGGGATCCTTGCGCTGGCCGACGAACATGCGCCCCGGCGTGGCGCAGCCGGGGATGGCGATGCGGTAGATGTGGGCCGCCGCATAGGTCGCGTAATCGGGGATGGATTTATTGCCAATGTTGTCGACCGGTTTGTCGAACACGGCGCTGCCGGTGTCGGCGTTGACGACAGGGG
>JAZJZQ010000096.1:0-5051 GCA_040389625.1 Pseudomonadota bacterium | reverse complement strand
CGTGGGTGGACGGGTAGGTCACCATCACGCAGGCCAGGTTCTTCGAGTGCAGTTCAGCCTTGGCCTTGAGGTCGGCCAGGTCGACGTTGCCGCTGGCGTCGCAGGCCGTTACCACCACCTGCATGCCGACCATGTTGGCCGATGCCGGGTTGGTGCCGTGCGCCGAGGACGGGATCAGGCAAATGTTGCGGTGGCCTTCGCCGCGCGACTCGTGGTAGGCCTTGATCACCAGCAGGCCGGCGTATTCGCCCTGCGAGCCGGCGTTAGGCTGCAGCGACACGGCGGCGTAGCCGGTCAGCGCGCACAGCATCTCTTCCAGCTGGGCGATCATTTCGCGGTAGCCCACGGTCTGCGCGTCGGGCGCGAACGGGTGGATGTTGGAGAACTCGGGCCAGGTCACGGGCACCATTTCGCTGGTGGCGTTGAGCTTCATGGTGCACGAGCCCAGCGGGATCATGGTGCGGTCCAGCGCCAGGTCCTTGTCGGCCAGCGAACGCAGGTAGCGCAGCATCTCGTGCTCGGAGTGGTAGCGGTTGAACACCGGGTGCGCCAGGTAGGCGCTGGTGCGGCCCAGGGCGGCCGGGAAGGCGTCCTGCACCGATGCTTCGATGGCGTCGAACGAGGGTTTGCCGCCGGTGGCGCCGTCGGCGAAGATGGTCCACAGCAGTTCGATGTCTTCACGCGTGGTGGTCTCGTCCAGCGACAGGCCGACATGGCTGGCGTCGACCTTGCGCAGGTTGACGCCGTTGGCCACGGCTACCGCGTGCAGCTGTTCGGCGCGCGCGGTCTGCACGGTCAGGGTGTCGAAGAAGGTGTCGTTGGCCAGGCTGTAGCCCTGTGCCTTCAGGCCGGCGGCCAGCACGCCGGTGTAGCGGTGCACGCGCTGGGCGATCTGGCGCAGGCCGGCGGGGCCGTGGTAGACGGCGTACATGGAGGCGATCACGGCCAGCAGCACCTGTGCGGTGCAGATGTTGGAAGTGGCCTTTTCGCGGCGGATGTGCTGCTCGCGCGTCTGCAGCGCCAGGCGGTAGGCCTTGTTGCCCTGCGAGTCGATGGTCACGCCGACCAGGCGGCCCGACATGCTGCGCTTGAATTCGTCGCGGGTCGACAGGTAGCCGGCGTGCGGGCCGCCGAAACCGAGCGGCACGCCAAAGCGCTGGCTGTTACCGACGACGACGTCGGCGCCCCATTCGCCCGGCGGGGTCAGCATGGTCAGGGCCAGCAGGTCGGCCGCCACCACCACCATCGCGCCGCGGGCCTTGACGTCGGCCACGGCTTGCTTGTAGTCGCGCACCACGCCGTTCACGCCAGGGTACTGCAGCAGCACGCCGAAGCAGTCCGGCAGGCCGGCCAGTTCGGCCGGCGCGAAGCCGCGCACTTCGATGCCCAGCGGCTGGGCGCGCGTTTCCACCACTTCGCGCGTTTGCGGCAGCACGTCGTCGGCCACGTAGAACACTTGCGACTTCGATTTGCCCACGCGCTGGATCAGCGTCATGGCTTCGGCGGCGGCCGTGCCTTCGTCGAGCATGGAGGCGTTGGCGATGCCCATGCCGGTCAGGTCGGTGATGACCTGCTGGAAGTTCAGGATCGCTTCCAGGCGGCCTTGCGAGATCTCGGGCTGGTAGGGCGTGTAGGCCGTGTACCAGGCCGGGTTTTCGAAGATGTTGCGCAGGATGACGCCTGGCGTGTGGGTGTTGTAGTAGCCCTGGCCGATCAGCGACTTGAGCACCTGGTTCTTGGCCGCGATGGCCTTGAGCTTGCCCAGCGCTTCCTGCTCGGGCATGGGAGCGCTGTACTGGCCCAGCGGCAGCGCGCCCTGGTTGCGGATGTTGGCAGGGACGAGGGCGTCGATCAGGGCGGCGCGCGAGGCGTAGCCGAGCACGGACAGCATGGCTTGCTGTTCGGCGGCGTCGGGGCCGATGTGGCGGGCCAGGAAGGCGTCGCGGGCTTCAAGTTGGGTCAGGCTGGTGCGGGTCATGATGTGTCAGGGCCAAAAAAGAGAGGATATGCGGTGCCGGGGAAGGGCGGCCGGGAAGGAAAAAGGCCAGCGCGAAGGCTGGCCCGGTTCCGTTCTTAGGCGGTGGTCTTGCCGTAGGCGGCTGCGTCGAGCAGGCCGTTGATGGCGTTGGCGTCGGCCGGCTTGATCTTGAACATCCAGGCGGCGTAGGCGTCGGCGTTGATCGACTCGGGCGCGTTGACCACGTCTTCGTTGATGGCCACCACTTCGCCCGCGACCGGCGCGTAGATGTCGCTGGCGGCCTTGACCGATTCCACCACGGCCGCGTCGTCGCCGGCGCCGTAGGTGGCGCCCACTTTCGGCAGTTCGACGAAGACGATGTCGCCCAACGCGTCCTGCGCGTACTCGGTGATGCCGACGGTGACGGTGCCGTCAGCTTCCAGGCGTACCCACTCGTGGGACTCGGTGTACTTCAGGTCTGCAGGGATGTTCATGTGTGGCTCCAGAGGTAAATGTTGATTAAATTGTTTGGGTCAGGCAACGAGGATTTTACCGTTGCGCACGAACGGCAGCTTGACGACCGAGGCGGCCAGCTTCTTGTCGCGGATTTCCACGTGCACGGTGTCGCCCACGGCCACGCCCATCGGCACGCGCGCCAGCGCGATGGCCTGCTGCATGGTGGGGCTGAAGGTGCCGCTGGTGATCTCGCCGGTGGCGTCGCTGCCGGCCACGATGACTTTCTGGTGGGCGCGCAGCACGCCGCCTTTTTCGCGCAGCAGCAGGCCCACGAACTGGGCGTTCTGGCCCATTTCTTCCAGCGCGGCCTTGCCGATGAAGTCGCGCGGCGACACCAGGTCGATGGTCCAGGCCAGGCCGGCGTCGAGCGGGTTGACGGTTTCGTCCATGTCCTGGCCGTACAGGTTCATGCCCGCTTCCAGGCGCAGCGTGTCGCGCGCACCGAGGCCGGCCGGCTTGACGCCGGCGGCGGCCAGCGCGTTCCACAGGGCCACGGCCTGGTCGGCGGCGACGCCGATCTCGAAGCCGTCTTCGCCCGTGTAGCCGGTGCGGGCCACCATCGCTTCGCCGAACACGGCGCTCTGGGCGAAGGCCACGTTGAACGGCTTCATGTCGGCCGTGGCGGCCTGCGCTTCAGGGATCACCTGCCACACCTTGGCGCGGGCGTTGGGGCCCTGCACGGCGATCAGGGCCATGGCGTTGGCGCCGTCGCGGCGCTGGGTGATGGTCAGGCCGCTGCTGGTGGCCGCATTCTGGGCCTGCATCCAGGCCACGTCCTTCTCGGCCGTGCCGGCGTTGACCACCAGGCGGAACCAGCTCTCGTTGATGAAGTAGACGATCAGGTCGTCGATCACGAAACCTTGCGGGTTGAGCATGCACGAGTACAGGGCCTTGCCCGATACCTGCAGCTTGTCGACGTTGTTGGCCAGCAGGCCGCGCAGGAAGGCGCGCACATTGTCGCCCTTGATGTCGACCACGCACATGTGGGCCACGTCGAACATGCCGACATCGGTGCGCACGGCGCGGTGCTCTTCGATTTGGGAACCGTAATTGACCGGCATGTCCCAGCCGCCGAAATCGACCATGCGGGCGCCCGCGTCGCGGTGGGCTTGATTGAGCGGGGTGGCTTTGAGCGTCATGAATTCCTCGGTCCAAATGTAAAAGGGGTTAACGGAACATACAAGGATGAGCTAAAGCAGCCTCTCCACGTTTGATCGCAGACCCCTCTGTCCTTGGTACCTGAGAGATTACGGGAATGATCCCGTGCGCCCCTTCGGTGGGCCGCCGGCGTGTGCCGCGGCCGCTCTCCAGAGTTGAGCCGGGCGCTTGCGCGCGCCGGTCCCTTGATCGGTCCTTTTGCCTGAGAGTTTTTGGGTAGTGCCCCTTCGGCGGCTGCGCAGGTCAGCCCTCTCCCGATCAAGACTGGGGAATATATGCCAGAAGGGCGTTGCTGTCAATAAAACCAGCTGCGGGCCGCTCTTGCCGGGCGCGCACGAATGGGGACGCTGGCGGGCCGGCTGGCCGCCATTTTGCTAGAATTGCCCAAACAACCTGCGGGGCGGCCATGAACGAACAGAGCGACCAATTTGAAGGACATGCCTGGTTCACCTTGTCCGGCGACGTCAACAGCGACATGGTGCGGCGCGTGTTCGACGCCGTGGCCGACATGACGGAAGACCGGGTCGGCACGGCCCATATCCTGCTCCAGTCCAACGGCGGCTACGTCAGCGACGGCATCTGCCTGTACAACTACCTGAGCAAGCTGCCGATCCGCTTCGTCACCTACAACGCCGGCGCCGTGGCCTCGATCGCCGTCATCGTGTTCCTGGCCGGGGAGCGGCGCTACGCCAGCGACACGGCGCGCTTCATGGTGCATAAGTCGCACGCCAGCGCGCCGCACGGGGCGCGTCCGGATGCGCTGCGCATCATCGTGGAAGGCTTGCAGGCCGACGACGCGCGCACCGAGCAGATCATCCGCGAACACGTGCGGCTGACGGAAGAACACTGGCAGATCCACGCCTATTCCGACCTGCACCTGACGGCCAGCGAGGCGCTGTCGGTGGGCCTGATCGACCAGGTGCTCGACTTTGCCCCGCCCAAGGGGCAGCGCGTGACCAATATCTGACTGTCGGCCGGCGCGGATCAGCACCGCCATCCGTGGCGCATGACTGTCAAAAAAGGGGTACGTCCCCATTTTTGATTCTTCGCTCGGCACCGCCGCCCGTTGTTCAGTACTGTTCCCATTGTTCCAGTTCTTCCGCCAGTGGCGCCGCCTGGGCCGCGACCGGGACGGGGATGGCCGGCGCCGCCGGGGACGGCCTGCTGGTGGTTCGCGCTGTTGCGGGCCCGGCGCCGTGTCCGCCCGGGGCGGCCGGCAGGCGCTCGGCCGGTGCGGCCCGCGCCAAGGCCGCTTCCATGGCGGCCATGGTGCCGGCGGGCCGGGGCGCGCTGTCGACGATGTGGAAGGCGCCCATCACTTCGCCCAGCCGTGCCGTCTCCGCCTTCATGGCCGCCGCCGCGCTGGCCGCCTGTTCGACCAGGGCCGCGTTCTGCTGCGTGGCCTGGTCCATGGCCGAGA
>JAZJZQ010000095.1:0-1947 GCA_040389625.1 Pseudomonadota bacterium | reverse complement strand
TGCCCATGCTGTTCCAGCGCATCCTGCAGACCACCATCCTCGATTATTTCCGCCGAGAAAAAGTACGCAATACCTGGGTCAGCCTGTTCTCGGGCCTGGGCCCCTCGGGCGACGACCATGAGGACTTTGATATACTGGAGTCCTACGAGGCCGAACAGGGCACTGCTGCCGCCGAGTCCAGCGCCGACCAGGTCGAACGCCAGCAAATGCTGGCCCTGATCGAGAGTGAAGTACAAAAACTGCCCGCGCGTCAACGGGAAGCCTTCCTCATGCGTTACTGGCAAGATATGGACGTGGCCGAAACGGCCGAAGCGATGGGTTGTTCCGAGGGGAGCGTCAAAACGCATTGCTCACGAGCAACTCACACACTCGCCGAGGCGCTGCAGGCCAAGGGAATAAAACTATGAATACCGAAGAACTCAATTTCGCATACAAGGTGCGGCACGCGCTCAACGAACGGCTCGACGAGCTGCCGGCATCGACCACGGACCGTCTGGCCCAGGCCCGCAAGGCAGCCATGGCCCGCAAGAAGGCCGACGCGCCGCTGCGCGTCAAGCAGGCGGCGCTGGCCACGGCCGGCGCCGGCGGCACGGGCAGCCTGGGCAGCTACTTCTCGCAGCCATTCTCGTGGCTGGGCCGGGCCAGCATGGTGATCCCCCTGCTGGTGCTGGTGACGGGCTTGATCGGCATCTATCAGTACGAACAGCAACAGCGCATCGCCGAACTGGCCGAGCTGGACGCGGCCGTGCTGTCGGACGAGCTGCCGCTGTCGGCCTACCTGGACCACGGCTTTAACGCCTACCTCGCCCAAAGCGAGCAATAAGCATGACAGGTTTCAGCAGTCGGGCAAAACTGGGGGTGGCGGTGGCGGCAGGCGTGATGGCAGCGGTGGCCGGCACGGTCTGGGTCGGCACGCGTCCGCCGCCGGCAGCACCGGCGGCCAGCGTCGCGGCGGTCGCACCGTCGGCGTCGGCATCGGCTGCCGCCGGCAAGCCTGGCGCGGGCGGCAAGCAGCATGGCGCCGCGCCCAAGGCACTGGACAAGCCCCTGTGGAAGGAATTAACCGCGTTGCAACAGCAAGCCCTGCTCCCCCTGCAAGTGGAATGGGACCAGATGGAAGGCTTGCGCAAGCAAAAATGGCTGAAGATCGCCAACCGCTACTCGTCCATGACGGCCGACGAACAGGCCCGCGTGCGCGAACGCATGAACGAATGGGTCACGATGACGCCCGAACAGCGGCGCCAGGTGCGGGAGAATTTCGCCCGGACCCAGAAGATCGGCTCGGGCAACAAGTCGGCCCAGTGGGAAGAGTATCAGCAGTTATCGGACGAACAGAAACAACAGCTGGCCGCGGCGGCCGCCGTGAAGAAACAGGTGGCCAACCTGCCCACGCTGGAGCAGAGCAAGATGAAGACGGTGGCGCCGATCAAGAAGAACGTCACGCCTCCGCCGTCGATCGCGCCGATCACGGCCACGCCGACGGTACCGGCCGTGCCAACGGGCGCCCCTGCGCCGGCCGCCGGCGCCGCTCCGGCGCCTGCCTCAACGCCGGCACCGGCCAGCACCAGCGCCGCTCCGGCAGCGTCCGCGACGCCGGCCGGCACCACGACCCCGGCCGCCAACCCGGCCAGCGCACCCGCATCCACGAATGTCAAATAGTCCCACCCTGAGCCCCACCCCGGCTGTTGCCAGCCAGAGCACGCCCACGGTGGCGCGCCGCCTGATCGCTATGGTGTACGAGACCCTGCTCGGCCTGGCCGTGCTGTTCCTGCCCTTCCTCGTATTCGAGATCGCCACCCAGGCCAGTCACGCCAAGGTGATCGAGCACATGCGGCAAGCGCTGGCCTTTCTCTTGCTGGGCGCCTACTTCATCCATCAATGGAGCCGCGAAGGCCAGACCCTGGCCATGCGCACCTGGCGCATCAAGCTGGTGATGCCGGGCCACGA
>JAZJZQ010000094.1:0-2661 GCA_040389625.1 Pseudomonadota bacterium | reverse complement strand
CGCGGATGTTGACGTAGGCTTCGAACGCGGCCTTGTAGCCGAACAGTTCGTCGTTATAGGTCTCATACGGGCCGATGGTCACGTCGACCGGCGAATCGAGGTCCATCCACGCGAAATCGGAGGCCAGGTAATCGTTCGACAGCACGGCGTCCGCGCGCAGGGTGAGGAATTTCTTGAGCGACGCATTGTCCGTGGCGGCGGCCGCTTCCTTGAGCAGCGTAGCCAGGCGGGTCAGCTCGGGCTGGTATTCCTCGGCATAGGGCACCGTCTTGAACTTGCCGTCCGCGCCGGCACGGATGACGGTGTAGAACCATTGCGCCTGTTCCTTGTCCGCCGCCGGCAAACCGTTGATCCACGTTTCCAGCGCCTGCTTGGAGGCGCCGGCCGGGTAGAAGTTGCCCGCCGCCGGCTTGGTGGCGGGAATGGCGATGCCGGCCAGCTGGGCCGGCAGGAAGGAGGCGTTACCATCGATGATGGACCATGGCCCTTTGTTGAGCCAGAAGTAGTTCAGGCGCGCCTTGCCCAGCGGCGTGGTGTCGCGCTGCAGGGCGGCCCACAGGGCCTCGTTCTGCGGCCAGCGCTGGCGCAGCTGCAGCACGTCGACGATCTTGGCCGCCTCGATCAGCTTGGCGATGGCTTGCTTGTCGCCGGCCGACAGGTGCGCCGTGTCGGCCGTCAATGCGACGGGCGCGAAGCGCTTGCTCATCTGGTTCAGTTCGGCTTCGGTGGCCGGCGCGGCCGACGCACTGACTGCGCTGGCGGCCAGCAACAGGGGGAACAGCATGGTTTTCATAAAACCTCGGAATGGTGGATCGGAAGAGCGGCACCATGCACGCTCTTCGATATGGGCACGTATTGTAATCCCACCAAGGTTGCACCGGGCCAAACTTACCAGGCGCGGTAGACCTGCCCCGTCTGCGCCCCTTCCACGCTGCGGCTGTAGGCCAGCGCGGCGCGGCTGGCGGCCACCGGTTCGAAGCCGCGGAAGTATGGCGCGTACTTGTCCATCGATTCCTGCAGCACGGTGGGGCTGACGACGTTGATGCGCAGGCCGCGCGGCAGTTCGATGGCGGCACCACGCACAAAGCCTTCCAGCGCAGAATTCACCATGCTGGCGCTGGCGCCGTAGCGGATCGGCTGTTCCGACACGATGCCGCTGGTGAGCGTGATGGAGCCGCCATCGTTCAGGCATTCCTGCGCCACCAGGGCCACGTTGACTTGCCCCATCAGTTTGCTGTCCAGGCCGATGCGGAACTGCTCGGGCGTAAATTCGGCCAGCGGCCCGAAATGCAGCGCGCCGGCTGTCACCACCACGGCATCGGCCTTGCCCACCCTGGCGAACAGGCTGCGCACCTGGCCGATGTCGGCCATGTCCGCCTGATACTGGCCGCTGCTGGCGCCGACGGTAATGATGTCGTGGCGCTGGCCCAGCTCTTCCACCACGGCCTGCCCCACTGCGCCGGTGGCGCCGATCACGATCACTTTCATTTGCTGCTCCTTGTCTGGTTGGTGAGTGCAAGCAGTATGGCGCCAAGCGAAAAAGGAATAAATACGCTAGGATTTAGATCATTACTAAACGACAGTTAGCAATCGATGGACAAGCTACGCAGCATGGCAATTTTCGTGGCCGTGGTCGACGCCGGCAGTTTCACGGCCGCCGCCGCCGCCTTCGGCCTCTCGCCCGTCATGGTGGGCAAGCACATCACCCAGCTGGAGGAGACGCTGGGCGCGCGCCTGCTCACGCGCACCACGCGGCGCCAGAGCCTGACGGAGATCGGGCTGCAGTACGTGGAGCAGTGCCGCGCCATCCTGGCCCAGATCGAGGCGGCCGAGACGGGCGCGGCGGCCATGCGCGCCGGCGCGCGCGGACGGCTCAAGATCACGGCGCCCGTCTCGTTCGGCGCCGAATGGCTCAGCCCCGCCATCACGGAATACCTGGAGCGCCACCCGGAAGTGAGCGTGGACCTGAGCCTGAACGACCGCCTGGTGGATCTGGTGGATGAAGGCTACGACCTGGCCGTACGTATCGGCAAGCTGGAAGATTCGACCATGGTGGCGCGCGCCCTGTTCCCGTATGCGATGGTGATCTGCGCGGCGCCGGCCTACCTGGCGCGCCGCGGCACGCCGCGCACGCCCGATGAACTGGCACGGCACGAATGCCTGGACTTCATGCACTGGCCGCACGCCATCCGCTGGCGTTTGCGCGGCGAACAGGGGGCCAACACGGTGCCGCCCAGCCGCTTCCGGGCCAACAACGGCCAGGCCTTGCGCACGGCCGCGCTGCACGGCTTTGGCATCGTGATGCAGGCCGAGGTGCTGCTGGCGCAGGACATCGCGGCCGGACGGCTGGTGCCGATACTGGAGGACTATGTGCCGCTGGCGCGGCCCATGCACCTGGTCTATCCGCGCGACCGCCAGGCCACGCCCAAGCTGACCACCTTCATCGACTTCATGCTGGAACGCTTCGGGCCAGCGGCACGTTTGCCGCTGGCCTCTTCCGCGTCGGGGGATGGCGGGAGCGGCGGCGCCGCTCCGGCGGGGAGGACTGCGAAGCTTACTGCACCGTCTTGACGGCGCCGGTGGCAACGGCCGCCAGCGCCGGCGACGGCTGCCAGCCGGCGCCCAGGGCGCGCGCCACGGACACCGTGGCCAGCAGGCGCT
>JAZJZQ010000093.1:14321-19918 GCA_040389625.1 Pseudomonadota bacterium | reverse complement strand
AACGACGGTGATTTTCACGATGACTCCTGTAAATGATTAAGCGGTAGGGCGTTCACTGGCAGACCGGATTGGGGCTGCCGCCGACGGTGCTGAGCATGCTCTCGCGCGGCAGCGTGGTCGACATGGCCGGCAGTGTCAGCGCCAGCGGCACGCCCGGAATATAGGTGGCCACGCCGACGCCGGCGTTGATGGCCACCGTCACGTAGCGGCAAGTGTCGACCGTGCAAGCCACGAGGGGATCGCTACCCGTGTAGGTGACGGTGATGGCACTGGTGGGCAGCACGTCGAGCATGGCATGCATCTTGGCCTTGATGTCGGCGTCGCCCATGTCGCACACGGCCGCCACGCGCGCGCCGAGGCGGGTGGCCTCGACGGCCGTGTTCCAGTAGAACAGCATGCGGCCCATCTCCATCATGCCTATCATCAGCATCAGGAACACGGTGGCCACGATGGCGAATTCCACGGCCGTGGCACCGCGCTGGCGGGCGCGATAGCCGATGGCGGGCAGCGTGCAGGCGGCGCGGGCGCGTGGCGTTTTCATAGGATTTGCCGCATCGTGGTGCTGATGTCGTTGAACGTGACGCTGGGCGCGATGAACGGCACCAGCGACGTGAACTGGTAGCCGCTGATGGTCACCGTGACCAGGTTGAGCACGCCGCTGCCGGTGGGCTGGTTCTGGTGCGTGGACGGGCAATAGCTGCTGTCGCACACAGTGACCATGGCGGTGGTCAGGCCGGGCAGCAAGGTGCTGCCGTTGCAGTCCGTGTTGCCATACACGGCCAGGCACTTGGCCGTGGCCAGGTCGGCGGGGTCGCCCGGCCCCTGGCCGGACAAGAAGCGTGCCGCGTCTCGGCTCGATTTGACCAGCGTGTTGTACTGGTAGACGGCGCGGCCGTACTCGCTGGTGCCAAAGGTCAGCAGTACCAGCGGCACCAGCAGAATGCCCAGTTCCACACTGGCCACGCCACGTTGTTTGTGCAGGAATCGCATGTCTGATCTCCTATTGCACCAGCGCGGGCACCAGCGGCCCCACGGCGCCCGGACCGCCGACGACGCCGGAGGTGGCGCATGGGCTGGACGGGTCGGTCGATTTGCCGCGGTACTCGAGCCAGGTGTTGCCGTCGCTGCCGGGGATGGGGTGCAGCATCAGCACGCAGGCGTAGCCCAGGATGGGCACCGTCTGCGGATTGGACGCGGCCCAATTGGTGCAGTCGACCAGCGGCGCCGTCACCAGGCGGCGGTCGGCGCCGTAGGTGGTCAGGTCCGCCTGGCTCGACAGCTGCACGCCGCCCATGCTGACGTTGGTGCCATTGCTGTTGTTCACGCCGTTGCCCTGCCAGACCAGATGCTGGTTGCGCGCGGTCTGGAAATTGGTGATCGGTCCGCTGCCGCCGTAGGCGTTGAACTTACTGGGCCAGTTCACGGGCGTGTAGGCGAACCCTGTGTAATCGGGCGCCGCGTTGGTCTTGTTGTCGCTGCCATGGTAGAGGCCGAAGCGCGTGTTCCACGCAGTGTCGAGGCTGGTGATGTTGCCCTGCTCGCCCACCTGGGTGGGCGGCGGCGGCACGCTGCAGGCGCCGGTGCCCTTGATCAAGCCCGCCAGTTCGCTGGCGCCGCCGCCCGGCGGCGTGAAGTCGATCCAGTCGAAGCTGCCGGTAGCTGCCTGGCTTAGCTGGCTGCTGACCCACTGGCCCACGACCAGGCCGGCGAACGGATCGCTGGCCGGCGCGCTGGGCAGCTTGCACATGCCGATGGGGATGGCGCAATTGGCTTGCGCCGATGCCAGCGTGGCCACCGCGTAGGCGTCCACGCTTTGCGTGCCGATGCCCAGCACTTGCATGAACCATGGCAGGATGCCGCTCTGGTGGGGCGAGCACATCACGTATTTCGACGCCGGATCGGCCCCGTTGGCGCGCGACAAATAGCTGGAATTGGGCGCGAAGCTGGTGCTGAACGTGATGTCGGCTGCGCTCAGTTGGCCGACGCCGACGGTATTGGCCTGGAAATCGATGCGGTTCAGCCGGCCCACGGTCAAGCCGGCATTCTCCGCGTTGAGCAGATAGCTGGCGTTGCAGGGGCCCGCGGCCGGATCGCAGGTCAATTCGCGCGAGGCGGCCAGCGCGCAGGCGTCGGCCGCGTTCTGCAGCTCCGTCTTGTGCAGGTACAGGCGACCGCCGTCCAGCGCCAGGCCGGCGAAGCCGATCAGGATAGGCAGCGCGATGGCGGCGATGATGGCCACCGTGCCGCGCTGGCTGTTCAGGTAGGGGATGCGCATGATGCCGGCTCCTGGTATGGCTACTTGCCGCCCGAACCGAGGCCGATGGTGAAGGCGGCCGACTGCGGTTCCGGCGCCCGGTAGCTCTTCTGGTACTGGTCGTAGGCGCTCTTGACCACCTTGCCGTCCACGCCGGCGCTGGGGTTGCCGGGCAAGCCTTGCGGATTGATGGTCTGCTGGGCCTGGATCATGCGGTTGGCCTGGCCGAACTGGCTGTCCAGGTAGGGGGTGGTGGCGCAGGCGCCCAGCAGCAGGGCGGCGCTCGCGGCGCATAAGGTGTTTTTCATGATGGTTCTCCTATTTGACGTCAAAGCCGCCGGCCGCCGGCGCCGCTTGCTGGGGCGCGGGAGCGGACTGCGATGGCGGCTTGCCTTCGAGTTTGCCCTGCAGGAAGAATTCGCCGCGGCTGGGCTGGATGTAGCCGTCCGTGGGCAGCTTGTAGTCGGCCGGCAGCGGCTGCACCAGGTGGGGCGTGACGATGAACACCAGTTCCGTGCGGTCGGTCTGGAAGTCGCTGCTGCGGAACAGGGCACCCAGCACGGGAATTTCACCGAGGCCGGGGAAGGCCTTGATGCTGGTGGTGACGTTGTTCTTGATCAGGCCGCCGATGGCGAAGCTCTGGCCGTCGAACAGCTGCACCGTGGTGGTGGCGCGGCGCGTGGTAAACGAGGGCAGGATGGCCGTCGTGTTGACGCCGGTGGCCGTGATGCCCACCCCTTCCTTGTTCAGGTCCGACACTTCCGGTGCCACCTTGAGGTTGATGCGTCCGCCGTCGAGCACGGTGGGGGTGAACTTGACGGCCACCCCGAACTCTTTTTCTTCCAGCGTGATGGTCTGGCTGCCGCCGTTGTTGGTCTGCGCCACCGGGATGAAGATCTTGCCGCCGGCCAGGAAGCTGGCCTCCTGGCCGCTGATGGCCATCAGGGTCGGTTCAGCCAGCACCTTGATCAGGCCGTCGCGTTTTTGCGCGTCCAGGCTGGCGAAGTTGCCGTTGCGGTTGTTGAAGGCGTCCAGCTTGCCGGGATTGCTGCTGAGCAGATTCGACAGCATGGTGTAGGTCCAGCCACCCACGGTGCGGCTAATGCCCAGGCTGGCGCCGAGCTGGTCGACCAGGGTCTTGGACACTTCGGCCACCTTCACTTCCAGCATCACCTGCTGGGGTGCGGCGATCTTGAGCAGGTTGACCACCTTGGGCGAAGCGCCCTCGCCGCCACCGCCGCCACCGCCGCTGGCACCCTGCGCGCCGGCGCCGGCGCCGGCGCTGGCGCCCGCGCGCGCGTTGCCCTGTACGTAGGCCGTGGCCAGCGCCATCGCCTGGTCGGCCTTGACCACGTCCGACACCGTGCCCGACAGGATCAGCGTGTCGGCCGCGGCCGTGATATGCAAGTCCTTCTCGCCCGCCAGCAGCTGGCTGTAGCGGGCCTGCAGGGCCGTCGTGTCCACGCCCACGGACAGGTCGACCACGGTGGCGTCGCCTTGCTTGCTCCACAGGATCAGGTTGGTCGAGCCGGCGTTCTTTCCCAGCATATAGACTTCATCGGGCTTGAGCAGGATCACGTCGGCAATGCGGGCGTCGCCCACGGCCAGGCGGCTGGCCGGGTAGGGCAGGCGCATCAGGGTGGACTTGCCAGCCGCCAGGTGTACCTGGGGCGCCAGTTCGACCGTGCCCACATGGGCCGGCGGCACGACGGCATCGACCTTGACGCTCTTGACGCTCTTGGCGCCCTTGACCACCTTGGCCGGCTTGTCCCCCTCTGCGGCGGCATAGGACCAGATGGTCAGCAGGCCGGCCAGGGCCAGGCTCAGTTGCAGGGCGGCGCGGGTCTTGTTGCAGCGGATAGTATTCATGCTGAAGCTCCTAGGCTAGCCTTAAAATTGCTGGGTGCTGCGATCCAGCCCCTTGATGATTTCCACCTGGGTGCCCGACGGCGGGCGCACGGCGGCCACGCGCTTGGGCGCCGGCACGCGCGGCGGGGCCGCGGCCACCGGCTTGGCTTCCGGCGCCGGCGCCGGCTTGCCCAGCAGGCTGGTCTTGGTGGCGCCGGCTGTCGTCACTGGCTTGGGGTCGATCTGGTTACGCAGCACCAGCGACAAGGTGCCCACGCTGCGCGCCAGATCCAGTTTCTCGGCCTGCTCCGGCGACACTTCCAGCGTGACGGCGTTGACCACCTTGGGCTTGGTGTCGTCGCGCCCCGCTTCCTGGGCGATGGCCAGCACCAGGATGCGCTCGAGCACGATCTTGGAAATGCTGGGGTCCTTGACGGCGTTGTTGCGTACCCCTTCCTCCTGGGTATTGACGAGGATGTCGACGAAGTTGCCGGGCAGGGCGAAGCCGGCCACGCCCACCACGTCGTTCACGCGCACCGTCATGGCCCGCTTGCCCTCGGCCACCACGGCCGACAGGCCGCCCTGGGTGCCCGGTGGGGCCAGCTTGGCTTCCATCAACGGTTCGCCGCGTTGGATGGTGGTGCGGGTGACGCGGGTATCGACCAGTTTGGGATCGTTGAAGGCGCCCGGCGGCATGGCCGCGGCCGGCCAGTCCACCAGCCGCACCATTTCCGCGTTAATGCGCGAGCCGAGCGGGATGTCGACCAGGGCCACGGCCACCTTCTGGGTATTGGTGGAGGACTGTTTGTTGATCCACTGGGCCGCCACCAGCACCGCGCCGAAGGCGAGGACGATGGCGACCAGCATCATGATAATGGCGCGTGTATTTCTCATTTTTGTTCCCCTAGGTTAGCGCTGTCGCCGGCGTCGCCGGGCGTGCCGAAATAGTTTTGCCAGGCCCAGTCCAGCGCCGCCTGGTCCAGGCGCGGTGCGCGGCCTTCGTAGTGGGCCAGGTCGCATAGCTGGCCCAGCAGGTCGTTCGGGTAGCAGGCCATCAGCGGCCGTCCCTCGCGCTCGTGGTGGGCGCGCAGCAGGTAATCGAACATGGCCTCGTCGTAGCCTATGCCCAGCCGTTCGCACACCTGGCGGAATACGGTCTGGTACAGCGGCACGGGCAGCGCGCCCACGTGGATCTTGTAGCCGAGCCGGCGCAGGAAGGCGCCGTCGGCCAGCTCCTCGGGCTGCAGGTTGGACGAGAACACGACGACCATGTCGAACGGCACGGCGAACTTGTAGCCGTTCTGCAGCGTCAGGAAGTCGATCTGGCGGTCAAGCGGCACGATCCAGCGGTTCATCAGTTCCACCGCCGAGCAGCGCTGGCGGCCCAGGTCGTCGATCACGAGGATGCCGCCGTTGGCCTTCAGGTGCGGTGGCGCCTGATACAGGCGGGCGCCATGGTCGAAGCGCAGGTCCAGCATCTCGATGGTCAGTTCGC
>JAZJZQ010000093.1:0-14221 GCA_040389625.1 Pseudomonadota bacterium | reverse complement strand
TACAGGCGGGCGCCATGGTCGAAGCGCAGGTCCAGCATCTCGATGGTCAGTTCGCCGCCCGTCAGCACGGCCGGGCGCTGGCAGCGCACCCAGCGCTGGTCGCGCGTGTAGCGGCGGTCGAACTGGCTGCCGGCCGGCGTGTCGTCGGCCACGGCCGGATGCACCACGGGGTCGTAGATGGGCACCACGGCGCCGTCGATCAGCATCGCGTGCGGGATCGGCACCTCGCCTTCGAGCAGGCCGTGCAGGCGCTCGGCCAGATAGCTCTTGCCGCTGCCGGCCGGGCCGTGCATGAAGATGGCGCGGCCGGAATTGAAGGCCGCCCCCAGCTGGTCGAGCAGGGCCGGGCGCACCACCACGCCGTCATACACGTGCTGCATGTGGGCCCGGCCCAGCGGCTTGTGGGTCACGCTGTTGCGCCGCACCTGGGCCACATAGTCGGCATAGGCCACCGGCGCCGGACCGGTGTAGGCGTCGCGCTGGGATGCCTCCTGGGCCCGCGCGCGGCCGGCGTCCGTCAGGTTGAAGCACAGGTCGGCGTCGGTGCCGCTGCCGCCGCGGCGCGCCACTTCGCACAGCTTCTCGGCCCGCATCGGCACCAGCAGCGCGTCGAGCACGCTGACGGCCAGCTTGGTGCTGGCGGCCAGTTCGCTCAGCTGCATCTGGCCATGCTGGGCCAGGATCTTGCACAGCAGGTCGACCAGGAACAGCTGGGGCAGGCCGGTTTCTTCCACCGTGCGCGGGGCGGGGGCGCGCAAGGGGTCGGCGACGGTATCGCTGGCGGCGGGGAGGGCGGTGGCCAACATCATGCATCCTCGGTGGGTGTCAGAACAGGAACGGAATCACGCGGTACTTCACTTGCCGCATATAGGCCAGGTAGCCCAGGTCGCGCGCCAGGAAGCGCTCTTCGCGCAGCAGGCGGGCCAGCATCAGGGCACCGGCCAGCAGGCTGACGGCCACGTTCGATACGCTGGAATTGTTGAGGATGTAGCCGCCGTAGCACAGCAGGTAGCTGGCATACAGCGGATGGCGCACCACGCCGTACAGGCCGGTGGTCTTGATGGTGCGGTGGGCCGCCACCAGCCCGAAACTGCGGTTGAGCGACAGCAGGCCGCCGATCTGCAGCAGAACGCCGGCCACGATGATCAGGCGCGCCGCCGGTAGTACGGCGTCGCCGCCGGGCGCGAACAGGAAGGGCACGAAGGTGGCGGCGATGGCCAGCGTCCAGTCGAGCGGGCTGTGCGACACGCGTACCGGCTCAGAGCGGATCAGGAACAGCACGGCCACCAGCGATTCGGAGGCGCAAAACAGCAGATAGCTCCAGTCGCCGCTGCGCAGGAAGCCTTGCAGGTGGGCGTAGCAGAAACCGGCCCAGGCCCAGGCCAGCAGCAGGCCCAGCGCCACGTTGACTAGCCGGGAGCGTAGCAGGATGGTCAGCGTACCGGAACTCGTGTTCATAGCAGGTTCCTCCAGGCCGGTATCTGGACCAGCAGCAGTTGCAGCACTGTGCCGGCGGCGATGGCGATGGCATAGGCCAGCTTGCCGGTAGGGACGGGTGGCGTATCGAGTCTGGCCGTGCCGCCGGTGCCGGCCCGAACCAGCGTGTGCAGCAGCATCTGGCGTAGATTGGACAACACCTGGCCCAGCCGGCCGCTGGCCAGCGTTACGGCCAGCGCCAGCACGCCGCCAGCCACCATGGTCAGCAGGGCCGCGCCCAGCACGTCGCGCGGCCCGAGGAAGGCGCCGCTCATGGCCATCAGCTTGACATCGCCGGCGCCCATGGCGCCCAGCATGTACATGGGCAGCAGCAGCGCCAGGCCCAGGCCCAGGCCGGCCAAGCCCTGAAGCAGGCCGATCCCGCCGAACGGGCTGGCGAACAGTCCGGCGCCCGCCGGCAGCAGGGTCTGGAAGGCGAGACCGGCCGCGGCGCCGCCCAGCACCAGGCGGTTGGGGATGCGGCGCGTGCGCACGTCATGCCAGACGGCCGCAGCCAACAGGGCGGCCAGCACGGCCGCCGGCGGCAACAGGCGGGCTTCGACGTTCATGGCGTACTCCCGGCCGTCGCGGCAATGGCGGCGCCGTCCATGGGGCGTGCCGACCGCCGTTGCAGCCAACCGACCAGATGCCAGATGGCGATGGCGCCGGCCGCACCGGCATAGCCGTCGACGGCGTAGTGCCAGCCCAGGTGGATGGAGCCGGCCAGGATCAGCAAGGCGAACACGGTGAGCGCCACGCCCGCCGCCGGCCGCAGCCGCCAGCCCAGCAGGGCCAGCAGCACGGAACTGGCCACGTGCATGCTGGGCATGGCCGAGATGGTCAGCCCCGACACGCCTACGCGCTGCCGGTAACCTTGCCACAGCATGTCCTGCACGTGCAGGGCCAGCACCGGGATGTGGCGATCGGTCTGATGCAGGTATTGCATCAGGGGTGCATAGGGATCGGGGCCGCCAGCCACCACCAGGTGGTAATAGCAAGGGCCGGCCGACGACAGCATGATCGCCATCACGTTGCCCAGCAGGATCCACGACAGTACGAAGCTGAGCAGGAATTGCATGCGCAGCTGCGGCCGTTCGGTGCTGAATACCAGCCAGTAGATGGTGGCGAACATGATGAAGAACCACAGGTGGTAGGCCAGGTTGAGGATGGTCGTGACGATGGGGTAGCCGGCCAGCAGTTGCAGCCAGACCCAGGGCTGCACGCCACCGTGCAGCAGCTGGTCGGCGGCGGCCAGGCGGCGGTCCCAATCATAGGGATGGAGCAGCGGCACGGCCGCCTTGGCGATGGTGAAGCTGGAGGCGAACAAGGGCAGCAGCAGCAGCGCCGGCAGTGCATGCAGCAGGCGATGACGGGTCAGATAGCTGCCCAAGTGTTCGCGCAGGTAGCGCACCAGCTGGCGCGGGCGTTTGCACGTCATCACGTAAAGCGCGTAGGCGCACAGGGCGAATATCGGACCCATCAGCAGCGAGGTGAAAAATCCTTCCAGCATCGGCGCCGGGTCGTTGCCGTCCGGATGGCTGAGGTACAGCACGGCGGCCGCGGCCGTGTGCAGCAGCACGATCAGCAGAAGCCAGCGGTGTGCGCGCAATGCGGCCCGCAGCTCGGCGAGTGGCAAGGGGGGGCGGGGCGGGGGATTCATTGCATGGCCAGGACCAGCTGGTCCTTGATGTTGTTATACATCTGTTGCACCTGGGAGCCGACCGTCACGACCGAGCCTACGATGATGACCGCGATCAGTGCGGCAAGCAGCGCGTACTCGATGGCGGTGACTGCGGAGCGATCCCCATGAAAACGCTGTAGCCAGTTTTTCACGATGACTCTCCTTCTCAAAGTTAGACAGACGCGCGGCCGGTCGCGTCGCGATGCGTGACCGGCGGCGCGTGGCCGCCGGTCACACGGCCCCAAGTCGCCATCAGGCGTTGGCGGTGGTCAGTTTGTTGGCGATAGTCTTGAACGTGATGTTCAATTGGGTGCCGACGATGGTGACGGCGGCGATGATGACCACCGCGATCAGGGCCGCGATCAGGCCATATTCAATGGCCGTGACACCGTCTTCTTCGCGCAGAAATTTTTTAATCGAGTTCATGATGGATACTCCCTTTAGATGGATAGGACCGCTGCACCAAAAAGTCCGGTTCCCGAGGCGTTGGTGCGACGCCTCAGAAATTTTTGCCTAGCGCCAGCAGTACGATGACGCACACGACGGCGATCAGCGAGGCCACCAGCACTGCCTCGTAAAACGTCGCTCCGCTTTCTCCCCTGACAAAACGTTGCCAGGGTGTGGGCGCAGGATCGGTTTCACGCATACAGCGCTCCCAAGTCGATAGGTTGGTTCAGCCTTGCTAGTGTCAGCCGGCATGGAAACCGTACTGATGAGGTCACTATAAAGAAACACGTGTTGAGCTACATCAGACAACTGTCCTTTTTTTCGCGGGACAAAGCGCCCTTTTTGTGCGGGTAGGCACAGGACATTTGTCATGGGTAATGGAACTTGATGGAATGGAATGATGGATGCCATGGCGTGGCGTGGCGAGGCGAGGCGAGGCGAGGCGAGGCGAGGCGAGGCGAGGCGCTAGGCGGGACGGGACGATGGCAGAGCCGGTAGACGAGCCAGGACCGGGACAGGCAGGCCAAGCAGGGCATGCTGGTCCAGCAGGGTAAGTCGGACAGGTCGGGGTAAGGCAGGGGTGCGGGCAGGTTTTGGGCCCGGACGGTAGGACGGCGCTTAGCGTTCTTGCGGTTCGGCGCGTTGGGTGGTCATGAACACATACAGGTCCAGGCGGTTGGTCACGCCCAGCTTGTGGTAAATCGACGTCAGGTGGTTGCGCAGCGTGTGGTCGGAAATGAACAGGGTCTGGGCCAGCGCCTTGTTGCCGCCGCCGCCGGCCGCGATCAGGTCGCAGATCTGGCGTTCCTTGGCCGTCAGCGTGGCGATCTTGTCGGCGCCGGGGTCCGTCTTGCGCCGCTTGGGCGGATTGCGCATTTCATCGAAGATGCGGCCCAGCATGCGCTGTTCCAGCCACAGTTCACCCTGGTGCAGCTTGCGGATGGCCTGCAGCACGATATCGGCCGCGGCGTCCTTGCCGACTACGCCGCGCGCCCCGTGCAGCACGGCCGCGTCGAGCTGGGACGGTTCGCGCGTGCCGCTCAGTACCAGCACGCGCGCGCCGCTGCCCTTGACCAGGTCGGCCAGGATGCCCAGCGAACTGGTGCCGTCCAGGTCCAGGTCGAGCACGATCACGTCCGGCGCCAGGGCGCGGGCCTGGGCCAGGGCGCCGTCGCAGTCGGCCGCGCAGCCGACCACTTGCATGGTGCTGCCCTCGCTTTCGATCAACTTGCGCAAGCCCCAGATCATGGTCTGGTGGTCGTCCACGAGCAAGACGCGGATGGGGGGATCTGTGGACACGGTAAGCCTTTCGCTGGGTTCTAAATGGGGATGACGATCTGTACCACGGTGCTGTGTTCCGGCCCCGTCAGCACCTGGGCCTGGCCGCCTAAGGCCAGCGCCCGTTCCGTGATCGAGTGCGGGCGGAACGCCGTGACGGCCTGCTCCGGGCAATTGTTTTCGATGCTGATGCAGATTTCGCGGGCGCCGCAGGCCAGCGTGACGGTGCCGCTGCGGGCGGTGGTGTGCTTGCAGATGTTGCTGATGCCTTCGCTGACGATCTGGAACACTTCGGCCGCCAGCCGGTCGTTGCCCTGCAGCAAGCCCTCGCTGTGGATGGCGATGTCGATACCGTAGAACTGCTTGACCTGGGTGGCGTGGCGCCGCAGGGCCAGCAGCAGCTCCGGTTCGCTCAAGCCCTGGCGTCCGGCCCGGAAGCTGCTGGCGTAGCGGCGCAGGTCGCCGATCACGTGGGTGGTCATCGCTTGCAGGTTGTCCAGTTCCGGCAGCAGGGGATTGTCGGGCGCGGCCTGCTTGCGGATGGCACTGATGCCGTGGCTGAGGCCGATATACGGCTGGACCGTGGTGTCGTGCAGGTCGCGCGCGATGCGCTCGCGCTCGCGCTGCGAGGCGTCGGAGGCGATGCGGTCGAGCAGTTCGATGTTTTCGATCACGGGGAACACCTGGCTGACAATGTGCAGCAAGAATTGCGCGTCCTGTTTGCTGAATTCGTGGCGCCGGGTGACGACGATCAGCCGCCCTTCGCCCGCACGCAGGGGCACGGGCACGGTGACCAGGGCGCCTGCCTCGAGCAGTTCGGCCAGCTCGCTGCCCGTGTCGGGCGCGATGCGTTCCCAGCGCTGGCGCACGGCCAGGTATTCGCGCGACAGCTCGTGCCGGCGCAGCAGGCCGTCCAGCGGGCGGGTATGAAGCACCATGCGCCCGGTGCTGAAGGCCAGCAGTGGCGCGGCCGCTTCGGCGCTCAGGCGGGTGGGCTGGATGGCCCGCCCCGCCTCGACCCCGCTGGCCGCCCGCAGCGACCAGTGCTCGGCCCCGCTCTCGCGCATCAGCAGGATGCAGCGGCTGGCGCCATAAAACTGGCGCACTTTTTCCAGTACCGAGGCGATGGTCTGGTCGACCCCGAAGCGGGGGTTCGATTGCTGGGTCACTTCGTGCAGCAGGGCCAGCCGGCGCTTCTGCGACACCACCAGGCCGCCCCAGTGGGCGATCATGTAGCCCAGCGCCAGCAGGAAGGTGGCGCGCAGCAGCACGCGCGACAGGGCCGCGTCGGAGTGGGCCGTGATGGCCGTGGTGGCGAACAGGGCGGTCGAGGCCAGCGTGATGCGGGCGCCCGACTCGAAGCCGAAGGTGAACGAGGCCGTCAGGATGGCGAAGAAGAAGAACAGGAAAAAGAAGCTGTTGCTGCCGCCCGTGACGAGCACGATCAGGTAGAACCAGCCCACGTCCAGCCAATAGGCCACCTGCACCCGCAGCCGGGGCGAGGCGAACACGTTGAGCACCAGGCTGTGCAGCAGATAGCCGGCGAACACGAAGACGGTGAAATCGTTCATGCGACCGACGCCGGCCGGGTCGATGATCAAGGTGAGCAGGCAAGTCATGGCCAGCACCAGCCGCATCCGGTTCACCATGGAGGCGTCTGAGGGGTCTTTCGGCAACCGGGGGGTAATCAGAATGTGTTCGCTCACAAGCTCTCCAGCCCAGGGTTCGTTGCTGGTCTTGTAACAATAAGTTCAGTCTACCGGCAGATGGGGGCAGCGTCCAGACGGCAAGATCAAATGTGTTGTATCGATAACGCCGATGCCACAGATGGGGGGCATAAAGCACGACCGTGCGGCGAAAAAACGGGGCGCGCAGCGCTGGCGCGGCCCGCCGGCCCCGGCGGCGCGGCGGCGGCGCGGCTACAATGGCGCTTCCAGCCAGGGAGGACAGCGGCATGAACATTGGACAGGCGGCGGCGCAAACGGGCGTGTCGGCCAAAATGATACGGTATTACGAAAGCATAGACTTGGTAGCGCCGGCTACGCGCAGCGAGGCCGGTTACCGGCGCTACGATGGCCGCGATCTGCACGCGCTGCGTTTCATCCGCCAGGCGCGCGGGCTGGGATTCTCGCTGGAGCAAATCCGCTCCCTGCTGTCGCTGTGGCGCGACCAGGGGCGCGCCAGCGCCGACGTCAAGGCCGTGGCGCTGGCCCATGTGGCCGAACTGGACCGGCGCATCGCCGAGCTGGCCGCCATGCGCGCCACGCTGGCCGGCCTGGCCCAGGTTTGCCATGGCGACCAGCGGCCGGACTGTCCCATCCTGCACGGACTGGGGGCGCGGCGGGACGCGGCCTGAGCCGCAGCAAAGCCAGGGGGCGCCGCGCGCGTCACGGCGACGCCGTGTCCCGGCCCCGGCAGCATCGGCCTATGCCGTGGGCGGCCGTCACGCAGGCTCCGGCCAGCGCCAGCGCGCGCGGCCACGGTCAGGGGCAGCCCCACGGCCACCAGCGGCGCGCGGGTGCGCCCCAGGCGCACGCGCGGGGGCTCAGCGCTCGCGTACATAGACCACCGCCACGCCATCGCCATACAGCCGGCGCCAGCCGGGAAGGGTGTCGAGCAGGTACAGCATGGGCTTGCTCTCGGTGGCGATCAGGGCCCAGCGTACGCCATAGCGCTGCACCGCGTGTTCGAACGCGGCGCGGTCGGGTTTGAAGGGCGCCAGGTAGCTCTGCATGAAGGCGCTGCCGTACATGTCGGCGCGGCCGTCGACAAACGGGCGCACGTGGCGATAGATCAGATAGCCGCCGAATTCATAACTGTTGAACACGGGTTGGGACAGCAGTGCGGCCGGCACATGGTCGAGCGCCGCCAGCGGCGTTGCCGCGTCGTCGCCGCGCTGCTGCGGCAGGCCCACGCGCAGACTGGTCGCCAGCAGGGCGATGGCCAGCAGGGCCGCGCTCCAGGCCGGCGCATCGCGCAGGCGCCTGCCGTGCACGGGGGCGCAGCCCAGTCCCCGCCCCATCGGCGCGGCCAGCACCAGGGCGCCCACCAGACCGGCCACCATTTGATGCCGGCCGTGCTTGAGCGCCATGTAGAGCAGTCCCAGCAGCATGAGAATGCGCGCCAGGGGAAGGCGCAGTGGCCGGCTCAGCGCCGTGTAGAGCAAGGTCATGAGGATGAGCGTGATCGGCTGCAGGTGGTTGAAGTTGGGCGGCTGCCATTCCGCGATGGTGGCGGTCAGTTCCGGTTGCATCAGCTGGAACGGATGCCACAGGCTGCGCCAGCCAAACGGCGTGCACATGGCGGCCAAGGTGGCTGCCAGCAGGAACACGCTCCAGCGGCGCAGCAACGGCAGGCGCGGTGCGGGGGCGGCGTGCAGCGCTTCCAACGCCAGCAGGCCGGCCAGCGCCAGGCCCAGTACGAAACTGCCGTGCAGGTTGGCCCACAGCGTCATCACGGGCAGCCAGCGCCAGGACGGCACGCGCTGCGTCTCGCCGGCCCGCAGCATGGCGATGCACCAGGCCGTCATTGGGACCAGGGCCAGCAGGTGAGGGCGGGCAAACAGGCTGGGTACGATGGAGGCGGCGGCCAGGGTGATGCTGACCAGCGCGGCCGGCTGGTCCAGCCAGCGTTGCAGGTAGTGCGCCGTCAGGCCCACGGCCGCCCCCATCGCCACGCCGCACAATAACTGCAGGCCGCTCCAGCCGCCGGCGCCGAACACCAGCGCCATGATCACTTCAGACAGCCACTCGTGGGCCACCCAGGGGGCACCGGGCATGGTGGCGGAAAACGGGTCCGTGTGGGGAATGGCGTGCAGTTCCAGCATCCATTGCCCGGCGGCGAGGTGCCAGTAGGTGTCGCCGTCCAACAACAGCGGGCGATGCACGAGGGGAAGCAGGAAACCGAGCAGCGCGGCAACCAGGGCGAATGGCGGCCATCGTCTGGCGCTGGCAGCGATACGGCTGCCTGGTGGTGTCGCGTAACTCTCCAATGCCGCCCTCCCGCCGTCGATGTGAACGACCCAATGTAGCAGGGGCGGTGCCTGTTGTCTATGTTTTAACGCGTGAACATCCACACGGTCAGCGTCGCCCCCACCAGCACGACGAAGGTCCGCATCACCCGCTCGGGCAGGCGGTGGATCAGCCAGGCGCCGCACAGGCCGCCGGCGATGCCGCCCGCGCACAGGGCGAAGGCGGCCGGCCAGCTGATCAGGTGCGAGGTGGCGAAGATCAGGGTGGCGGCCGCGTTCATGGCCATGGCCAGCACGTTCTTGGTGGCCGTGGCGGCCCGGACCTGCTGGCCGGCGATGGTCAGCGCGGCCAGCATCAGGAAGCCGATGCCGCCGCCAAAATAGCCGCCGTAGATGGCGATGCAGCTTTGCACCAGCACCAGCGTCCAGCGCGGCATGGCACTGGCCGCATGCAGCGGTTGGCGGCGGAAGCTGCCCCAGGCGAACATGGTGGTGGCAAACAGCACCAGCCACGGCACCAGCCGGGCGAAGAAGGAAGCGGGCGTGTTCAGCAACAGCAGGGCGCCGACCACGCCGCCGACGACGCTGATGGCGAACATCTGGCGGAACGTGAGCGGCCCCACGTCGGCGGCAAGCTTGCGCCCCGCCACGGCGGACGTGGTCTGGCTGGGGAACATGGCGATGGTGGACGTCATGTTCGCTGCCAACGGGTTCAGGCCGGCCAGCAGCAGGGCGGGGAAGGTGATGAAGGAGCCGCCCCCGGCCAGTGCGTTCTGCACCCCGGCGAAGAAGCCGGCGGCGCCGATCATCAGGACAACGGACAGTTCAAGCGGGGGGACGGGTGGCATGGCGGGCTGGTAAATGGGTGGGGAAAAATTGCGCCCAACGATTATACCCGCGCGCCGCCGGGCGCGCCGGCGTGCGGCGCAGCGCGGGAGCCCCTGGGCCTGCGGCAGCCATGGCCCGGGTGCCCCGGGCATGACTTGCGCCCCTGCTGCGGGCTGACCGGGTCAGTTGGCCGAGACGATGGCAAGCAGGGAAACCCCGAACGGCAGGCTGACGAACCGCAATAGATGCCGTTCGCAGCCAAAAGCGTGATGCAAGGCCAGGTTCACGGGGGCGGAGGGGATGGCCGTGCCGCTGGCGGTATTGTTGCGCAACAGGCGGTCCTTGATGCGCACGGCGGCGGCAAGGGGGAACAGCACGGTGTTGAAATGCGTGATGCGGTCCAGGTGCAGTTGCGCGGCGCCGACCTTGCGCCGCAACTCCGCTGCCGAATAGCGGCGTTTATGGTGCAGGTAGACGTCGTGCGGCCCCCACATCCAGCGGTTGGCCGGCACCGTCAGGAGGATGCGCCCGCCCGGGGCCAGCAGCGTCTTCGCCAAGGCCAGCGTGGCCTGGTCTTCTTCGATATGCTCGAGCACGTCGAACATGCAGATGAGATCGAAGGAGGCCGGCTGGAACGGCACGTCGTCGGGACAGCGGCCTTGCCGGACGTCGAACCGGCCGCCCGTCTTGGCGATGGAAATCAGCCTGGCGGCCGGGTCCATTTCGACGGCGCTGACGGTGCCATGGGCCGCCAGCAGGTCGAGATTGCCGCCCGTGCCCGACCCTATCTCCAGGATGCGCGGCGCGGCCGGCAGGCCCAGGCCGGCGAGGATGGCATCGAGGATGGCGCGCCGGCCCGTGAACCACCAATGGCGCGCTTCCGTGTCGGCCATTTCCAGGTAAGCCTCAGGACTCATCGTCGCCTCCATAGCGTTGGCGCACGATGTACGTGGGCCGCTGTTTCGTCTCCAGATAGATGCGGCCGATGTACTCGCCCAGCACGCCGATGCTGATCAGTTGCAGGCTGCCCAGGAACAGGACGGCCACCAGCAGCGACGCGAAACCGGGTACGTCCACGCCCAGGATCAGGGTGCGCAGCACAATGAACAGGGCATAGCAGAGGGAAAAAGCGGCTACCCCGCCACCGATATAGGTCCAGACTTTCAATGGGGCCGTGCTGAAACTGGTGATGCCTTCGATGGCGAAGTTCCACAGCTTCCATCCCGAGAACTTGGTCTTGCCGCTGGAGCGGGCGTGGCGCACGTAGTCGATGGTGGTGCTGCGAAAGCCGATCCAGGCAAACATTCCTTTCATGAAGCGCTGGTTTTCCGGCAGTTTTTTCAGCGCGTCGATGGCATTGCGCGACATGAGGCGATAGTCGCCCACATCGGGCGGAACGTCGATGGTCGAAATGTGGTTGTGGACCTTGTAGAACAGGCTGGCGGTGGTCCGCTTCAGGAACGAGTCGGCCGTCCTGTCGACCCGCCTGGCCAGCACCACGTCGGCGCCGCGCTGCCATTCCGCGATCAGGGCGGTGATCAGTTCGGGCGGGTCCTGGAGGTCGGCATCGATGGGGATGACGGCGTCGCCGCTGGCCATGTCTATGCCGGCAGTCAACGCGGCTTCCTTGCCGAAGTTGCGCGACAATTCAATCACGCGGAAGCGGGTATCGCGGCGGGACAGGCCCAGCAGCAGCTCGAGCGTGCCGTCCCGGCTGCCGTCGTCCACGCAGATGACTTCAAAGCGCATGTGCGGCAGGCTTTCGAGGATGGGATGCAAGGTCTGGTAGAACAAGCCGATCCCATCGGCCTCATTAAAAAAGGGCACCACGATGGAGACAAGGTCGGCTTGCCTGCACTGTTCTGTTGATTGCTTCATGCTGCTATCCCGTTACTGATGGTGGCTGTTGGTTAAATACTTACTTACATACACACCCAATGGTTGCGGATAGGATGGGCTGATGGCGCCGGGGTGGGAGGGCATCGGCAGCGCGCTCCCAGTATGCATGATTCTTTGACTGCAGGACAATGTTGGCAGGGCGGAGCGTCAAGAACTGTCTCCATAAAGCGCCAATGGCGGCGGCCCCGACGGCACGGGCCGCCGCGGTGATGAAGCGGCTGGCGAAAACTGCTAACATGAACCGATGGACAAGCTCGCCAGCGCTCCCTACCAGCTCTATTACTGGCCCGGCATACAGGGCCGGGGCGAATTCGTGCGGCTGGCGCTGGAGCAGGCCGGCGTGCCCTACGTGGACGTGGCGCGGCGCAAGCAGGGCATGCCGGCCATGCTGGCCAGCCTGGACGGGGCGGCCGAATCCCAGCCCGCCTTTGCGCCACCCGTGCTGCGGGCCGGTGAGCTGCTGATAGGGCAGACAGCGAACATCCTGCTGTTCCTGGGCGCCAGCCACGGCCTGGCGCCACGCGCGCTGCAGGGACGCTTGTGGGCCAACCAGTTGCAACTGACCATCGCCGATATCGTCAACGAGGTGCATGACTGCCACCATCCCCTATCCACCAACCTGTACTACGAACAGCAAAAGCCGGCCGCCCGCACGCGCGCGGCCGACTTCACGGCGCAACGCCTGCCCAAGTACCTGGACTATTTCGAAGGTGTGCTCGAGCGTAATCGGGGGCGGGGCAAGCATGCCGTCGGCGCCCGCCTGTCCTACGTGGACCTATCGCTGTTCCAGCTGGTGGAAGGCTTGCGCTATGCCTTTCCCAATGCGATGGCACACCAGCAGCAGGCGTGGCCCCGGCTGCTGGCGCTGCGCGACAGCGTGGCGGCGCAGCCCCGCATCGCGGCCTATCTGAAATCGGCGCGGCGACTGCCGTTCTGCGAGGATGGCATCTTCCGCCACTATCCGGAACTGGATCGCTGACGGGCAGGCGCAGGCGCCCGGCGGCGTGTTGCCGGCCCATGGCGCGACATCGTCAATGCGGAAAAACTGGCGGGAATTGCAGGGGAGGCGGATCGGCGATCAATCGTCGTCAGGCGGGTCGTCCAGCCGGGCCAGGTCGAAGCTGACCAGGGCCCAGATGCCGCCTGCGTAATCCGGTTCGCGCGACAGCGTCTCCACCGGCGAGGGCTTGATTTCGAACGGCTTGCCCTGTTCCACCAGCTGGCCCACGTGGCCGTAGATGGCCTTGGTGGCGTTGCTCATGGCCTTGTCGATGGTGGCGCCGGACGAGCGCACGCCGGGCAGATCCGGCACCGTGACGCCGTAGACACTTTCCTTGTCCATATGAATCAGAATAGGGATGTCCATAACGGCGTGTCCTGTGGAGGGTGGGCGGCCTGTGTTGACGTGACGCTGCAAGACTAAGTTTTACACGGGAATGGCCAGGCTTCAAGCTATTTCGTGCATGGGCCCGCCTTTTTACGACGCAATGCGGCATGCTGGCCTGCCGGTGCGGCCAGCCCCGCGGCAGGCCCCGTTTTGATGCGCTGCGGCGCGTGCAGTCCCGGTCCACGCGGAAAATGGGGCGGAAAATGGCGGAAAATGGGGACGTACCCCTTTTTCTGTTTTTTAGGTACTTGCGTGCTCAAGTAAAACGCCCCGCCGGCATTGCTGCGGGCGGGGCGTTGGGGAAGGGAAGTAAGACTTACAGCACTTCGCTGGCGTGGTCGGCCAGGCGCGAACGTTCGCCGCGCGCCAGCGTCACGTGGCCACTGTGGGCCCAGCCCTTGAAGCGGTCCACTACGTAGGTGAGGCCGCTTGAGCCTTCCGTCAGGTATGGCGTGTCGATCTGGGCGATGTTACCGAGGCACAGGATCTTGGTGCCGGGACCGGCGCGCGTGACCAGGGTCTTGATCTGCTTGGGCGTGAGGTTCTGCGCTTCGTCGATGATGAGGAACTTGTTGACGAAGGTGCGGCCCCGCATGAAGTTGAGCGACTTGATCTTGATGCGCGAACGGATCAGGTCCTGGGTCGCGGCCCGGCCCCACTCGCCGCCGTCCGAATCGGACTTGTTGAGCACTTCCAGGTTGTCGTCGAAGGCGCCCATCCATGGCGACATCTTCTCTTCCTCGGTGCCCGGCAGGAAACCGATGTCTTCACCGACCGGCACCGTAACGCGGGTGACGATGATTTCGTTGTAGAGCTTGGTTTCCAGCACTTGCGCCAGGCCTGCCGCCAGGGCCAGCAGGGTCTTGCCGGTACCGGCCTGGCCCAGCAGGGTGACGAAGTCGCACTCCGGGTTCATCAGCAGGTTCAGGGCGAAGTTCTGCTCGCGGTTGCGGGCCGTCACGCCCCACACATTGTTCTTGTTGTGGCTGAAGTCGCGCAGCGTCTGCAGCACGGCCGTCTTGCCGTTGATCTGCTTGACCTGGCCGTAGAACGGCGCTTCGCCATTCTTGGGTTCCAGGAAGATGAACTGGTTGACCAGCATGGACGGCACGAACGGCCCCGTCACGCGGTAGAACGTGGCGCTCTGGCCGTTCTTGTTCTCCTGCCAGGACTCCATGTCCTTGCCATGCTTGTTCCAGAAGTCGTCCGGCAGCTGGACGATGCCCGAGTACAGCAGGTCGGTGTCTTCCAGCAC
>JAZJZQ010000092.1:0-2358 GCA_040389625.1 Pseudomonadota bacterium | reverse complement strand
TCGGTGGAAACGTCGAACGTGGACCTGACGGCCGAGCTGGTCAACATGATCACGGCCCAGCGCGTCTACCAGGCCAACGCCCAGACCATCAAGACCGAGGATTCGGTGCTGCAGACCCTGGTCAACCTGCGTTAATCCTAGCCTGACGGGGCGGCCCTGGCCACGCGGCCGGGACCGCCCCCTTACCGGAGCCACAACACGCCATGGACCGTCTCGTCTATACCGCCATGACCGGCGCGCGCCACGTGCTGGACCAGCAGTCCACCGTGTCGAACAACCTGGCCAACGCCACCACCACCGGCTTCCGGGCCCAGCTCGACGCGTTCCGGGCCGTGCCCGTCATGTCGGAAGGCTTGCCCACCCGTACCTTCGTGGTCGACACCACGACCGGCAGCGATATGCGCGCCGGTCCCATCCAGACCACCGGCCGCAACCTGGACGTGGCCCTGCGCGGCGAAGGCTGGATCGCCGTGCAGTCGGCCGACGGTTCGGAAGCCTACACCCGCAACGGCAGCCTGAAGATCAGCGACAATGGCTTGCTGCAAACGTCGGGCGGGCAGACCCTGCAGGGCGACGGCGGCCCGATCGCCATTCCGCCCGACACCAGTGTGTCCATCGCCAGCGACGGCACGGTGAGCACCATTTCCACCGACTTCAAGCCGGGGCCGGCCAACGTGCTGGGCCGTATCAAGCTGGTCAATCCCGACGCCAAGGCCCTGGTGCGGGGCGACGACGGCCTGTTCCGCCTCAACAGCGGGGTGACGGCCGACAACGATCCGTCCGTGCGCCTGGTGGACGGGGCGCTCGAAGGCAGCAACGTCAACGCCGTCGATTCCATGGTGAACATGATCAGCCTGGCGCGCCAGTTCGAGATGCAAATGAGCTTGCTGAAGAACGCCGAGAATAACGCCGCAAAAGCCACCCAGATCCTCGCTTTGAGTTGAGTGCTGCTGCTCCATAATGGTGGCATAGGATAAGCAGCGGTCGTTCCGGCCGCCGCGCTCCCCGCGACTGGAGAAGCAACATGATACGTTCCCTTTGGATTGCCAAGACTGGCATGGAAGCGCAGCAGACGCAGATGGACGTGGTGTCCAACAATCTGGCCAACGTCAGCACCAACGGCTTCAAGAAGTCGCGCGCCGTGTTCGAGGACTTGCTGTACCAAAACGTGCGCCAGCCGGGCGCGCAATCGTCCCAGCAAACCAATTTACCGTCCGGCATGCAGATCGGTACCGGCGTGCGGCCCGTGGCCGTGGAGCGCATCTTCACCCAGGGCAATCCGCAATCGACGGGCAACGACAAGGACCTGATGGTCAACGGCAACGGCTTCTTCAACGTGCTGCTGCCCGACGGCACCACGGCCTACACCCGTGACGGCTCCTTCCAGCGCGACAACAACGGCCAGATGGTCACCTCCAGCGGCTTCGTGCTGCAGCCGGCCATCACCATCCCCATCAACGCCACCAGCATCACCGTAGGCCGCGACGGTACCGTCTCCGTCACCTTGCCGGGGCAGACGGCGCCGTCCCAGATCGGCTCGATCCAGCTGTCGACCTTCATCAACCCCACGGGGCTGGAGTCCAAGGGCGAGAACCTGTACGTGGAAACGGGCGCCTCGGGCAACCCGCAAAGCAACACGCCTGGCACCAACGGCACCGGCACCATCATGCAAGGCTACGTGGAAACGTCGAACGTGAGCGTGGTGGAGGAGATGGTCAATATGATCCAGACCCAGCGGGCCTACGAGATCAACAGCAAGGCCATCACGACCTCCGACCAGATGTTGCAAAAACTGACGCAGATGTAAGCCTAGCGGGAGCGCAACATGAAACCTGTCCTGACCCTGAAACCTGCCCTGGCCCTGGCCCTGGTCGCCACCGCCCTGGGTGGCTGCACGGCCATCCCCACCACCATCGTGCAAACGCCGCTGACCTCGCGTCCGCTGGCGGCCGAGCAGCCGCTGGCCAACAACGGTGCCATCTACCAGCCGGCCGCCTTCCGGCCCATCTTCGAGGACCGGCGCGCGCGCCACGTGGGCGACGTGCTGACCCTGGTCATCACGGAAAAGACGGCCGCCGTCAAGGCCGGCGCCAGCTCGGGCAACAAGTCCGGCAGCGTCAGCGCCAGCATTCCCCATCCGCTGCAAGGCACTTTCGGCGCCAGCGTGGCCGCCAACAGCGCCAGCAAGTACGCGGACGGCGACAACCAGTCGGCCAGCAACACCTTCACCGGCACCATGGGCGTGACGGTGGTCGAAGTGCTGGCCAACGGCAACCTGATCGTGGCCGGCGAAAAGCAGATCGCCATGAACAAGGGCACGGAATTCATCCGCTTCTCCGGCATGGTCAACCCCGACAA
>JAZJZQ010000091.1:0-3772 GCA_040389625.1 Pseudomonadota bacterium | reverse complement strand
CAGCTGGATCTGCATCGGCGGGCGCGTCACCTTGTAGCCGCGGATGGCGCACGAGGTGGCCACCTGGGTGGCATCGGACAGCTGGAACAGGGCGGCGAACAGCAGCAGGTGGGCGCACAGCTGCTGCACGGCCGGATCGGACGTGTAGGCCCGGGCGATCTGCTGGCGGAACACGGTGATGAACAGGGCCGACAGGATGGCGAACAGCAGCGACATCGCCACCCCCACCCATGCCACGAAGCGGGCCCGCTGGGGATTGCCTTCGCCCATGGCGTGGCCCACGCGCGTGATCAGGCCGATGCCGAAACTGAGCGGCACCATGAACACCAGCGAGGCGAAATTGAGGGCGATCTGGTGGGCGGAAATCTGCACCACGCCAAAGCGGGCGATCAGCAGGCTGACGGCGCCGAACGCGCTCACCTCGGCGAAATAGGTGATGCCGATGGGCAGGCCGAGGCGCAGCATGTAGCGGATCTCCGGCCAGTGCGGCCACTCCCAGTGGGTGAACGGGAAGGTGGCGCGATAGACGGGCGCCAGCCGCATCCACAGCAGCATGGCGGCCAGCATCAGCCACATGCACAGTCCCGTGGCGACGGCGCAGCCCACGCCGCCCAGGGCCGGAAAGCCGAGGTTGCCGAAAATGAGTAGCCAGTTGACCACCACGTTGAAGCACAGGCCCAGGATGGCGATCACCATCACGGGCTTGGTCTGGTTGATGCTGGTGCTGTAGCCGTACAGGGCGCGGTAGGCGGCGTACGGCGGCAAGCCGATGCTGATCACGTGGACAAAGCGCGAGGCCTGGGCCTGCACGTGGGGCGTCAGGTACAAATGGTCGAACAGCAGCGTGGCCAGGTTGGCCAGCGCGGCCGCCACCAGGCCCACGCCCAGCGCCTTCCACAGCGACTGGCGCACGGCGTGGGGGATCTTGCCCATTTCGCCGCCGCCCACGTCATGCGCCACGACGCTGTTGATGGCCATCATGATGCCCGTCACCGTGACCAGGATGATGGACCAGACCGAGGCGCCCAGCGACACGGCGGCCAGCTCGTCGGCGCTGGCGTGGCCCGTCATGGCCACGTCGGCCACGCCCATGCCCACCGTGGCCAGCTGGCCCACCAGCACCGGCCAGGCCAGGCGCCACAGGGCGGCCGCTTCGGCACGGATGTTGGGCAGGGTGAAGGAATAGGTCATGGGCGCACCGATATAGGGAAACGTCCGATTTTACTGTGAAACGCTGCCCCTTGCCGGCATCGACCAAGCCGCGACCGACCCGCGTCCGGCTTGATGCGGCAGAGCGAAAATGCGGCCAATCGGAGTATGCTAACCTGTGCTGCTGGCAACCACAGGGAGTGTGAACCGTGGAATACAAGGATTACTACCAGACGCTGGGCGTGAAGAAATCGGCCACCGAGGACGAGATCAAGAAGGCGTACCGCAAGCTGGTGCGCAAATACCATCCGGACGTCAGCAAGGAACCCGATGCGCAGAAGAAGACCCAGGAACTGAACGAAGCCTACGGCGTGCTGGGCGACCCGGAAAAGCGGGCCGCCTACGACGAGCTGGGCCAGGGTCACCATTACCACGCCGGCCAGGAATTCCGGCCGCCGCCGGACTGGAGCCGCACCTACGGCGCCGGCGATTTCGGTAACGGCAATGCCTTTGGCGCCGGCGGCCCCGGCGCCAGCGACTTTTTCGCCGACCTGTTCGCCCACCTGGGCGGACGCCGCCGCGCCGCGCCCAGCCGCGGCGAGGACAGCCACGCCAGCATCGCCATCGACCTGGCCGACAGCTACCATGGCGCCACCCGCCACATCACGCTCTACATACCGGAACGCGACGCGCACGACCGCATTGTCACGCGCGAGCGCACGCTGAGCGTCAACATTCCCAAGGGCGTGACGGCCGGCCAGCAGCTGCGCCTGGGTGGCCAGGGCCAGCCCGGTGCAGCGGGACCGGGCGACCTGTACCTGGAAATCCAGTTCACGCCCGACGCGCGCTACCGGGTGGACGGGCGCGACGTGTTCGAGACGGTGCCCGTGGCGCCGTGGGAGGCGGCGCTGGGGGCGGAAATCAACCTGCCCACGCCGTCGGGCAAGGTGACGGTGACGGTGCCGCCCGGCTCGCAGGGTGGGCGCAAGTTGCGCCTGCGCGGGCGCGGCATCCCCGGCAATCCGGCCGGCGACCTGTATCTGCTGCTGGAGGTGGTGCTGCCGCCGGCCACCAGCGCCAAGGCGCGCGAGCTGTACCAGGCGATGGCGCGCGAGCTGGCTTTCAATCCGCGTGGAGGATAGGCGATGGGGGAGAACAACAACCTCAGCGGCGTGCTGCTGGACGACGTGGCGCTGACCCTGGATGAACTGGCGCGGGCCTGCGCCGTGGACCCGGACTGGGTGGTGCAGCGGGTGCGCACCGGCATCCTGCTCGACAGCGCGCCCGAGGAAAGCACGGCCTGGCGCTTTACCAGCGTGGACCTGGTGCGGGCGCGCCGGCTGCGCCAGGTCGAGTGCGATTTCGACGCCAACGACGACGTGGCCGCGCTGGTGGTCGATCTGTCCGACGAGATCCGGCGCCTGCGGGCGCGGATGCGGGCGGCCGGCCTGCGTTAGCGGCCAGGCCGGGCAGGAAAAGGGCGGCGCGTCTTGCGTGGCGCCGCAGTGGCGCGCGGTAGCGCCGGCCCGCTCCCGGGCTCGCCGACGTGCAGCGGCGCGTCAGGGCCGCGCGGCGGCGTGCGTCAGGCCGGTGCCGGACCTGGCCGCCAGTCGCTTTCCGTGATGGGCGCGCCCGGCGGCTGGGCCGCCAGGAATTGGCGCATCAGCCATTTGCCGGCCGGCCCCGGTTCGCGGTCGCCACGGTGGATCAGGAACAGGGGGAACTGGTGGGCGCTGCCTTCGGCCGCGTCGAGCCGCACCAGCCGGCCCGCCGCCAAGTCGTCCCCGATCAAGTGTTCCGGCATATTGCCCCAGCCTATGCCGCTGCGCAGCAGCGCGTGCTTGGCGCCCAAGTCGCCCAGGCGCCAGTCGCGCAGGGCCACCACGCCGAAATCCTGGCCCTTGGTCAACTGGCTGCGGTCCGTCACCACCAGCTGAGTATGTTCGCGCAACTCGGCGCTCGACACCTTGCCCTTGAGCTGCCCCAGCGGATGCAGGGGCGACGCCACCGGCACCATCGTCACGTGGCCCAGGTGCTGGCGCTCAATGCTGTCGGGCAGGTTGGGCATCCAGCCGCTGATGCCCACGTGGCATTCGCCGTTCAGCACCAGTTCCGCGATGGCGCCCAGCGCCTCGATGCGCAGTCGCAGGGCCACGGCCGGAAATTCGCGCTGGAAGGCGTGCAGGATCTGCACCAGGGTGCAGGTGGGGAACACCACTTCCACCGCCAGCGACACTTCCGCTTCCAGTCCCGACGACAGCGCCTTGGCGCGCGAGCGCATGCTGTCGACCTTGAGCGAGACGGCGCGGGCGTCGGCCAGCAAGGCCTTGCCCGCCTCCGTCAGCACGGGCTTGCGCTTGCCGCGGTCGAGCAGCACCACGTTGAGCTGCTCCTCCAGGTTGGCGATGGTGTAGCTGATCACCGACTGGGTGCGGTGCAGGGCCCGCGCCGCATGGGCGAAGCCGCCATGGTCGATGACGGCGATAAAGACGCGCAATTGTTCGAGCGAGGGCTGGCCGGGGTCGCGCATATCCAGGAAGTCGATGCTATCGACGGAGAGTGAACTGATCCGTCGATGCTAACCGGCTTGCCTGGCGGCGGCAAGTGCGCATCCGCATCCGCA
>JAZJZQ010000090.1:0-2608 GCA_040389625.1 Pseudomonadota bacterium | reverse complement strand
GCCTTCATCAGGGCCGCGTAGTCGAGCCCGACGAAATAGCAGTGCGACAGGAACAACTGGTTGACGGCCGCCACCCGCAGCGGGGCCGGCACGGCCAGGTCGGCGTACACGCCGTCGGCACGCTGCACCAAACCGACGAGCAGCGCAACGGCCGGCGCGGCCGCTGGCGTCACCGCCTGGGAAACTTCTGGAACCACGGTATTCCTCCTGCCAGACGGCCCGCGACGGGCGGGCGCACCACGGCGCAGTGCAATTGGGGACAGACGCAAGGGCGCGAACGCCATTGCGTTTAATAAATTAATATTACACCCGGGTCAAGAAGTTTTCGAGAAATTTGCGAAACGCAAGATGACAACCGTCACCATCTTTGGGCCAGATCAATCATCGGCGTGGCGGATGGGCATAGATGTCCTGCCCCACTTCGTTGATCTGGCGCCGCAGGTCGCGCCGTTCGTCGGGCGTCAGGCGGCCGGCGCGGCGCTCCGCGTTGTGGCCGCTCTCCTGCATGGCGCGGCGCTGCTCCTCGGCGCGCGCGTCGAACGAACGGGGATCGAACTGGCGGGGATCGGCCTGGCGTTGGTCGGCCTGGCGCGGTTCGGCCTGGCGCTGTTCGGCCTGGCGCTGCTGGTAGCGCTCGGCGCGCAAGCTCTCGCGCATGGGCTGGACGGCACGGGCCTCGTCATGGTGGCCCCCTTCGCCGGGACCGGCCATGGCGGCCGAGGCGCCCAGCAGGCCGCAACACATGGCCAGCGTGCTCACGGAGGATCGAACGCAAAAACTTGCGCTTGCTGCCGCGTGGAGTGTTTTGTGATCGATGGTCATACTGTTCCTCATCCCTGATACTGGCCCTGGCGGACACATGGTACGCATCCATGACCGCAGTGTATGATGCTTTATCAGACGCGGTAAGACCAAATGGGTAAAGTTTGTAACAGTTTGTAATGCCCTGCTGCAAACATTTTCGTCCGTCAAATATGACGTTACCATAGCAACATAAATATGACAAATCTGGCAGGATCATGACTACGAACGCAACAGAATCGAGCAACACCCCGGCCAATCAACATGGCCATCAGGCCAAGATTATGGTAGTGGACGACGACGTCCGCCTGCGCGACCTGCTGCGCCGCTACCTGACGGAACAGGGCTTCAATGTCTTCACGGCCGAAAACGCGACGGCCATGAACAAGCTGTGGCTGCGCGAGCGCTACGACTTGCTGGTGCTGGACCTGATGCTGCCGGGCGAGGACGGGCTGTCGATCTGCCGCCGCCTGCGCGGCGCCGGCGACCAGACCCCGATCATCATGCTGACGGCCAAGGGCGAGGACGTGGACCGCATCGTGGGCCTGGAAATGGGCGCCGACGACTACCTGCCCAAGCCGTTCAACCCGCGCGAGCTGGTGGCCCGCATCGGCGCCGTACTGCGCCGCAAGGGCCCGGACGAGATTCCGGGCGCGCCGTCGGAAACCCCGCAGACCTTCGAGTTCGGCCAGTTCGTGCTCGACCTGGGCACCCGCACGCTCAAGAAGAATGGCGAGACGGTGCCGCTGACGACCGGCGAATTCTCCGTGCTCAAGGTGTTCGCGCGCCACGCGCGCCAGCCGCTGTCGCGCGAAAAGCTGATGGAACTGGCGCGCGGGCGCGAATACGAAGTGTTCGACCGCAGCCTGGACGTGCAGATCTCGCGCCTGCGCAAGCTGATCGAACCCGATCCGTCTAGCCCGCTGTACATCCAGACCGTGTGGGGCCTGGGCTATGTGTTCATCCCGGAGGGGCAGCCCCGCTAACTGGGGCAGCCGCGCATGAAGCTTTCCGCACCGCTCCCGCCGCTCCGATATCTGTTCAATTTCAGCTGGCTCAAAAGCGGCCTGTTCTGGCGCACCTTCGTGCTGCTGGGCGCGTTGACGACGATGAGCATGACGGCCTGGGTCGGCATGATCAGCATCGTCCAGCACGAGCCGCAGGTGCAGCAGATCTCGGCCCAGGTGATCTCGGTGGTCACCATCACCCACGCCGCCCTGACCCACTCGGCGCCCGAACTGCGGCGCGAGCTGCTGTTCGACCTGGTGTCGAACGAGGGCATCCGCGTGTTCCCGCTGGAAGACGACGACAAGGTGGCGCCGCCGCCCGACAATGCGCTCATGCCCGACATCGCCGCGCTGGTGCGGGCCAAGCTGGGCGCCGACACCCGCTTCTCGTCCGAGGTGAACGGCGTGGCCGGCTTCTGGGTCAGCTTCAAGATCGACGACGACCAGTACTGGCTCATGCTCGAGCGTAACCGCATCCGCGGCCTGACGGGCATCCAGTGGCTGGGCTGGGCCAGCGTGGTGTCCATGCTCTCCATCCTGGGCGCGGCCCTGATCTCCAGCCTCATCAACCGGCCGCTGGCGCGCCTGACGGCGGCCACCCGCGCTTTTGCCCAGGGCAAGCGCCCGGCCCCGCTGCCGGAACGGGGGCCGAAGGAAATCCGCGAGGCCAACCGCAGCTTCAACCAGATGGTGGACGAACTGCAGCAGGTCGAATCGGACCGCGCCGTGATCCTGGCCGGCATCTCGCACGACCTGCGCACGCCGCTGGCGCGCATGCAGCTGGAGGTGGAGATGGCCAA
>JAZJZQ010000089.1:0-3218 GCA_040389625.1 Pseudomonadota bacterium | reverse complement strand
CATCATCGCCAGCAGCATGATGATCAGGATGGGCGCGGCCAGGCTCTTGTTGGCGCTCTTGGACAGGCCCTGCATCCAGGCCGGCAGTTTGACGTTGTTCAAGGCGTTCATGCAGGTGCTCCGTTATTCGTATCGTTGGGCTTGCCGTGCCGGCTGACGAAGGCCGGGTTGAGCGGATCGAGCTCGGGCGGCACGTCCAGTTTGGTCGGGGTGTCGGGGCGGTGGCCGCCCTGCTTGCTGAACACGCGCAGCTGGAACACATAGGCCAGCACTTCGGCCACGGCCGCGTACAGCGCTTCGGGGATCTCGTCGCCGATTTCCGTATGCTTGTGCAGCGCGCGCGCCAGCGACGGCGCTTCCAGGATGGCGACCTTGTTTTCCCTGGCGATCTCGCGGATCTTGGCCGCCACTTCGTCCGTGCCCTTGGCCACCACGCGCGGCGCACCGCGCGCACCGTCGGCGTACTTGAGCGCCACGGCGTAGTGGGTCGGGTTGGTGACCACCACGTCGGCCGTCGGCACGTCGGCCATCATGCGGCGCTTGGCCATCTCGCGCTGCATCTGGCGGATCTTGGCCTTGATCTGGGGATTACCGTCGGACTCCTTGGATTCCTGGATCATTTCCTGGCGCGTCATCTTGAGTTTGTTGGCGTAGTGCCACATCTGGTAGGGACCGTCGATGGCGGCGATCAGGCCCAGGGCGCCCACGATGAACAAAAAGCTCATGGCGATCATGTCGAGCAGGTGCACGCTGCCCAGCTTGAGCGGCTCCACCACCAGGCCCAGCACGGCATCCTTCTGCTTCATCACGACCAGCCAGGCCACCAGGCCCACCACCAGCGTCTTGGCGATGGCTTTCAGCAATTCCACCAGCGCGTTGGCCGACACCAGGTTGGCCAGGCCCTTGGCCGGATTGAGCTTGCCGAAATTGGGGGCCACGGCCTTGCCGCTGAACAGCCAGCCGCCCACCAGCAACGGCGAGGCCAGGGCCACGGCCATCACGGCCAGGCCCAGCGGCATGCAGGCCAGCAGCACGCGGCCGATGTCCATGCCGATGCGCGTGAGCAGCACGTCGGCATGGAAGATCTGTTCCTGGTCCAGCGCCAGGCCCGACACCATGACCGAGCGCAGCTGGCGCACCAGCGAGGAACCGGTCAGCCACAGGCCGGCGCCGGCCACCATCAGGACGGTAAACGTCGCCACTTCCCGCGATCGGGGAACGTCGCCTTCTTCACGCGCCTGCTCGAGGCGCTTCGCTGACGCCGGTTCTGTCTTTTCTGCGTCGCTGTCTTCAGCCATCGCCTGCTCCTGTGGATACGCTAGCCATTATGGACGATATTGCCGCAGGGCTATTCGCGGAACAGGCTGGCAAAGGGGGCTTATTTCCCCGTCCCGGACGCCGCGGCCCGGGTCACGGTCTGGTCGATGGCGCCGAACACGGACTTGCCGTCGCTGCCCAGCATCTCGATCCGTATCGTGTCGCCGAACGCCATGTAGGGCGTGACGGGCGCGCCGCCGGCGATGGTTTCCAGGCAACGTTGTTCGGCGATGCAGGAATAACCGCGCTTGCTGTCCTTGTTCGACACGGTGCCGGAGCCGACGATGCTGCCGGCCCGGATGTGGCGCGACTTGGCCAGGTGGGCCAGCAACTGGGGAAAGTTGAAGATCATGTCGACCCCGGCATGGGGCTGGCCCACCAGCGTGCCGTTCCACGTCGAGCGCAGCGGCAGGTGCACCTTGCCGCCCTTCCAGGCGTCGCCCAGCTCGTCGGGCGTGACGGCCACCGGCGAGCAGCTGGTGGCCGGCTTGCTTTGCAGGAAACCGAAGCCCTTGGCCAGTTCGTCCGGTATCAGGTTGCGCAGCGACACGTCGTTGACCAGCATCAGCAATCGGATCTGCTGGTAAGCCTGGTCGGGCGTGGCGCCCATGGCGATATCGTCCGTGATCACGGCCACTTCCGCCTCGAAATCGATGCCCCACTCTTCATGGAACAGGGCGATGTCGTCGCGCGGGCCGAGCAAGGCATCGCTGCCGCCCTGGTACATGAGCGGCTCTTCCCAGAACGACGCCGGCAGCTCGGCGCCGCGCGCCTTGCGCACCAGCTCCACATGGTTGACGTAGGCCGACCCGTCGGCCCACTGGTAGGCGCGCGGCAGCGGCGCCATGCAGTTGGCCGGGTCGAACTCGAAGCTGCGGCGGCCGCGCCCGTGGCTCAGTTCCTGGTACAGCTGCTCCAGCTGGGGCGCGATGAAGGCCCAGTCGTCCAGCGCCCGTTGCAGGGTGGGCGCGATGCCGTCGGCCAGCTGCGCCGTTTTCAGGTCGCGCGCGACGACGGCCAGCTGGCCGTCGCGGGTGCCGTCTTTAATCGTGGCAAGTTTCATGGCAAATCAATGGAAAAAAGGATGGGCCCATGCCGCGGCGCGGCGGCACGGGCGGCGCGCGGCTCGCTTAGACGGGCGCCAGCAAGGCCAGCTGTTCAGGCGTCAGGTAGCACCATTCGCCCTCGGCGATGCCGAGCGATTCCAGTTGCAGGGTGCCGATGGCCGAACGGTGCAGCGCCTTGCAATGGTTGCCGGCGGCGGCCAGCATGCGCTTGACCTGGTGGTACTTGCCCTGCTCCAGCACGATTTCCAGCTGATGCTCGCCGCGCTGCTCGCACACAAGGGCCGCCAGCGGCGCCGGTTCATCGTGCAGCTGGACGCCGGCCAGTAGCTGGGCCACCAGGGCCGGCGTGACCGGATCCTCGGTGGTGGCCTGGTAGACCTTGGGCACGTGACGCTTGGGCGAGGATTGAGCGTGGATGAAAGGGCCGTCGTCCGACATCAGCAACATGCCCGTGGTGTCATGGTCGAGCCGGCCCACGGGCTGCACTTCGCGCCACGTGAATTGCTCGGGCAGCAAGGTCAGCACGCCGGGATGGTGGCTGGGCTTGCGCGAACATTCGAAATTGGCCGGCTTGTTGAGGGCCAGGTACAGGTGTTGGCGGTACACCCATTCCTCGTCGAACACGGTCAGCACCAGGCCGTCCGTTTCCACCGTGGTGCGGTAATTGTCCTGCACCTGGCCGGCGATGCTCACTTCGCCGTCCTCGATCAGGGCGCGGCAGTACTTGCGGGTACCGAAACCCTGCGATTGCAGGATGCGGTCTAGGGATAATTTACTCATGGCGAGACTTTAACAGATGCGGCTGCAAGCGTGAAGGCAAGCGCCCCGCCGCCG
>JAZJZQ010000088.1:0-9425 GCA_040389625.1 Pseudomonadota bacterium | reverse complement strand
GAAAACGGGCCGCCCCATGATACAGGACGGCCCGCGGTGCCGGGTAGTGCCGGCGCGGCGCGCTTACTTGGCAGCCGGCCGCAGCGACACGAACTGGGTCACGTCGCCGCGCCGCACCAGCACCACCGAGGCCTTCTTCGGGTCCAGCTTGGCGACAGCCGCGTTGAACTGCTTGGCGTCGTGGATGTCGATATTGTTCAGCTGCAAGATCACATCGCCCTGGCGCAGGCCGGCCCGGGCCGCCACGCCTTCCGTCGCGTCCACCACCACCCCGCCCTCCACGTCCAGCTCGCGTTTTTGCGCCGGCGTCAGGTCGCTGACCTTGAAGCCGAGCGCATTGGCCGCTTCCGTCTTGGGCTTGGCGCTCTCGCCCTTGGCCTTGGCCTTGGCCGTCTTGTCCGGCTCGAGCTCGGCGATGGTGACCTGCACGTCCTGCTGGGCGCCCTTGCGCCACAGCGTGATGGTGGCCTGGCTGCCCAGCGCCGTGCCGCCCACCAGGCGCGGCAGGTCGGACGAGCGGTTGATGACGATGCCGTTGTACTTGAGGATGATGTCGCCGGCGCGGATGCCGGCCTTGTCGGCCGGGCCGCCCGGCTCCACCAGCGACACCTCCGCGCCCTGGGGCGACTTCAGCCCCAGCGATTCGGCAACGTCCTTGCTCAGCTCGCCGATCTGGACGCCGATGCGCCCGCGCGTCACCTTGCCCGATTTTTTCAGCTGGTCGGCCACGCGCATGGCTTCGTCGATGGGCACGGCGAACGAGATGCCGTTGTAGCCGCCCGACAAGGTGGCGATCTGGGAATTGATGCCGATCACCTCGCCCCGCATGTTGATCAGCGGCCCGCCCGAGTTGCCGGGATTGACGGCCACGTCGCTCTGGATCAGGGCCAGGTAGTCACCCGTATCGCGCGACTTGGCGGAAATGATGCCCGCCGTGACCGTGTTTTCCAGGTTGAACGGCGAACCGATGGCGATCACCCATTCGCCGACGCGTATCTTGTTCGAGTCGCCCATGGTCAGCGTGGGCAAACGCGTACCGTCGATCTTGAGCAGGGCCACGTCGGTGCGGGCATCCGCGCCCAGCACCTTGGCCTTGAATTCGCGCTTGTCCGTCAGCGTCACGTACACCTCGTCGGCACCGTCCACCACATGGGCGTTGGTCATCACATAGCCGTCGGCGGAAATGATGAAGCCGGAACCGATGCCGCGCTGCACCTGCTCCTCGGGCGCTTGGCGCCGGCCGCGCGGCGTCTTGCCGCCGGGGCTGGGGGTGGGAATGGCGCCGCCGAAGAAGCGGCGCAGGAATTCCTGCATCTCCTCGTCGCCCGGCATGCCCTGCCCGCCTTGCCCCAGCTTGAGCCGTTCCGTGGTGCGGATGTTGACCACGGCCGGCCCGGCCTTGTCGACCAGCTCCGTAAAGTCGGGCAAGCCGGCCACGGCCGTCGTGGCGGCCGCGTGGGCGGCCGGCGCCAGGCCCAGCGTGGCGGGAGCAAACAATACGCCTGCGCTGACGAGCAGCGCGGAAAGAGTCTTACTACCAGTGGAGATGTGATTTTTCATGGAAAGTAGCGATCTTTGTAGAGTTCGGAAAAACATCGCCGCCGCAGCAGCATACTTTGCGGCAGCATGAATGATGGTAAGCGAAAACCGGTGCTGCCGTATCGGCAAGATGTTACTAATCGCTACTTTTTCAAGGGATGGCGGCGCCGGGCCGGCTCAGGAGGCGGAAGCGAGCACGGCCGGGGCATCGCCATCGCCCTCGGAAGCCGCAGCCGGCGCGCCAGCCGGGGGCACGGCCAGGGGCGGCTCGGCCGCCAGGCGCTGCGCCAGCCGGTCGGCAAAGCCGTCGCTGAGCGCGCCGTCGGCGCCGGCCCGCAGGGCGTCGCCGATCACGTGATAGGCGCGCCAGGCGGCGCGGCCGTCGTCGCTGGCCAGCGCGGCCAGGGCCAGTTCCCGCTCGCTGTCAGGCAACTCCCCGTCGGCCAGGGCCGAGATGTTTTCGTGCAATCTCTTGGAGGTATCCATTCCGTTTCCTGCCATGTCTACACCAACCTGCCGTGGGGCGAAATCGGCAGGGACTGTAACTTGCAGTACCTTCCGTGTCCCGCAATCATTGCCGTCCTACCAGCGCTTGTCAACCGGCATATCGAGCAAGGGCCGCAACTTTTCCGCAATCACTTCGCGCGCGCGGAAGATGCGGCTGCGCACGGTGCCGATGGGGCAAGCCATGATCTCGGAAATCTCCTCATAGCTCAGTCCTTCGATCTCGCGCAGGGCCACGGCCGTGCGCAAATCCACCGGCAGCGCATCCATGGCCGCGTTGACGGTCTGGGCGATCTGCTTGCTGGCCAGCACGGACTCGGGCGTATTGATGTCGCGCAAATGGTCGCCGTCATCGAACGCCTCGGCCCGCTCCGCATCGGCCTCCGTGGAGGTGGGCGTGCGCCGCGCCTGCAGGGCGAGGAAATTCTTGGCCGTGTTGATGCCAATCCGGTACAGCCACGTGTAAAAGGCGGCGTCGCCCCGGAAATGGCGCAACGCGCGGTATGCCTTGATAAACGTTTCCTGCACCACATCCTCCGCTTCCGCCGGATCATGCACGATGCGCGACAGCAAACGCATCAGCCGGCGCTGATACTTTGCCACCAGCAAATCGAATGCCTGTTTATCGCCAGCCTGGACCCGTTCGACCAGCAGCTGATCGCACTCACGTTCTGTTGTCACTCCCGTCGTCCTCGGTGGCCTGCAGCGTGGGCGCATATAGCAATAGAGTTTGCCGGCTGCAAGAAGTTCACGGATTGCGTCATTTTTTTTCACGTCCCGTCCGCTATGCCACTGGCGCGGGCGGCCACGGCGCGGCAAGCCAGCGCCAGGGGGCGAAAAGCCGGTCCCGCCACGCAGCCCGGCACCACCAGCAGTTCCCGCACCGGCCCGTCCACACTGCCCAGGCGCAACAGCAGCAAGTCCGGCCACAAGGTCGAACCGGCCAGCAGGACCAGCGGCGCCTCCGCCTCCCGGGCCGGCACGGCAGCCGGCGGCGGGGCGAACGCGGATGTGGCCATCCCCTCCCCTGTGTGTTGGTATACCGTCAGCCGAATCTGGCCAACCGGGGATATATCAATCCTGCGTGGCTTAGGCTTGCCGCCGCGCCAAGGCAAGCCGGCCACGCCGGCCGCCACGCAGAGCACAGCCCAGCCCCACCCGGGACACACCAGGGCGGACACCATCACGCCGGCGCAGACCGTCACGCGCAGCAGGCACAGCGGCAACGAAGGGCGCACAAGGGCCGACACGGCAATCGACATGGCAAGCACATCGCAATATTGCTTAACGCTACAAATTGAAGGGAAAACAAGGAGACGCGCCGGACGAGCCGGGCAATTCAGGCGCCGGCGAATGCCGGCGCCGAATTAGCGCTCACCCTGGTTGGACAGGGCGGGCGCTAAAAGGTTCACACTTTTCCGAACACGAGACTGCCGTTGGTGCCGCCGAAGCCGAACGAGTTCTTCACTGCATACTCGATCTTCATCGGACGGGCCGTATTGGCACAGAAGTCCAGGTCGCAAGCGGGGTCCTGGTTGAAGATGTTGATGGTCGGTGGCGACACCTGATGGTGCACCGCCAGTACCGTAAACACCGCTTCCAGGCCGCCGGCGCCGCCCAGCAGGTGACCGGTCATCGACTTGGTCGAATTGATCACCATGTTCTTGGCGTGCGCGCCGAAGGTGCGCTTGATGCCCTGCACTTCCGCCACGTCGCCCTGCGGGGTGGACGTGCCGTGCGCGTTCAGGTAATGCACCTGGTCCGGATTGACGCCCGCGTTACGCAGGGCGTTGATCACGGACTTGCTGCCGCCGCTGCCATCTTCCAATGGCGAGGTCATGTGATAAGCATCGGCGCTCATCCCAAAGCCCAGCAGTTCAGCGTAGATCTTGGCGCCGCGCGCCTTGGCGTGCTCGTACTCTTCCAGCACCATGACGCCTGCGCCCTCGCCCAGCACGAAGCCGTCGCGGTCGCGGTCCCACGGCCGCGAAGCGGTCGCCGGATCGTCATTACGGGTGGACAGGGCACGGGCCGAGGCGAAACCGCCCAGCCCCAGCGGCGACACGGTCGATTCGGCACCGCCGGCGATCATGACGTCGGCATCGCCGTACTCGATCAGGCGGCCGGCCGCGCCGATGCTGTGCAGGCCGGTGGTGCAGGCCGTCACGATCGACAGGTTAGGACCACGCATGCCGTACTTGATCGACAGGTTGCCCGAGATCATGTTAATGATCGAGGCAGGCACGAAGAACGGCGAGATACGGCGTGGACCACGCTTGTCGTAATCTTGCTTGGTTTCTTCGATCAGCGGCAAGCCGCCGATGCCGGAACCGATGATCACGCCGATGCGATCGGCGTTTTCCTCGGTGACGACCAGACCGGAGTCCTGCACCGCCTGGATGCCGGCGGCCATGCCGTAATGGATGAAGGTATCCATATGGCGCGCTTCTTTGGCGGGGATGTAATCCTCGATGTTGAAGCCTTTGACTTCGCCGGCAAATTGGGTGGTAAAGGGTTGCGCATCAAACTTGGTGATGTTGGCAATACCCGATTTCCCCTCGGTGATTGCGCTCCACGCTTCGGCAATGTTATTGCCGACGGGCGTCACGCAGCCAAGGCCGGTGATCACAACACGACGGTTTTTAGAACGGCTCAAGCGATTCTCCTGGAGTCGATCGGACAGGCTTAGGCCTTGACGTGGGCAGTAGCGTAGTCGATCGCTTGCTGCACGGTGGTGATCTTCTCGGCTTGCTCGTCAGGGATTTCCATTTCGAACTCATCTTCCAGGGCCATCACCAGTTCCACGGTGTCCAGGGAGTCCGCGCCGAGGTCGTCGACGAACGAGGATTCGATCTTGATGTCTGCTTCGGCGACGCCCAGTTGCTCAGCGACGATTTTCTTAACGCGTTGTTCGATATCCGACATGTTATGGCTCCATTTTGTTTGTTACGGAAAGCGCGCATTTTATCAGGTTTGCGCACTGAAAAACTAATTTCGGTGTCTGCTGCTATTTCTACCGAAATCACTGCTAAATGATTTGAACGGGCGGCCTTTTAGCCACCAGTCCGCCTCAATTCATGTACATACCACCGTTCACGTGCAGGGTGGTACCGGTAATGTAGGCTGCCTGCGGCGAGGCCAGGAAGGCCACGGCGGCAGCGATGTCTTCCGGCTTGCCCAGGCGCGCCAGCGGGATCTGGGTCAGCAGGGCGGCGTGCTGCTCTTCGCCCAGCGACTTGGTCATGTCCGTGTCGATAAAGCCGGGCGCCACGCTGTTGACGGTGATGTTGCGGCTGCCGATTTCACGCGCCAAGGCGCGGCCCATGCCTTCCACGCCGGCCTTGGCCGCCGCGTAGTTCATCTGGCCCGGATTGCCCGACGAGGCCACCACCGACGTGATGTTGATGATACGCCCGGTCTTGGCTTTCATCATGCCGCGCAATACGGCGCGCGACAGGCGGCCCACGGCCGACAGGTTGGTGGCGATCACGCTGTCCCACTCCTCGTCCTTCATGCGCATGGCCAGCTGGTCTTGCGTGATGCCGGCGTTGTTGACCAGGATGCCGACGGCGCCCCAGGTCTTGCCGATCTCGTCGATGACGGCGGCGCAGCGTTCAGCGTCCGTCACGTTCAGCACCATACCCTGCCCTGCTTCCGCACCGATCTCGGCCAGGTAGGCGCTGATGGCCTGGGCGCCAGCTTCCGTGGTGGCCGTGCCGATCACGCGCGCACCCTGACGCGCCAGTTCCTGGGCAATGGCCTTGCCGATGCCGCGCGAGGCGCCCGTGACCAGGGCGATTTGATTTGCTAAATTCATGTCTGTCCTTACGTAAATAACGATACTGCCCTAGCGGGCCCGTGCTTACTTGAGCAGGGTGAATACCCGTTCCAGCGAAGCCTGATCCACGATGGCGTCGCCCACCAGGCGCGCGTCGATGCGCTTGGTCAGGCCCATCAGTACCTTGCCGGGACCGCATTCGATCACCTGGGTGATGCCGTCGTTGGCCACCTGCTGCATGGTTTCCACCCAGCGTACGGGGCTGGCCGCCTGGCGCACCAGGGCATCCTTGATGGCGGCCGGGTCGTTGACGATGGCCACGTCCACGTTGTTGATCAGCGGGATCTGGGGCGCGGCGAACGCCAGGCCGGCCATGTATTCGCGCAGACGGTCCGACGCCGGCTTGAGCAGCGAGGAGTGGAACGGCGCCGACACGGGCAACTTCATGGCGCGCTTGGCGCCCTTGGCCTTGGCCAGTTCGCAGGCGCGCTCGACGGCGGCCGTGTGGCCGGCGATCACCACTTGTGCCGGCGCGTTGAAATTGACGGGCTCGACCACCGAAGCGGGATCGGCCGCGGCCGCTTCCGCGCAGGCGGCGCGCACGTCGTCATCGGACAGGCCCAGCACGACGGCCATGGTGCCCTGCCCCACGGGCACGGCTTCCTGCATGGCCTGGGCGCGGAAACGCACCAGCGGCACGGCATCCTTGAAGGCGATCACGCCGGCCGCTACCAGGGCCGAGTATTCACCGAGGCTGTGGCCGGCCACCACGGTCGGCACGGGGCCGCCGGCCGCCAGCCAGGCGCGGTACACGGCCACGGCGGCCGTCAGCATCACGGGCTGGGTGTTGGTGGTCAGGTCCAGCTCTTCCTTCGGGCCTTCGGCAATCAGCTTGCCCAGGTCGAATTGCAGCGCATCGGACGCTTCGGCCACCGTCTGTGCCACGACCGGGTTGCCGGCAAAACCGTCCAGCATCGCAATCGCTTGCGAACCCTGGCCTGGGAATACAAATGCAAATTGAGTCATACGTTATCCGTTTGTTAAGTGGGGCGAAACCCCGAAACCTTACACCGGGCTGCGGCCCGCCGTCGCGGCCGCTTGCGCCCTTAGAATTCTAATTCTAAATTGCGACCAAAAAATTACATGCGCGCCAGTCCTGGCGAGCAGGTAAGGTCGATATCCATCCTCGCCAGGACAGCACCCCACGTGAACCCACCGCCCACGCCTTCCATCATCACGTTCTGGCCCGGCTTGACGCGGCCGTCGCGCACGGCGATGTCGAGCGCCAGCGGGATCGAGGCGGCCGACGTGTTGCCGTGCTGGTCCACCGTCACCACCATCTTTTCCGGCGGCAGGCCCAGCTTCTTGGCCGTGCTGTTCATGATGCGGATGTTGGCCTGGTGCGGAATCAGCCAGTCCAGCTGGTCGGACGTCATGCCCGCCTTGTCCAGCGCCTCGTGCGCCACCTTTTCCAGGACCGACACGGCCAGCTTGAACACGGCCGGGCCATCCATGTACAGGAAGCCGCTGCCGGCGATGGCGCCGCCGTCCACGTTGCCCGGCACGCTGAGCACGTCCGCGTGGCGGCCGTCCGCATGCAGCTTGGTGGCCAGGATGCCCGGCGTTTCCGAGGCCGTCAGCACGATGGCGCCGGCGCCGTCGCCGAACAGCACGCAGGTGCCGCGGTCGTCGAAATTGAGGATGCGGGAAAACACTTCGGCGCCGATCACCAGCACGTTCTTGTGGGCGCCCGACTTGATGAAGCTGTCGGCCACGGAGACGGCGTACACGAAGCCGCTGCACACGGCCTGCACGTCCACGGCCGCGCCGTTGTTGGTGATGCCCAGCTTGCGCTGCACGATGCAGGCCGTGCTGGGGAAGCTGCCGAAGAAGTCCGGGGTCGAGCTGGCAACGATGATGAGGTCGATATCGTCCGGCTGCATGCCGGCCATCTGCAGCGCGTTTTGCGCGGCATGCACGGCCAGGTCCGAGGACTTCTGCTCCGGTTCCGCGTAATGGCGGGCCGAAATGCCGCTGCGGGTGAAGATCCACTCGTCCGACGTTTCGATGCCCTTGGCGGCCAGCTGCTCCGTCAGGTCCTGGTTGGTGACCCGCTTGGGTGGCAGATAGCTGCCGGTGCCGATAATTTTGCTATACAAAGTCATACCGCTATACCGTCCACTAAATAGTTGAGCCAGGTACTTCCTGTGCTGTCGTTTCGCGCGGCATCAATTCAGCGATCATGGTCGCCAGATGGGCCAGCACGTCATTTTTTGCAGCATCATACGCGCGTCGGATCGCCCACTCAAAGGAAAAAGCATCGGCGCTGCCATGGCTCTTGAACACCAGGCCGCGCAAACCGAGCAGGCTGGCGCCGTTGTAGCGCGATGGATTGACGCGGTTGCGCACCGCTTTCAGGGCGCCCATGCCCAGCAGCGCACCCAGCATGCTGAGCCAGTTGCGCTTGAATTCGGCGCGCAGGGTGTCGGCGAACAGCCGGGCCACGCCTTCGATCGCCTTCAGCGTCACGTTGCCCACGAAGCCGTCGCACACGACGATGTCGGTGGTGCCCTTGAAGATGTCATTGCCTTCCACGTTGCCGTAGAAGTTGAGCGCGCCGCGCTCGTGGTCGGCCTGCAGCAGCTTGCTGGTGGCCTTGACCACTTCATTGCCCTTGATGTCTTCCGTGCCCACGTTGAGCAGGCCGATGGTGGGGCGGGCGATGTGCTCCATGGCGGCCACCAGCACCGAACCCATGATGGCGAACTGGTGCAGGTGATGCGGTTCGCAATCGACGTTGGCGCCCAGGTCGAGCATGTAGGTGGGGCCGTTCTTCTGGTTCGGCATGATGCTGCAGATGGCGGGACGGTCGACACCGGCCATGGTCTTGAGTACATAGCGCGACACGGCCATCAGGGCGCCGGTATTGCCGGCCGAGACGCAGGCCTGGGCCCGGCCTTCCTTGACTTGCTCGATCGCCACGCGCATCGACGAATCCTTCTTGCGGCGCAAGGCCACTTCCAGCGGATCGTCCATGGTGACCTGTTCGGAGGCGTGCTGCACGGACAGGCGCGGATGCGCGTCCGCATGGTGCTTCTTCAGCTCGGCACGGATGACGTCTTCCAGGCCGACGAGGATCAGTTCGGCGTCCGGCTCACTGTTGACGAAGGAAATTGCTGCAGGAATAGTAACCGACGGGCCATGATCTCCGCCCATGCAGTCGATAGAAATTTTGATTGTCATTGTTTTGATTCAGTACCACGCCCTATCCTTCTGGGACTAGTCGCGGCAAGATGCGGACCTCGGTGACGCTGGGTCAACGCGATTCAAAATGACGGTGTGCAAAAGAGGATTGCAGCCGATGAAAAAGAAAAAGCGGCGCCACGCCGGTTATACACCACGTTGCACCGCTTATCTTAGCCCACAAAAAACGTCGATTACTCGTCGTTTTTGGTTTTCAGGACTTTACGACCACGATAGAAGCCGTTAGGGCTGATGTGGTGACGCAGGTGGGTTTCACCGGTCGTAGGCTCGATACCCAGTTGTGGGGCAACCAGGAAATCGTGCGAACGGTGCATACCGCGCTTCGAAGGGGACTTCTTGT
>JAZJZQ010000087.1:1524-5343 GCA_040389625.1 Pseudomonadota bacterium | reverse complement strand
AACAGCGCCAGCGGCACCGACACCAGGATCACGACCGGATCGCGGAAGCTCTCGAACTGCGCCGCCAGCGTCAGGAACACAATGATGACGGCAAAACCCATCGTCACCAGGAAGCCGCCCGACTCCTGCACGTACTGGCGCGACTGGCCCGAATAATCGACCGTGTAGCCGGTCGGCGCCACCTGCTTCAGCGTGTCGCGCATGAACTGCAGGATCTCGCCCTGCGATTCGCCCGTCACCCCGGCAAAGGTCACCGCGTTCAGCTGCTGGAAGCGGGTGATCGATTCCGGCACCACGCTGTATTTGAGGCTGGCCACCGTACTGGCCGGGATCATGCCCCCGCCCGGCGTCTTGATCTGGAAGTCCAGCACGTTGGCCGGATTGAGCCGGTCGACCTGGCGCACCTGCGGGATCACCTTGTAGGAGCGGCCCGCGATGGAGAAGTAGTTGACGTAGCCGCCGCCCAGCGCGGCGCCCAGCGCGTTGCCGAAGTCCTGCTGGGTCAGGCCCAGCGTGGAGAGCTGGTCGCGGTCCACCACCACCGTCGCCTGGGGCGAATCGACCTTCAGGTCCACGTCGACGAAATAGAACTTGTTGGCCGCCCTGACCTTTTCCAGCATCTGCTCGGCCACCGTATTGAGGTTCTCGAACGGCTCCGTGGTGGTGACGACAAACTGCACCGGCAGGCCGGAGCTGCCCGGCAGGGCGGGAAACTGGAAGGCCGCCACGCGCGCGCCCGCGATCGTGTTCCACTTCTGCTGCAACTCCTGCTGGATCTCGTGGGCCGAGCGGGTACGCCGGTCCCATGGTTTGAACAGCACGCCGCCGAAGCCGGAATTGATGGTCGGGACGCCCGTGATCTGGAACATCTGCTCGTATTCCGGGATCGATTTGCCGATGGCGAAAATCTGCGCCGCATAGGTCTGCATCTGGTCCGAGGTGGCCGTGGGCGCGCCCACCACCTGCGACAGCACGATGCCCTGGTCCTCCTCCGGCGCCAGTTCCGACTGCGACATCTTGAACATCAGCGCCAGCAGCACGCTCAATATCACGCCCATCACGATCAGCACGGCCCAGGTATCGAGCAGGCCATGCAGGATGCGCAGGTAGCGTCCGTGCACCCGCTCGAACACGCGGTCGATGGCCTTGACGAAGCGCCCCTCGTCCTGGCTGGCCCGGAAGAAGCGGCCACACATCATGGGCGACAGCGTCAGCGCCACCACGCCCGACACGGCCACGGCGCCGGCCAGCGTGAAGGCGAATTCCGTGAACAGCGCGCCCGTCAGCCCGCCCTGGAAACCGATCGGCACATAGACGGCGATCAGCACCACCGTCATGGCCACGATGGGGCTGCCCAGTTCGCGCGCCGCCACCAGGGCCGCGTCGAACGGCGCCATGCCCTGCTTCATGTGGCGGTCCACGTTCTCGACGACGATGATGGCGTCGTCCACCACCAGGCCGATGGCCAGCACGATGGCCAGCAGCGTGAGCAGGTTGATCGAGTAGCCCAGCACCAGCATGACGAAGAAGGTGCCGATCAATGACAGCGGCATGGCGATCACCGGCACCACCACGGCCCGCAGGCTGCCCAGGAACAGGTAGATGACGATGGTGACGATGATGAGCGCCTCCACCAGCGTCTTGACCACCTCGTGGATGGAGGTGTTGATGAATTCCGTCGAGTCGTAGACGATTTCCCCCGTCAGCCCGTTGGGCAGCTGCTCGCGGATGGGCGGGAACGCCACGCGCACGCGCTGGGCCACGTCCAGGATATTGGCCTCGGGCGCCACCTTGATGCCGATGAAGACCGAGCGCACCCCGCTGAAGGCCACGTTGAAGTCATAATTTTCCGACCCCAACGTAACATTGGCCACGTCCTCCAGGTGCACGATGGCGCCGCCGCTCTGGCGTATGGCCAGCTGCTTGAATTCCTCCACCGTGTGCAGGTCGGTGCCGGCCGTCAGCGGCACGCTCACCATCTGCCCCTTGGACGTGCCCAGCCCTGTCAGGAAGTTGTTGGACGCCAGCGCGGCGCTGACGTCGGCCGCCGTCACGCCGTGGGCCGCCATGCGATCTGCATCGAGCCAGGCGCGCAGGGCGAACTGGCGCGCGCCCAGCAGTTCGGCCGTCTGCACCCCTTCGATGGCGTCGAGCTTGGGCTTGACCACCCGCGCCAGGAAGTCCGTCACGTTATTGGTGGGCAGGGTGTTGCTGTAAAAGCCCATGTACATGGCGTCCGTCGTCTGGCCCGTCTGCACCGTCAGCACGGGGCTCTGGGCCTGGGCCGGCAGCTGGTTCTTGACCGAGTTGACCTGGGTGGTGATCTCCGTCAGCGCCCGGTTGGCATCGTAATTGAGCCGCAGCGTGGCCGTGATGACCGACACCCCGCTGTTGCTGGACGAAGACAGGTAGTCGATGCCCTGGGCCTGCGCCACGGCCGATTCCAGCGGCTGGGTGATGAAGCCGGCCACGGTCTGCGCGTCCGCCCCGTAATAGGTGGTGGAGATGGTCACCACCGCGTTCTGGGTGCGCGGATACTGGTTGATGGGCAGGCTGTACAGGGAGCGCAAGCCCAGCACCACGATCAGCAGGCTGATCACGCTGGCCAGCACGGGCCGCCGGATGAAGATGTCGGTGAATTTCATGGCGGCGCCCTCAGTGTTCCTGCGGCGTGGGCGTGGCGCTGTTGGCCGGCTGTACCTTGTTGTCGATCACGACCGGGGTGCCGTTCTTCAGTTTCAGCTGGCCGCTGGTGACGACGGTCTGGCCTTCCTTGAGGCCCGTCAGCACCGCCACCTGGTCGCCGCGCGTGGCGCCGGTGGTCACGAACACCTGCTGCGCCACCAGCAGGGGCTGGCCCTTGTCGTCCTTGGGCGCGTCCTTGCCCTGCCCCGGCGCCAGCACGAACACGGTCGAGCCATACGGATTGTAGGTGATGGCCGTCTGCGGCAAGGTCAGGCGGCGCTGCCGTTCGCCCTGCTCCAGGCTGACGTTGGCGAACATGCCCGGCAACAGCTGGCGCTTGCCGTTGGCCACGGTTGCCTCCACCAGCACGTTGCGGGTGACCGGGTCCACCTTGGGGCTGATGGCCGTCAGCCGCGCGGGGAAGGCGGCGCCGGGCCAGGCATCGCTGCCCAGGCTCAGTTTCTGGCCCACGGCCAGGCCGGCCAGCTGCTTTTGCGGCACGTAGAAGTCCACGTAGATCGGATCCACCGTCTGCAGCGTCACCAGCTTGTCGCCGGGGTTGACGAACTGCCCGGGGTTGACGGCCGTGATGCCCAGCTTGCCCGGGAACGGCGCCCGTATCGTCTTCTTGTCCACCAGCGCCTGCTGCTGGGCCGCCAGTGCGCGGCGGCTTTTCAGCTCGGCCCTGTCGTTGTCGAGCTGGGCCTGGCTGATGGCCTGGGCCGCGAACTGGGCCTCGTCGCGCGCCAGCACCGTGGCCGCCAGTTCGGCGGACGCCTGCAAGGCATGGAGCTGGGCCAGGTCGGCATCGGCGTTCAGGGCAAACAACACCTGGCCGGACTTGACCTCGTCGCCGGAGCGGAAGCGCACGTCGCGCACCATGCCGGCGATCTCGCTGCTGACGTCGACCCCGCGCACGGCCACCAGCGTGCCCACGGAACTGAGCTGCGGCTGCCATTCCAGCGCCTGTACCTTGATGGCCGTTACCGTCTGCGGTCCGGGCCGGGGTGAACTGGCCATCATCTGCCGGATCTGCAGGAACTTGCCCAGTGCGAGCGCCGCGACCAATAACACGATGCCGCCGGCCATGATGAACATACGCTTGGTCATGTCACCCTCTGCTTCACGATTGAT
>JAZJZQ010000087.1:0-1424 GCA_040389625.1 Pseudomonadota bacterium | reverse complement strand
GCCAGCGACTCCGCCTCGGCCTGCGCCTGCAAGGTGCTGGCGTCGGACTCCAGCGCGCGCAGGCTGTCGGCCACATTCTGGAATGCGGCCAGCACGGTGGCGCGGTACTGGGCCGCCGCCGCGTCGTAGGCCGCTTCCGCCGCGCGGCGCCTGGCCGTCAGGGCGCCACCGTTGAACAGGGGCTGGGTCAGCCCGGCCGCCAGGTTCCAGAACACGTTCCCGGCCTGGAACACCTCGTGCGGACTGGCGCCGGCCGCGCCGTAGCTGGCGTTGAGCGTCAATTGCGGGTACAGATTGGCCGTGGCCACGCCCACCTGGGCGCTGGCCTGGTGCAGCAGCGCTTCGCTGGCGCGGATGTCGGGCCGCTGGCGCGCCAGCGCGGACGGCAGCGACATCGGCAACTGCTCCGGCAAGGTCAGCGCGGCCAGTTCGAATTGCGGCAACTCGGGCGTGCTGGGCAGCTGGCCGACCAGCACGGACAAGGCATGACGGCTCAGCGCTAGCGCCTTTTCCAGCGGCGGCACGATGGCCGCCGTCTGCGCCACCTGGCTGCGTTGGCTCAGCAGCACGGCGCGGGCCACGGCGCCGGCCTGCAACTGCTTGTCGATCACGCCCAGCTGCTGGCGTTGCGCCGCCAGCACGTCCATCGTCGCCCGCAACTGGGCCCGCAGCGACGCCTCGCGGATGGCCGCCGTCACCACGTTGGCCGTCAGCGCCAGCTGGGCCGCTTCGACCTGGAAACGCTGGTAATCGACGGCCGCCTGTGCCCCTTCCAGCGCGCGCCGCGTGGCGCCGAACACGTCCGGCACATAGCTGACGTTGACGGAGGCGTTGTACAGCGTAAAGACGCCGCTGGTGGTCTTGCCCTTGTCGGCATCGTGCTCGCGGGCGGCGCCCAGCTGGGCGTTGACGGCGGGGAAAGCCAGGCTGCCGCGCTCGGCGTTGTAGCTTTCCTGCGCCTGGCGCAGGGCCGCGACGGCCGCCGCCAGGGTGGGGTTGTGGTCCAGCGCGCTGCGCACCAGCCGGTCCAGTTCGGGCGAATGGAAGACGGACCACCACTGGGCCGGAATGTCCTGCCCCAGGGCGATGTGTTGCGACGCCCCGCCCGGCACGGGGGCTGAGGCCGTCTGGGACGGCAAGGCGGTGGGGGTGTAGCTGTCGTCGCGCAGGCCGGCGGGCGGGTCCGGGGACTTGAAGTCGGGGCCGACGGCGCAGCCAGCCGCCGCCAGGCCCAGAACAGCGGCCACGGCCAGACGCCGCATATCCGGTGGAAACTGCTTGAAGTGGTGATTCTTCACTGACAGACTCCCGCGATCCCGGCCAGGCGTCCATCCGCCTGCCATAGCTGAATGCGAGGTCAATTATATGGAAAAACCTGAGGATATTGACAAGTTATTTCTACGGTGCGGGCTGGGCTATCGCAC
>JAZJZQ010000086.1:0-3701 GCA_040389625.1 Pseudomonadota bacterium | reverse complement strand
GCCACCCGCCGCTGCAGCTGGCGCGATGCCCACGACAGCAGGCAGCACAGCACGAAATAGACGACCGCCACGAAGGTGTACATTTCCACCAGCCGCCCGTCGCGCTGGGCCACCTTGCTGGCGGCGCCGACGAAATCGGGCACCGACAGCACATACACCAGCGACACGTCCTGGAACAGCACGATGGTCTGGGTCAGCAGCACCGGCAGCATGTTGCGGAACGCCTGCGGCAGCACGATATGCCACATGGTGCGTCCGTAGCCCAGCCCCAGCGCCTGCGCCGCCAGCACCTGCCCGCGCGGGATGGCCCGTATCCCGCCGCGCATGATCTCGCAGTAGTAGGCCGCCTGGAACAGGGTGAAGGTGATCAGCGCCGACCAGAAGGTGCCCACCTTGACCGGCTCGGCCGCCCCGATCACCCACGCGGCCACGTACGGCACCAGGAAGTAGAACCAGAAGATCACCAGTACCAGCGGCACGGCCCGCACCAGGTTGACGTAGCCGGCCGCCGCCAGCGACAGCGGCCGGAACGCCGACATGCGGCCCAGCGCCAGCAGCGTGCCCAGCGCCACTCCGCCCAGCATGGCCAGCACCGTCAGCTGCAGCGTGAACGCCATCCCCACCTGGAACAGGTAGACCCAGGAACGGGCGATGACGTCGAAGTCGAACTGGGCGAACATGGTCAGTGCCCTCCCAATGTGCCGGGCAGCGCCAGCCGGCGTTCCAGCCAGTGCATGGCGACGATCACCACCAGGTTGGCCAGCACGTAGATGGCGGTGGCGGCGGAAAACGCTTCAAACACCTGGAACGAGAATTCCTGGATGGCGCGCGCGCTGGCCGTCAGCTCCATCAGGCCGATGGTCAGCGCCACCGAACTGTTCTTGATGATGTTGAGGAATTCGCTCGTCAGCGGCGGCAGCACGATGCGCAGCGCCAGCGGCAGCAGCACGTGGCGATAGGCCTGAGGCAGGCGCAGCCCCAGCGCCAGCGCGGCCAGCCGCTGGCCGCCGGCCAGCGCCTCGATGCCGGCCGTGACCTGCACCGCCACCCGCGCCGACGTGAAAAAGCCCAAACAGATCACGGCCGTGAGGAACGGCGCGTTGGGCATGGCCTTGAGCCAGTCGCCCGCCGCCTGCGGCAGCAGTTCCGGCATCACGAAGAACCACAGGAACATCTGCACCAGCAGCGGCACGTTGCGAAACACCTCCACGTAGGCGGTCCCAAGACGGCGCAGCCAGGGCGATGGCAGCGTGCGCAGCGTGCCCACGGCCAGCCCCAGCGCCAGCGCCATCAGCCAGCCGCACAGCGAGGTGGCCAGGGTCCAGCCCAGGCCCGACAGCAGCGTGTCCCAATAGGTATGGACGCCGTCGGGCGAGATTTCACCAAAGATGGCCCAGTTCCAGTGGTAGTGCATGGCACCTCACTTCCTGCGGCTGGCCGCCTTTTGCGCCGCCGGCACTTCGGCATAGGCGGCCGGGTCGGGCGAATCGGTCGGTTTGGCGATCACCGCCTTGAGCTGGGGCGGCATGGGGAAGTTCAGGTTGATGCCCTTGGGCGGGATGGGACTGAGGAACCACTTGTTGTAGATCTTGACGAAATCGTCGGACTGGTAGAGCCGCGTCAACGCCGCATCGACCACCTGCTTGAAGGCCGGGTCGTCGCGCCGCATCATGATGCCGTACGGTTCCACCGACAGCGCCTCTTTGGTGATCTCGTAGTCGCCCGGATTGCGCGAGGTGGCCACCTGGCCCGCCAGCAGGATGTCGTCGTTGGCCTCGGCCGCGGCGCGCCCCGTCTCCATCATCAGGAACGATTCGGGATGGTCCTTGCCGACCACGATGGTCATGCCCAGCTGCTGCTCGTTGTTCAATATCGTCATCTGCTTGAGCGTGGTGGTGCCGGCCGTGGCCACCAGGGTCTTGCCCTTCATGTCGGCCAGGCTGCGGATGTGCGAAGACTTCTTGGCCAGCAGGCGGTTGGCGATCACGAACATGGTGGGCGCGAACGCCACCTGCTTCTGGCGCTCGGCGTTGTTGGTGGTGGAGCCGCATTCGAGGTCGATGGTGCCGTTGGCCATCAGCGGAATGCGGTTGGCCGAGGTGACGGGATTCATCTGCACCTTGAGCGCGGTCAGGCCCAGATGCTTCTGCACCGCCACCACCGCCTTCATGCACAGGTCGACGGAATAGCCCTGGTACTGCTGCTTGTCGTCCAGGTAGGAGAACGGGATGGAGCCGTCGCGCACGCCGAGCGTGATGGTACCGGTGCGCTTGATCTTGGCCAGCGTGCCGCCGGCCTCCTCGGCGCCGGCTGGCGCCAGCGTCAGGCCCGTCGCGCAGGCCAGGGATAACAACAGGGTAATGCGTACGCTACTCGATCCAGCCATGATTCCTCCTTGAACAGAAAAAATCCAACCATTACGGACGGTACTGTGACGGCACTGCGCGGGGCCGGGCTCCCCTTGTGCTTAATGGATGATACGCGCCAGGAAGTCGCGCGCCCGTTCGGAACGGGGCGCGCCAAAGAATTCGTCCTTGCCGCAATCCTCCAGGATGCGGCCGTGGTCCATGAACACCACGCGGTTCGCCACTTTTTTGGCGAAGCCCATTTCGTGGGTCACCACCATCATCGTCATGCCATCCTGCGCCAGTCCCACCATCACGTCCAGTACCTCATTGATCATTTCCGGGTCCAGCGCGGAGGTGGGTTCGTCGAACAGCATCGCGATCGGGTCCATGGACAGCGCGCGGGCGATCGCCACCCGCTGCTGCTGGCCGCCCGACAGCTGGTTGGGATACTTGTCCTGCTGCGCCAGCAGGCCGACCCGGTCCAGGTACTTCAGGCCGCGCGCGGTGGCTTCGTCCAGGCTGCGGCCCAGCACCCTGGTCTGGCCCAGGGTCAGGTTGTCGCGCACCGACAGGTGGGGGAACAGCTCGAAATTCTGGAACACCATGCCGATCCGCGCCCGCAGCGCCGGCAGGTCGGTGCCGGGTGCGCCGACGGAGATGCCGTCCACCGTCACCTTCCCTTGCTGGAACGGCTCGAGGCCGTTGACGGTCTTGATCAGGGTCGACTTGCCGGAACCGGACGGCCCGCAGATCACCATCACATCGCCCTTGGCCACGCTGGTGCTGCAATCGGTGAGCACCTGGAACTGGCCATACCATTTACTGAGATTTTCTATGTCGATCATATATTCCCATCGCCAGACAGACCCCGGCGCGGCCCCGAACGGGCGCCCGCGCGTGCTTGACAGCACCCTTGGCCACAAGGATACTGCGGAACTTGCTCATAGTTTCATCAGTTTACAAGGCTGGATCGCTGCATATGCATGGTACCGCAGCGGCCATTTGACGCTATTTTGCACGAGATTGCGCGGCGACAGCGACCCTGTTCACCGCCGGCCACGCCAGAGAGACACTACCACAGGAACTCAAAATATGAAAAAACAAAGCCGATTGACCACCTACATCCTCGTCGGACTGGTACTGGGCATCTTCGCCGGTTACCTGGCCAACATCAATCTGGCCGATCCGGCCGGCTTCGCCGACACGATGTCGCTGGTTACGACCCTGTTCCTGCGCCTGATTAAAATGATCATCGCGCCGCTGGTCTTTTCCACCCTGGTGGTGGGCATCGCGCGCATGGGCGACGCCAGCGAAGTGGGCCGCATCGGCATCAAGACGCTGGGCTGGTTCTTC
>JAZJZQ010000085.1:0-2099 GCA_040389625.1 Pseudomonadota bacterium | reverse complement strand
GTCTCGCTCAGCCTCGCGCTCGATCCGGCCCAGGTGCGCAGCGCCGCGCTGGCCCACGGGCCCACGCCGGGCGACGGCGTGGCCGGCGATCCGCGCCGCGCCAGCGCCGAACTGGGACAGTTGGGCGTACAACAGATTATCGAGGCCACGGTGGGGGCGATCAAACGCCTGCCGCCGGCCCATTGAATTTACCGCTTCCATTATCGAGGAAACCAAGGATGCACTTACCCGTCAAGCACTCTGCAAGCATTTCCGCCCGCCTGGGCCTGGCCGCGCTGGCCATCACCGCCATCGGCGGCGCGGCCGGCGTGTATGCCGCCACCCAGGGCGGCGCTGCGGCCCCGGCGGCCGCCCCGGTGCCGACCACTGTGGCCGGCATGCCGCCCGTGGTCGACGCCAACAACCTGTACAGCGAAACGGGCCCCAGCCACCTGAGCGCGGCCGTCAAGGGCGACCTGGAACGCATCTACGTGCCCAACCTGCGTTCGAACGACGTCAGCGTGATCGACCCGGCGACCATGAAGGTGGTGGACCGCTTCAAGGTGGGCCGCGCGCCGCAGCACATCGTGCCGTCGTGGGACTTGCGCACGCTGTGGGTGGCCAACAATGCCGAACGCTACGACGACGGCAGCCTGACCCCGATCGATCCGCGCACGGGCAAGCCGGGCAGCGCGATCAAGGTGGACGATCCCTACAATCTGTATTTCTCGCCCGACGGCAAATCGGCCATCGTGGTGGCCGAAGCCAAGCACCGCCTGGATTTCCGCGATCCGCACACGCTGGCGCTGCAGTACTCGATCGCCACGCCCAAGTGCGGCGGCATCAACCACGCCGACTTCTCGATGGACGGCAGCTATGCGCTGTTTACCTGCGAGTTCGAAGGCAGCCTGGTCAAGATCGACCTGGTCAACCGCACCGTGCTGGGCTACCTCAAGCTCAACATGCCGGCCACCCGCTACAAGGACGTGCCCACCCTGGCCGGTCCCGGCGCGACGGAAATCTGCAGCTCCAAGAAGGGCATGCCGCAGGACATACGCATTTCGCCCGACGGCAAGCGCTTCTACGTGGCCGACATGGAGGCCGACGGCGTGCACGTGGTGGATGGCGCCACGTTCAAGGAAACGGGCTTCGTGGCCACCGGCGTGGCCGCGCACGGCCTGTATCCTAGCCGCGACGGCAAGAGCCTGTATGTGGCCAACCGCGGTTCGCACCGCATCCACGGCCCGCGCAACGGCAAGGGCAGCGTGACGGTGATCGATTTCGCCAGCGGCAAGATCACGGCCCAGTGGCCCATCCCCGGCGGCGGCAGCCCGGACATGGGCAACGTCAGTGTGGACGGCAAATCGCTGTGGTTATCGGGCCGTTATGACGATGTGGTGTACCGTATCGATACGGCGACGGGCGCCGTGGCCAAGGTCAAGGTGGGCCAGGAGCCGCACGGCCTGACCGTGTGGCCGCTGCCGGGCCGCTATTCGCTGGGCCATACGGGTAACCTGCGCTAAGCGGTGTGACGCCGCCACCACCGGCATGGGCCGGTGGATACGGGAGGGAAGGAACATGCAAGCGACAATGCCATCATGTGAACAGACCGACCTGCCGGCGCCGCTGCGGCGCTGTGCCGATGGCCTGACGGCACTGGCCGACGGCGGCGCCAGCGAGCAGGATTTCGTGAAGCAGGGCGGCGCCCTGCTGGCCGCGCTGGTGGCGACGGACGACTGGCTGCCGCCGGCCCAGGCCCGGCCCGACCCGCAGTACTATCGCCAGTACCTGCTGTACCGCGATCCGGCCGCGCGCTTTTCCATCGTCAGTTTCGTGTGGGGCCCGGGGCAGTACACGCCGGTCCACAACCACACGGTATGGGGCCTGGTCGGCATGCTGCGCGGGGCAGAGACGGCGCAGGATTTCGCCTTCGCCGCCGACGGCACGCTGGTCCCTTGCGGCCCGCCACAGCGGCTGGAACCGGGCGCCGTGACGGCCGTCTCGCCCACGCTGGGCGACATCCACCAGGTGTGTAATGCACACCAGGACCGGGTCTCCATCAGTATCCACGTGTATGGCGCCGACATCGGCGCCGTGGACCGCTCCGTGTTCGCACTGGA
>JAZJZQ010000084.1:0-108184 GCA_040389625.1 Pseudomonadota bacterium | reverse complement strand
TGATCAGCGAATACGCGAGATCGCGCGTATCCATGGGCGCCACGTCGACCTCGGGGCGGCGCACGGCGCCGGCCGGCGACAGGCGAAGATAGGAAAAATCAGTTGCGCAACCTGGACGTCCCGTCGGTTCGGGCACGTGCAGGCGTAGTGGTTCGCCCTTGCTCATTCAGATTCCTTCATGTGCGATGGTGTCGCACTTGGTGTGGTCAATCCTGGCGCGCCCACCGCGGGTGGCGGCGGCCAGCCAGGACCGTGGAACCGCCCGTTGCGGATCGCAAAGCGGGCACGAAAAACAATTCCTTCGAAGCAATGCTAGGGTAACATGATTTTCCGCACGCATACATAATCGATCACTTCGTCAGCGCCGAGCTGACGCACAAGTTCCAGATTGGCAGTGCTGGTCGTCGTGGCTACCTTGGCCCCAAAAAGTTTCGCCAACTGTATGACAAAGCTGCCAATACCGCCGGCGCCCGCCGGAATGAATACCTTCTGGCCAGGCCGCAACCGGGCCCGTTCGACCAACGCTTGCCAGGAAGTCAGTCCCCGCCGTAGCGTTTCAAGACTAGTGCTTTCATTGTTCTTGCTCCCTGATGATAGGCGAAATGGTGCGAGATACCTGTGGCAGGCTAAGCCAGGCTTAAATCCTTGCGCAGCCCTGCGTCCACCAGGCCTGCCGGGGCGAACGAGCGCAACCAGCGCAGCCGCTTTGCCAGGGAGCCGGCGGCGTAGCGCAGTTTCGGCTTGCCTGCCTGCGCGGCCAGCAATACCGTCTCCGCGACCACGTCCGGCCCCTCGGCACCGGCCATCGCCTCCTGCACCCGGCGTGTTACGGCATGCCGCACTTCGTCGTAGGCATGCAGCCTGGCGTCGGGTTCCAGCAAGTTGGCATCGAATGGCGGTTTGGTGTACGCCGGTTCGATCACGATGGAACGGATGCCCCAGTTGCGCAATTCATGGTCAAGGGACTCGGAATAGCCTTCGATAGCATGTTTGCTGGCGGCGTATAAAGCACCATAGGGCATCGGCAGGAAGCCCACCACGGAACCGATGTGGAGGATGCGGCCCTCCTCCCTCGTCCGCATATGAGGCAGCACGGCGCGCGTCATGCGGACCACGCCGAAGAAGTTCGTGTCGAAAATCGCCTGCGCCTGTTCCACCGAGCTTTCTTCGGCGCCCGCAGGAGCCACCCCGAAACCCGCATTGTTGACCAACAGATTGATGCGTCCTTCCTGCGCGATCACCGCCGCGACGGCGGCCTGCACCGAGGCGTCGCTTGTCACATCGAGGGCCAGCATCTCGTAGCCTTTCTTCGGCCCGTCGGTGCCACGGCGGCTGCTACCGTAGACTTTGAAACCCGCCGCTGACAGCCGCGTTGCAGTCGCTTCACCAATGCCGGACGAGGCGCCGGTAACCAATGCAATCTTTTTCATTCAGGTTCCTCTCGGGATCAAATTCAAAATATGATGAGCATCATATTTATCGGTAAAAAAAACAAACTTAATCAACCCTTGGCTTGGCGAGCAGCGAAAATTGTTTCAGCGCGGCGGCACACAACGCTTGCGACAGCTTGGTATCGTCGACAGCACGCGCCACCGTCGTCGCACCAATCAAGCCGCACACCAGCGCCATTGCCTGCTCGTGCGCCTGCGGCTGGCCCCAATCGGGCAATTGACGCGCGAACAAGTCAATCATTTCCTTGATGTGGATGGTCGCCGCACGCCGCACCTCCGCCGCCTGGCGCGGCATTTCCGACCCCAGCGCCGACACCGGACAACCGGTTTCGATACCGGCGACATGCTCCGGCGAAAGGTAGGCCTGCATCATGGCCTGCAGCGCCTGCCCCGGCGGCGCGGCGGCCGCCACGCGGGCTGCCAGCGCGACCGACTCGGCGCCGGCACGGTCGCCCGCTTCGGCCAGCAAGGCGTCGCGCGATTCGAAGTGCGCATAAAAGCCGCCGTGCGTCAGCCCGGCCTCTTTCATGATATCGGCCACGCCGGTACCGCCATAGCCGCTGCGGCGGATGGCGCGCGCCGCCACTTCGACGATGCGCTCATGCGTCGCTTCCTTCCGGCTGTTGGCCCCGCGTTTGGTAGATTTGATCTGCATGATTGTCATCATATATTAATTTTGTCCTGCGTGCACGGACGGGCGCCGCATTGCGGGCCGATAAGCATTTGCAATGGGATTCACAAAAACAAATGACGGTACTTGAAGATCTATCTCGCCCAACATATCGACTGCGCGGCCATGAATGCACAGCGCAACGTTCCGCAGTCGATCCAAGTGCTGCGCGCCATCGGCTGTTGGCAGACGGTGTTTTCTGCCTGTTTGCTTTCCAAATTAGCATGGATTTCTTGCTGCTACTGGGACACATGCGATGCAAAGTATATAATGTTGCATTAAATTACTTCCTTATGGGATGCACATGAAATCAGGTTTCGCTTGGACCGCTTGGTTGCTGGCATGCGTTTTGACGGCGTGCGGTGGCGGAGGGAGTGGCGGCGGCGGCGGTGTCGACCCGGGCGCTACTTCGCCATCTTCGAACTCAGCGGACGGCGCCTGGCTGACCTTCAATCCCGCCACGCCAACTGCCACCCAGTACGAGGGAGAAAGTGCAACCTTTTCCGTGAAGGGAACGGCAGGCCGAATGTTCGCCCAGAATTTCAATGTCGGTGTTATTGACGCGAATGGCGTGATCACCACCCAGGTGAGCATCCAGGCGGAGTCCCAGATGGCGTACGTGCTCAACATGCACACCGCTGCCACGCTGGCGCCAGGTACGCATAACACGTCGCTGGAGGTACGCGTGTGCGAGGACTCCCCGTTGACTTGCGCCAAGCCATTCCCAGGCTCTCCATGGCATGTACCTCTGACGGTGCAAGTCAAGTCCAAAGCCCAAGCCGCGGCGCGGCTGACGCTTCCCGTCCCTGAAATCAGCTTGAACACCTACCCGGGCGAAGAGCTCAAGTTCAATATCGTGGCTGAGTTAAACAATGAACTGGTCTCAAGCAACGCACACATCGGCATTTTCGATCCGGCCAGCCTGACGGTCACGCCTGCTGACCAGTATACCTCCTCCGCTGCGGGCGGACACATCGTCCTTGAGCTGCAGACGGCCCTCGGCCAGAATAGCGCTTTGGGCAAGCACAGCAGCAACCTCGAGCTGCGTATATGTTCAGACGACGTGCGCACTTGCCGAGCGCCAGTGGCAGGCTCGCCCTGGATCGTGCCTCTTACGGTCAACGTGGCGACACCCACCAACCTGACCGCGCTCACGTCCATTGACGGCTTGGGCGCCTGGTCTACATTCCAAGGCAATGCCGCCCACACGGCGTATGTCCCGGCAAGCTTCGATCCCGCAGCGTTCACCCGGCGCTGGCATCACGCTCGCGACAACGCCGGCAACAACGGCTACGGAACCACGGCCATCGATAACGGCAAGGTATTCATCGTTCACGCCTTGGAAAATTACGCTTCCGAATTGCTTGCACTATCGGAAGATACTGGCAGCATCGTGTGGAAAACGGATCTCGGTGGCGACGGTTACTTCGGCTCGCCCGCTGCCTCGAATGGCCGCGTGTACGTCACCGGCGCTCGGCTGAGGTCGATTGACCAGTCCACCGGAATACTCGTCAATCAAGATGAGATCCGCTCGCAATCGTACAGCGCCAAGGCTCCGACCGTCCTCGGTGGCAACGCCTATGTCATCAACGGCTACTATGGAGGCCTGGCCAAATTCTCCGCCACCGAGGGCAAGTTCAGTTGGCAGACGCCGATGACGGTCAGTGAGGGCTGGAATCCGGCCACGGACGGGACCTACGTCTATACCTACAGCACGCCCGACAATGTCTTCACTGCGCTCAACGCGGCTGACGGTAGCCGCGCCTATACCATTGGGCCGGACTTCCCGTACAGTACCTTGTTCACGGCCCGCCTGGTTCTGCTGACCGACGCCAGGCAGGCGATTGTGGCGTGTGGACCGTTGATGGCATTTGACCTCGCTACGCGCAAACTGGCGTGGTTGGTTGGTAGCTCCTACGATGGCGCGGCTGCATATGGCAACGGCACCATTTACGCGCTCGCCAACAACGGCCAGACACTTGAGGCACGCGCATCGGCCAACGGCAGTCTGTTGTGGAGCATTCCAACCGGCGGCTACGACTATGCCAATATCATCGTCACCAAGAATCTGGCGTTCATCAGTTCGCCTACTTCGACGCTCGCCGTAGACGTCGCCACGCACAAAGTAGTATGGACGTTTCCGCGAGGTGGCGCGCTGGCCATCTCGCAGCGCGGCGTGCTCTACATACAGTCCGCTGGCAACGGTCTTGACGCGATCAACCTGCGCTGAAATCTTCAACAGCAAGTTGGTGTGGAGATCGCGTCTCCGTTCCGCGCTGGGGGCCATTCGATACCATGGCATTCAACTGTAGACGCACATGGTATCAGCCACGCCTCAATTTCGGCGCAGACGTTTGCCATTGTCGTCACTACGCCGACACAAGAACGCGGCGGCGGAAGCTGCTGTTGGCCTCCACCTCGCCATCGCCATCGAGGTAGCCGTGGCGTGCCAGGTCCGGCATGGCGGCCGAGGCGATGAAGGCGATGGCGGCCATGCCGGCCACGTAGTAGAAGAAGTAAGTCTCGACGCCCGCCGAGCGCAGCGCCAGCGCCGTGTATTCCGCCGAGCCGCCGCACATGGCGTTGGCGATCGCATAGGGCAGTCCGACGCCCAGCGCACGCACCCCGGCCGGGAACATGTCCGCTTTCACCAGCCCCGCCACCGGGGTGTAGAAGCAAGCGATCAGCAAACCGCTCAGCACCAGCGCGAAGGCCGCCACCGGGCTGGTCGTGCTTTTCAGGGCGAACAGGATGGGCGCCACCAGCACGGTCGCCAGGCCGGTGAACAGCAGCATGTGGGCCTTGACGCCGAGACGGTCCGACAGCGCGCCGAATACCGGCTGGAACAGCATGAAGCACACCAGCGCCGCCGTCATCACGAAGCTCACCGTGTCGACCGGCAGGCCCACCGACACCACCAGGAATTTCTGCATGTACGTGGTAAAGGTGTAGAAGTACAGCGAGCCGCCCGCCGTGAAGGCCAGCACCAGCAGCACCGCGCGCTTATGCTTGAGCAGCCCCTTGATGGAACCGGCGTCCTTGTGCTTCATGGCCTTGCCGGACGCCGTCTCGAGCATCGAGCGGCGCAGGTACACCACCACGATCGAGCTGATGGCTCCGATGAAGAAGGGAATGCGCCAGCCCCAGGCCTTCAGTTCCTCCGGCGCCAGCGTGTGCTGCAGCAGCGTCACCGTCAGCAGCGCGAGCAGTTGTCCCGCGACGATAGTGAAGTACTGGAAGGAGCCGAAGAAACCGCGCCGCCCGGCGGTGGCCGCTTCGCTCAGGTAGGTGGCGCCGGTGCCGTATTCCGCGCCCACCGACAGGCCCTGGATCAAGCGCGCCACGAGCAGCAGCACAGGCGCGGCAAAGCCGATGTGCTCGTAGGTGGGCAGGAGCGCGATCATCAGCGATCCGGCGCACATCATGCACACCGCAATCATCATCGACAGCTTGCGCCCCCGTGTATCGGCGATCCAGCCAAACAGCCAGCCGCCCAACGGACGCATGAAGAAACCGACAGCGAATACCCCGGCCGTGGCCAGCAACTGGCTGGATTGGTCACCCTTCGGGAAAAAGGCGCTGGCGAAGTAGATGGCCGTGTAGGCGTACACGAAAAAGTCAAACCACTCCACCAGGTTGCCGGCGCAGGCGCCGATGATGCCGCGGATGCGATGGTGAGTGGCGGCGGCGTGCGCCGGCGCGGATGCGGGGTTGAACATGTTGTCTCCAGGTTAGGGTTATGTGGCTTGGCCACTTGTTATTACCCCCATCCTAAGACGTAATAGAACGCTGGATGAAATAGCATTTCATGATGCCACCATCAAGCTTGGATATGGCTAGCGCCCTATCCACACCGCGCCGGGCCACGCGTCCCGCAGCACCAATTCCTTCATCAGTCCCACCAGTTCTGGCGCGGCGGCGACGCTGGCCGGAGAAGGCCGACGCGCAGCCGCACGGGCGAGCACCACGCGCCGCGACAAGTCGGGCATACACACCGGCGCGCCCGACAGCGTTCCCGCATCCAGCTCGGCGGAGACCGCGGAACTGGGCAGGATGGTATAGCCGTAGCCTTTGGCCACCAGGGACTTCTGCAGATCGAGCGCATTGGTCTCGGCCACGATGTTGATCTCGATCCCAGCCACCGCCAGCGCGTGCTCGATGATGCTGCGCAGTCCGTGCGGTGCATTCGGCAGCACCATGTCGCTCCCCTGCAGACGTTTCAGCTGGAACGGTGCATCCGCGCCTATCGCGCCGGGCGGCCCCACGACGTAGAGCCGCTCATCGAGCAACGCCTCCACTTGCATGCCGCTCGAGGAACGGGTGTCGTAGAGCAGCGCCAGCTCCACTTCGCCGGACTCCAGCCACTGCATCACGTTGCCGGCATAGCCGACATTGACGCAGACCGTCACCGACGGATATTTGGCACGCATGCGCACCACCAGCTCGTCGGCAACCATCCGGCTGGTACTGGCGAGCAGGCCGATGGCCAGGCGGCCGGAGACGGCGTTGGTGGCCGGGGCCAGTTCCGCCTTGGCCTTGTCCAGCTCGCGCAGCGCCCGGCGGCCGTATTCGGCCAGGGTCTTGCCGGCGTCCGTGAGGACCATGCCGTGCCGTTCACGCTCGAACAGGTGCACGCCGCACTCCTCCTCCAGCAAGCGGATATGGCGCGACACGGCCGGCTGCACCAGGTGCAGCAACTCGCCCGCCTTGGTGGCACTGCCGGTTTCGGCGATCGCGATCAACGTACGTATCTGTTTAATGTCCATGGCGCCCATTCTATCCCATCACTTGTCGCAATACATTGCCACCATCTATGCCATTACGTGATGGATGAATCACGTTTTTCTATTTCACCATCGTCACTATTGAATTCTATGATGGCCTTGTCTTCACCACCATAGATAGAGACTGAACAATGACAACGACAACTGCACTTCCCTGGCAAGAGGAGATCTTCGCCCTGCTCAAGCAGCACGACGTACGCCAACTGGTGTACGTGCCGGATGCCGGCCACTCACACGTCATCCGCTGCGCCCAGGCCGATCCGGACATCAAGGACGTGGTGCTCACCACCGAGGAAGAAGGCGTGGCGGTAGCCAGCGGCGCCTGGCTGGGCGGGCAGCGCGCGGCGCTGCTGATGCAAAGCAGCGGCGTGGGTAACTGCGTCAACATGTTCTCGCTGCTGGAAGCGTGCCGCTTCCCGCTGTTTACCATCATCACCATGCGCGGCGAATATGCCGAGTTCAATCCCTGGCAAAACCCGATGGGCCAGCGCACCCAGGGCGCGCTGGAATTGATGGGCATTACCGTCTACCGCGCCGAGCGTCCCGAAGACGTCGCCGACCTGGTCGACGCCGGCCTGGTACAAGCCTTCGACGCGGGCCAGCGTGTGGCCATCCTTCTTTCCCAAAGCCTGATCGGACGTAAAAAATGGGTGCGCAAATGACCAACACCAAGAAAATCAATCGCCGCGAATTCGTCAAGGCCTTGCTGGCCCGTTTTCCGGACGCGCTAGTGGTCACCGGCCTCGGCTCCCCTTCCTATGATGTGTTCGCCGCAGGTGATCGGCCCGGAAACTTCTACCTGTGGGGCGCGATGGGCGGTTCCACCTCGGTCGCGCTGGGCCTGGCCCTCGCGCAGCCGGAGCGCCAGGTGATCGCCATCACCGGCGACGGCGAGCAGTTGATGGGCATAGGCAGCCTGGCCACGGCCGCGGCCCAGCAGCCAGCCAACCTGACGCTGGTCGCGCTGGACAACGGCCATTTCGGCGAGACCGGCATGCAACCGAGCCACACCAGCCTCGGTACCAGCCTGGCCGGCGTGGCCAAGGCGAGCGGCATCGCCAACACCATCGAGCTCCGCCACGTGGAACAATTGGACCAGCTGGTCGAATTGATCGGCAACGGCAACGGCACCACCTTCGCCCAAGTGTTCATCGATGCCGAGGAGCACCAGCGCGCCTTGCCACCCCGCGACGGTGTGTATGTGAAGAACCGCTTCCGCGCCCACCTCGGCTTCGCGCCGATGTGACGCCGGAGAACTGCGCCATGCACCGCTACCAGTTGTTTATCGATGGATCGTTCGCCGACGCCAGCGCCGGCGAGTGGTTCAATACCGAAAATCCCTACACCGGCCAGCCGTGGGCGCAGGTGGCCCGCGGCGGCGCGGCGGACGTGGACCGCGCCGTGCGGGCGGCACACGCCGCGTTCAGCGCCGGTCCATGGTCCGCCATGAGCGCCAGCGCGCGCGGCGCACTGCTGCGCAAGTTGGGCGACCTGATCGCCCGTGACGCCGCCAGGCTGGCGGCCACCGAGGTGCTCGACAACGGCAAGCTATACGCCGAAATGAGCGCCCAGATGGCTTACCTGCCCAACTGGTTCTACTACTACGGCGGCCTGGCGGACAAGGTGCAAGGGGCCGTGATCCCGCTCGACAAGGCGGGATACTTCAACTTCACACGCCATGAAGCGCTGGGCGTGGTCGCCGCCATCACACCGTGGAACTCGCCGTTGATGCTGACGGCATGGAAGATTGCGCCGGCGCTCGCCGCCGGCTGCACGGTAGTGCTCAAACCTTCGGAATTCACGTCCGTCTCCGCGTTGGAGTTGGCCAAGCTGTTCCAGGAAGCGGGCTTCCCGCCAGGCGTATTCAACGTCGTCACCGGATTCGGCGCCGACGTGGGCGCGCCGCTGGTCGCCCATCCGCTGGTGAGCAAGATCACCTTCACCGGTTCGGATGCCACCGGCCGCGCCATCAACGAGCAGGCCGCACGCCACTTCAAGCATGTGAGCCTGGAACTGGGGGGCAAGTCGCCCAACATCGTCTTCAACGACGCCAACCTCGACGATGCGGTCAACGGGGCCGTCTCCGGCATCTTCGCCGCCAGCGGCCAGACCTGCATCGCCGGCTCGCGCCTGCTGCTGCAGGACGACATCCACGATGCGTTCCTGGACAAGCTGCTGGCACTGGCGCGCACCGCCAGGCTGGGCAACCCCATGGACCCCGGCACCCAGGTCGGGCCGATCACCACGCGCCAGCAGTATGACAAGGTGCTGTCCTATATCGGCATCGCCCGGGAGGAAGGCGCGACGCTGCGCCTGGGAGGCAAGGCGGCAGCCTGCGGCGGCTGGTTCGTGGAGCCGACCGTGTTCTCGGATGTGACCAGCGGCATGCGTATCGCGCGCGAGGAAGTGTTCGGGCCGGTGCTGTCGGTGCTGCGCTTCCGCGACGAGCAGGACGCCGTGCGCATCGCCAACGACAGTTGCTATGGCCTGGGTGCCGGCGTGTGGACCAGCGATATCGGGCGGGCCTTCCGCGTGTCGGAACAGATTCAGGCCGGCACGGTCTGGGTCAACACCTATCGTGCGGTGAGCTATATGTCGCCCTTCGGCGGCTACAAGGATTCCGGGCTGGGGCGCGAAAACGGTATCGACGCCATCTACGCCTACCTGCAAACCAAGAGCATATGGATCAACAAGGGCGCGCCCACGGGCAACCCCTTCACCATGCGCTGAACGAGGAGACCGACTATGAAAATACTGGTACCGATCAAGCGCGTGGCGGACTATAACGTCACGCCGCGCGTCAAGGCGGACGGTTCGGGCGTGGAGCTGGCCAACGTCAAGATGGCCATGAACCCCTTCGACGAGATCGCCGTCGAGGAAGCCGTGCGGCTGAAGGAAAAGCACCCGCACGCTGAGGTGGTGGCACTGTCCTGCGGCGGCGCCACACGCCAGGAAACGTTGCGCAATGCACTGGCCATCGGCGCCGACCGCGCCATTCACGTTCAGACCGACGCGACGCTGCAGCCGCTGGCCGTGGCCAAGATCGTCAAGGCCGTGGCCGAGCGCGAGCAACCGGACCTGGTCATCTTCGGCAAGCAGGCCATCGACAGCGACGCCTGCCAGACCGGCCAGATGTTCGCCGCCCTGGCCGACTGGGGCCAGGCCACGTTCGCCTCGAAGGTGGAGATCGCCGCCGGCTGCGCCACGGTCACCCGTGAAATCGACGGCGGACTGGAAACGCTGGAACTGCGCCTGCCCGCCGTCATCACGACCGACCTGCGCCTGAACGAGCCACGCTACGTCACCCTGCCCAACCTGATGAAGGCCAAGAAAAAGCCGCTGGCGGTGCTGGACTGCGCTGAACTGGGGCTGGACCTGGCGCCGCGCCTGACCCTGGTGACCGCGGCCGAACCGGCCGCCCGGAGTGCAGGCGTGCGCGTGGCGGACGTACAGGAATTGATCGCCAGATTGAAGAACGAAGCAAAGGTGCTCGCATGAAGACTTTGGTTATCGCGGAACATGGCCACACCGCCCTGAAAACGGCCACCCGCCATGCTGTGGACGCGGCGCGCAAGCTGGGTGGCGATGTGCACGTGCTGGTCGCCGGCCAGGGCTGCGAAGGCGCGGTGGCGCAGGCGGCCCGTGTGGCCGGTGTCGCCACCGTGCTGCATGTGGACGGCCAGCACTACCTGGACCAGTTGCCGGAAAACGTGGCGCCACTGGCCGCCACGCTGGCCGGCGCCTATACCCATGTGGTGCTGGCCGCCACCTCGGCAGGCAAGAACCTCGCGCCGCGCATCGCTGCGCTGCTTGACGTGGCGCAGGTGTCGGACGTGGTGGCCGTGATGGGGCCCGACCTGTTCGTGAGCCCGCAGTACGCCGGCAACGTGCTGGCTACGCTGCGCTCGTCCGACCGCATCAAGGTGCTGACGGTGCGCACCTCCGCCTTCACCGCGGTGGAGGAGCAGGCCGCCTGCTCCATCGAGGCCGTTCCGCCCGGCCCTGTGTCGGACGCGGTACGCGTGGTGGGGCGCCAGATCGTCCAGTCGACGCGGCCGGAACTGGGGGCGGCGCGCGTGGTGGTGTCCGGCGGGCGCGGCCTGGGCAGCGCCGAGCAATACGAAGCACTGCTGGCGCCGCTGGCCGACAAGCTCAACGCGGCACTGGGCGCCTCGCGCGCCGCGGTGGACGCCGGCTACGCGCCCAACGACCGGCAAGTGGGCCAGACCGGGCAGGTCGTCGCCCCCGAGCTGTACCTGGCGGTCGGCATTTCCGGCGCCATCCAGCACCTGGCGGGCATGAAGGGCTCGCGCGTGATCGTCGCCATCAACAAGGATGAGGAGGCGCCCATCTTTCAAGTGGCGGACTTCGGGCTGGTTGGCGACTTGTTCGAACTGGTGCCCCAGTTGGCCACCGCACTGGGTTGAGGAGAGCAATCATGCGCAACACCCTACCCCGCTCCTACCTGTTCGTGCCGGGAAACCGGCCAGAACGTTTTGCCCGCGCCTTCGCCAGCGGCGCCCATTCGGTCATCCTCGACCTGGAGGACGCCGTGCCGGCCGACGAGAAGGCTGCGGCGCGCGACGCCATCGCCCTCGCGCTGGGCGCCGCGCATCCGCCCAGCCCTGTCCTCATCCGCATCAACGGTGCACAGACCGAATGGTTCGGCGACGACTTGAAGCTGTGCGCCCTGCCCGGCGTGGCCGGCGTGGTGCTGCCCAAGGCAGAGCGTGTGGAAGACCTGGCGCAGCTGGCCGGCGCCATCGGCACGCTGTCCATCCTGCCGCTGATTGAAACCGCGCTGGGCATGGCCAACGCCGCCGCCATGGCCCGCGCGCCGCAGGTGCAGCGCCTGGTGTTCGGTTCGATAGACTTCAAGCTGGACCTGGGCATCGAGGGCGATCACGAAGAGCTCCTGTACTTCCGTTCACAACTGGTGCTGGCGTCGCGCCTGGCCGCTCTGCCGGCGCCGGTCGACGGCGTGACTGTGGCGCTGGACGACGAAACACTGCTGCATTGCGACACGCTGCGTGGCCGCCGCCTCGGCTTCGGCGCCAAGCTATGCATCCATCCGCGCCAGCTGGAAACGGTGCACCGCACCTTCCTGCCCAGCGACGAGGAAACCGCGTGGGCCAGGCGCGTCGTCGCCGCGGCCGACGCGACCAACGGCGCCGCCGTGGCGTTCGATGGACGCATGGTCGATCGGCCGGTCATTCTCAAGGCGCAGCAAATACTGAAAGAGGCCGCCCACGCAGTCAATGCGTAGCAGCCGAAGGAGGAGACCAGCATGACTGATTTGAACGAATGGATAGGCCGCGCCGAAGAGCGCCTGGACCTGATCACCCCCGCCCCGGTGCGCGCCCTGGCCGCCACCCTGGACCACGACGACGCCACGGCGCTGCCTGGCGAGGCATTGCCGCCGCTTTGGCACTGGCTGTATTTCCTGCCCATGCACCGGCAGGCGGTCATCGGCGCCGATGGCCACCCGGCACGGGGCGGCTTCCTGCCCCCGGTCGACCTGCCGCGCCGCATGTGGGCCGGCGGCCGTTTGAAATTCCTGCGCCCGTTGCGCATCGGTGACGCCGTACTACGCGTCTCCAGAATCACCGACGTTTCGAAAAAAGAAGGCCGCAGCGGCAGTCTGGCCTTCATACAGGTGCGACATGAAATCCGCAACGATCGAGGCCTGGCCATCACCGAGGAACACGACATCGTCTACCGCAACCACCCGCTGCCGGGCGATCCCGTCGCTGAGCCCGTGCAGGCGGACAATGACTGGCACTGGATGCGCGACATCGTGCCCGATCCGGTGCTCCTGTTTCGCTACTCCGCCCTGACCTTCAACGGCCACCGCATCCACTACGACCTGCCTTATGCGACGCAGGTGGAGGGCTATCCGGGCCTGGTGGTGCACGGCCCCCTGGTCGCCACGCTGCTGCTGGACCTGCTGCACCGCAATTGGCCGGCCGCCGAAGTGGCCGAATATTCCTTCCGCGCCATGCAGCCGCTGTTCCACGACAAGCCGTTCCAGGTCTGCGGGCGCGTGCACGCCGACGGCAAGACAGTCAGCCTGTGGGCCAGGAACGAGCAAGGCCACCTGAGTATGCGCGCCGAAGCCATCTTAAATAAAGCAAACAACGAGGAGTAAGAGCATGACCATCCAGAACGATTTCCAGGACATCCGCGACGCCGTCCGCGACCTATGCGCCGAATTCCCGGCCGAATACTTCCGCAAGGTCGACGAACAGCGCGGCTACCCCGAAAAATTCGTGGACGCGCTGACCCGGGCGGGCTGGCTGGCCGCCCTGATCCCCCAGGAATACGGCGGTTCAGGACTCGGCCTGACCGAAGCGTCCGTGATCATGGAAGAGATCAACCGCTCCGGCGGCAACTCCGGCGCCTGCCACGGCCAGATGTACAACATGGGCACCCTGCTGCGCCATGGCTCGGAAGCGCAAAAGCGCTTGTACCTGCCCAAGATCGCCAGCGGCGAATTGCGCCTGCAATCGATGGCCGTGACCGAACCCACCACCGGCACCGACACCACCAAGATCAAGACCACGGCCGTCAAGAAGGGCGACCGCTACGTGATCAACGGCCAGAAGGTGTGGATCTCCCGGGTACAGCATTCGGACCTGATGATACTGCTGGCGCGCACCACGCCGCTGGCCGAGGTCACCAGGAAGTCCGAAGGCATGTCCATCTTCGTGGTCGACCTGCGCGAGGCGATCGGCAAGGGCCTGGTGGTGCAGCCCATCGCCAACATGGTCAACCACGAAACCAATGAACTGTTCTTCGAGAACCTGGAAATCCCGGCCGAGAACCTGATCGGCCAGGAGGGCAAAGGCTTCAAGTACATCCTCGATGGCCTGAACGCCGAACGCACCCTGATCGCGGCCGAATGTATCGGCGACGGCTACTGGTTCATCGACAAGGTCAGCAAGTATGTGAAGGAGCGCGAAGTGTTCGGCCGCCCGATCGGCCAGAACCAGGGCGTGCAGTTCCCCATCGCCCGCGCCTTCATCAATGTCGAGGCGGCCAACCTGATGCGCTTCAAGGCGTGCGCGAAGTTCGACGCGCATCAGCCCTGCGGTGCGGAAGCCAACATGGCCAAGATGCTGGCGGCGGAAGCCTCGTGGGAGGCAGCCAACGCCTGCCTGCAATTCCATGGCGGCTTCGGCTTTGCCGCCGAGTACGACGTCGAGCGCAAGTTCCGCGAGACGCGCTTGTACCAGGTGGCGCCGATTTCGACCAACCTGATCCTGGCGCACGTGGCGGAACACGTGCTTGGCCTGCCACGCTCGTTCTGAAGAGGCCACCATGCGACCACTCGATGGCATTACCGTCGTCACGCTGGAACACGCGATCGCCGCGCCCTTCTGCACCCGCCAGCTGGCGGATTTGGGGGCGCGGGTGATCAAGGTCGAGCGGCCAGGCGTGGGCGACTTCGCGCGCGCCTATGACAGCCGCGTGAACGGCCTGGCGTCGCACTTCGTATGGACCAACCGTTCCAAGGAGAGCCTGACGCTGGACGTGAAACACCAAGCTGCCGCCGGCGTGCTGGCGCAGTTACTGGAAAGCGCCGACGTGCTGGTGCAGAACCTCGCGCCCGGCGCGGCGGAGCGCCTTGGACTGTCGTACGAAGCGCTCAAGGAACGCCATCCGCGCCTGATCGTATGCGACATCTCGGGCTACGGCGCCGACGGACCTTACCGGGACCGCAAGGCGTACGACCTGCTGATCCAGAGCGAATCGGGCTTCCTGTCCATCACCGGCACGCCCGACGAGCCGTCCAAGGCCGGCTGCTCGATCGCCGACATCGCGGCCGGCATGTACGCCTACACCAACATCCTGGCCGCGCTGCTGCAGCGCGGCCGCACTGGCAAGGGTTGCCGCATCGACGTGTCCATGCTGGAGAGCATGGTGGAATGGATGAACTATCCGCTGTACTACGCTTACGACGGCGCCGCGCCGCCACCGCGTACTGCCTCCGCGCACGCCACCATCTATCCCTACGGTCCGTTCGCGGCCGGCGACGGCAAGTCGGTCATGCTGGGCATCCAGAACGAGCGCGAATGGGCGCTGTTCTGCGAACAGGTACTGCTGGCGCCCGAGCTGGCAGGGGACGAGCGCTTTTGCTCGAATGCGCGCCGGGTCGCCGCGCGCGACGAGCTCAAGGCGTTGATCCTGGCCGCCTTCACCGGGCTGACCGCGGAACAGGTGCTGGCGCGCCTGGAACAGGCTCGCATCGCCAACGCCCAGGTCAATGACATGCACGACGTGTGGGCCCATCCGCAACTGAAGGCGCGCGGGCGCTGGACCGAGGTGGAGACGGCCGGCGGCCCGGTCCCGGCACTGCTGCCGCCCGGCATACCCGAAGGCGTCACGCCCAGGATGGATGCCGTGCCGGCGCTGGGGCAGCATACAGGCGCCATACTCCGCGAACTGGGCTACGGTGACCAGGCCATCGCCAGCTTGCGCGAAGCGCACGCGATCTGAGCATGCCGCCATCCCATCGCCGTGGCACAACGATACCCATGCCGGGGGATCTATCGCGTCCCGTTACGCCTGGATCACATTTTCCATTTCAGCCCCAGGACCGTCGAGTTGACGGCCATGCAATGACATTCAGGTCAACTTTCCTGTTGGGGACGGCCCAGATCCTTGCATGGGGTGGCTCCTTTTTTCTCCTGGCGGTGCTGGCTGATCCCATCATCAGCGATACCGGCTGGTCCCGCCAAGCGGTCCTTGCCGCACTCTCACTAGGGGTGCTGGTAGCCGGCCTGGCTTCGCCATTCGTGATGGCGCGGCTGCAAAAATGGGGCGAACTGCGGGTGCTGGTGCTGGGCACGGCGTTCATCGCGGCGGGCCTGCTGGTGATGGCGATCAGCACCTGCCTGCCGGTCTACATCCTGGCCTGGACGTTGATAGGCATGGGTATGGCCGGCGGGCTCTATGATGCCTTGTTTGCCGCGCTGGGCAACATCTATCGAACGGACGCGCGCGCCGCGATTGTGCACATCACCCTGGTGTCCGGTTTTTGCACCACGATTACTTTTCCCCTACTGGCCTTCCTGCTCTCCTGGCTCGGCTGGCGCGGCGCATGTGCGGCATACGCCGCAATCCTGCTGCTGGCGGTGCCACTGATGTATCGCCACGCCTTCGCGCAGAACGCAGTAAAGCGCAACGGCGTTCCTCCGGCGGCGGCGCCGGCCCAGGCAGGCGCCGGCACCATCGACGCCACCACCTACATGCTGGTCAGCCTGGTTTTTGTCCTGGCTTCCGTGACCATGACCATGATGTCCATCCATCTTATCCCCATCCTGAAAGGCATCGGCTACTCGATGGTGGGTGCCATCGCCTTGAGTTCCATGCTGGGTCCCACGCAGGTTATCGCCCGCATAGTCGAAGTCTTTGCAAAAAACATGCATCCGGCCTGGACCACGTTTGCGTCCTGCCTGCTGGTCGCCACGGGCATCGCTTTGCTCTGCGTCGCGCCGGCGGCCGGCCTGATTGCCATCCTGATTTTCGGCGCGGGAAACGGCTTGCGCGCAGTAGTGCGGGGAACCCTGCCGTTAGCGGTTTTTCCTGCCAATCAGTACAGCGCCGTGATGGGCCGGCTGGCGCGCCCTGCCCTGATCGGTCAGGCGGCCACGCCGTTGATGGGCAGCTATAGCCTGGCATACCTTGGCGCACGCGGCACCCTCGTGGCCACGCTAGGGCTGGCCATTCTCAGCCTCGCCCTGGTATCAGCGCTGCTGATGCACCTCAGGAGGGCGAACCAACGGGCGCACAGGCTGAACTTGCCGACGCCGGGCGCCGGGGCAAATACGCCCTAATCCTCGAAGATCGCCACCGCCCGGGTCCAGCCGGCGGAGGCGGCGCGGATCTTGTGCGGGAAGCAGCTGATGGTAAAGCCGGTCGGCGGCAAGGCCTCCAGATTGTGCATCTTCTCCAGGTGGCAATAGCCGATGTCGCGGCCGGCCTTGTGACCTTCCCAGATCAGATTGACGTTGCCGGTTTCCTGGATTTTCTGCGCGGTGAAGCTGAACGGCGCGTCCCAGCTCCAGGCGTCGGTGCCCGTCAGGCGCACGCCGCGCTCGAGCAGATACATGGTGGCCTCGTAGCCCATGCCGCAGCCGGCGTTGACATAGTCCGGCTGGCCATAGCGGCCGCCGGCGCGGGTGTTGATCACCACGATCTCCAGCGGTCGCAGGGTGTGGCCGATGCGCGCCAGCTCCGCCTCCACTTCCGCCGCGCTGACCACATGGCCGTCCGGCAGATGGCGAAAATCGAGCTTCACGCCCGGCTGGAAGCACCACTCGAGCGGTACTTCATCGATCGTGATCGAGCGCTCCGCCTCACCCAGCTTGCGGTTCATGGTCGAATGAAAATGGTAAGGCGCGTCCAGGTGGGTGCCGCTGTGCGTGGTCAGGCGCACCCATTCGGCGGCAGCCGCCTCGCCATCGGGAAAGTCGCTGGGTTTGGTACCAGGCAGCATGTGCATGAATTCGCCCAGCGTCTCCTTGTGGTTCTGATACTCGATCCTGGGCGCCAGGATGGGCGGATCGGACAACACTTCGTTCTCCAGATAGATCGACAGGTCGACAAAACGGCGCGGCATAGGTTTCCTTTCTGTGGTTGATCCGCCTATGCTAAGCGCCGCGGGCCGCCCTTGTACAATCACTTCCGTCGATCCGCCCCATCCACCGCTTCGATACCCGTGTCCATGCGCAGCACCGCCCGGTGCAACAGCTCGCGCAGCCACACCAGCCCCGGATCCTGGGTACGGTATTTGTGCCACTGCATGACCTGCTCCATGCGCTTCATCGGCATCGGCATCGGCAGGATCGACAACGGCAGGCCGCGGCCAACCGCGTCCGCCAGCCGGCGGTGCACGGTAGCGACACGCTCGGTGCCCACCACCAGGTAGGGCGCCGCCAGGAAGCTGAACGAAGTCACCTCGACCCGGCGCGCGATGCCGGTGCCTTCCATGAACAGATATTCGAAGGTGCGGTCCATGCCCGGCGGCTGCATCACCACGTGGCCGGCCGCCTTGTATGCCTCCAGCGTCATCGCGCCTGCCCTGGCGTGGCTGCTCTGATTCCACACCACGCAGCAGAACTCCTCCTCGAACAAAGGCTCCGTCGGATGGTCGGGCGAACAGTAGTCTTGCGGGATCACCAGCAGGTCGGCGTCGCCATGCTCCAGCGTGCGCTGCGGTTGGCGCGTCTGCGGCAGCAGGTGGAAGCGCACCGTGCTCCCTTGTTCCTGCGCCAGCGCCAACAGATGCGGCAGCAGCACCGCCATCGAAAAGTCCGACACGAAGATGCGGAACTCGCGGTCCGACTGCGTCGGGTTGAAGTGCGGCGTGGCCGTGATCGTCGTGTTGACCCGCACCAGCACGTCGCGCACCGCCTCCTGCAGTACCTCGGCGCGCGGCGTGAGCTCCATATGACGGCCGACCTGCACCAGCAGTTCGTCGTCGAAATAGTCGCGCAGGCGCGCCAGCGAACTGCTGAGCGCCGATTGGCTCATGTGCAGCTGCTCCGCCGCGCGGCTCACGCTGCGCAGCGTGAACATGGCGTCGAGCGCCACCAGCAGATTCAAATCGAGCTTGTTGAAGCGCATACGGTCTCCCCTTGGTGCTATATGTATCAATGGCATCGATACGTCGAATGCATACAATCAATTTTACACATATAGCGGGCAACGGCAAACTGGGCGCTCCAAACAAAAATCATCGATGGAGACGCAGATGAACAAATCCCTGACCGTGCTGGCGGCCGCCCTGGCCGCCGGCGCCGGCCACGCCGCCGAAATCGAGCTGGCCAACCCCGACTGGAGCATCCGCTTCGACAACACCGTCAAGGCCAGCGCGCTATACCGTCTGCACGACGCCGATCCGCTGCTGGCCGACAGCACCCGCCTGCTGGTGCCGGGCGTGCCGGCATCGGCCTTTCCGCAGGCGCTGAACTTCAACGCCGGCGACGACAACTTTCGCAACCGGGGCTGGGTCTCCAAGCGGGTCGACCTGCTGAGCGAATTCGATGCCGTCTACCGCCGGGACTTCGGCCTGCGCCTGAGCGGCGCCGCCTGGTACGACCAGGCCTACGGCGGCAGCACCGACGCCATCGACACCCTGAACGGCCAGGCGCCCTACAACGCCATGCCCGACGCCACCCGCAAGCTGGCCGGCCGCAAGGCCGAGGTGCTGGACGCCTTCGTCTTCGGCGGCTGGGAGCTGAGCCCGGGCCACAAGTTGAACGTGCGCCTGGGCCAGCACGCGCTGGTGTACGGCGAGACGCTGTTCTTCGGCGATAACGGCATCGCCCGCGCGCAAGGGCCGATCGACGTGATGAAGCTGCAGTCCTCGCCCAATGCCCAGTTCAAGGAGATCATCCGGCCGGTGCCGCAGGTCTCCGGCCAGCTGCAGTTGAGCCCGGACCTGAGCCTGGGCGCCTACTACCAGTTCCGCTGGGAGGCCGACCGCATGGCGCCGGCCGGCAGCTACTTCAATACGTCCAACAACATCTGGGGCGGCTCGACGCTGCCGGAATTCGTCAACGGCAGCGTGCTGCTGCCGGGCGAAGCGCGGCGTCCGTCCAACGGCGGCCAGTTCGGCGCCCAGCTCAAGTGGCGCCTCGACGAAACGGACCTCGGCTTCTACGCCGCGCGCTACCACGACAAGGCCGGCCAGTTCTATTCGCAGCTGAACGTCACCAGCGCCGCGCCGGGCAGCTGGTACTACATCTTCCCCGAGGCCATCACCACCTGGGGCGTCAGCGCCACCCACGCGATCGGCAATAGCAGCCTGGCGCTGGAGGCCTCGGTCCGCAACAACATGCCGCTGACGAACCAGAACGTGGTCTATCCGAACGTGCAGCCGGCGCCGGCCTATGCCAGGGGCCACACCGCGCACGCCAACCTGTCCTGGCTCAGCACCCTGAGCCCCAACTGGCTGGCGCGCGAAACGTCGCTGATCGGCGAACTGGCCTGGAACCGCGTGTTGTCGCTGGACGATCCATTCCACACCATGGACGCGCTGCGCACGCGCGATGCCACCGCGCTGCAAGTGATCTTCACGCCGAGCTACCGCCAGGCGCTGGCCGGCCTGGACCTGAACGTGCCGCTCGGGCTGCGCTACATCGTCGACGGCAATTCCTCGGTCACCGGCCTCGGTTGGGGCGCCAAGCACAGCGGCACCGCCACGCTGGGCGTGGAGGGGACCTATCAGGGCGTGTGGCAATTCTCCATCAGTTACAACAAATACCTGGGCAAGGCCGAACCGTTTGTCAATTTCAGCCCGCTGCTGACCAACGGCGCCCCGGTCTACAGCAGCGGCAACGCGCTGGCGGACCGCGACTATCTCGCGCTGTCGTTGCGCCGCACCTTCTAATGACCACACAGGAGACCCCATGAAACACCCACGCCTGATATCCGCCCTGGCGGCGCTGGCCACGCTGGCCGCGTCGCTGCCCGCCGCCGCCGCCGTCTCGTCCGACGAAGCGGCCAAGCTGAAGTCCGAACTGACGCCGCTGGGCGCCGAAAAGGCCGGCAACAAGGACGGCAGCATCCCCGCCTGGACCGGGGGCTACACCACGCCCATCCCCGGCGACAAGCCGGGCGGACGCCGCGGCGATCCGTTCAAGGACGAGAAGCCGGTGTACGTCGTCACGGCGAAAAACGCCGACCAGTATGCCGCGCTGCTGAGCGACGGCACCAGGGCCATGCTGAAGAAATACCCGGAGTACCGGCTCGACGTGTACCCGACCCACCGCACGGCCGCCGCCCCGCGCTGGGTGTATGACAACACGTTCAAGAACGCCACCCACGCCAAGCTGGCCAGCGACGTGGTCAGCGGCGCCTATGGCGGCGTGCCCTTCCCCATCCCCAAGAGCGGCGCCGAGGTGATGTGGAACCATCTGCTGCGCTGGCGCGGTACGTCATGGCAGACCCCGCTCAACCAATACCAGCTGACCGCCGACGGCAAGGCCGTGCTGACCACCAGCGGCACGGCCGATCTGCAGATGCCGTACTACTTCCAGGAAGGCTCGCTGGAGCAGTTCACCAAGGCCAACGAGTTCTGGCTGATCCGCCTGATCAATTCCGGTCCGCCGATCCGCGCCGGCGAGGCCATCGTCGGCCGCGACAGCATCGATCCGAGCAAGGACCAGGCCTGGGTCTACCTGACCGGCCAGCGCCGCGTGCGCAAGCTGCCGAACCCGTGCTGCGACACGCCCACGCCCTCGACGGCCGGCGTGATGAGTTTCGACGAGATCGCGACCTGGACCGGGCGCACCGACCGTTTCGACTGGAAGCTGCTGGGCAAGCAGGAACTGCTGATCCCCTATAACGGCAACAAGCTGCTGCAACCGAGGACCGATGCCGAAGTGATCGGCAAGGCTTACCTCAATCCCGACCATGTGCGCTGGGAACGGCACCGCGTGTGGGTGGTCGAGGCCACGCTGCGCGCCGGCCAGCGCCACCAGGCGCCCAGGAGCCGCTACTACTGCGACGAAGATACCTGGAACTGCGTGCTGGGCGACCGCTGGGACGCGAACGGCCAGTTGTGGAAGACGCTGTGGTCGCAGACCTTCGTCGCGCCGGACCTGCCGGGCACCGTGATCGGCGCCTTCGGCTTCACCGACCTGGTCTCCGGCACCGGCTTCGTGGGCGACCTGTACACCTCGAAGACGGCGCAATACCCGCTCAAGCCGCGCTACCAGGACAGCGTCTTCACGCCGGACGCCATGGCCGGCGAAGGTGCGCGCTGATGTCGATGAAAACGTACCTGATGGAGTGCGCATGGTATTGCGCACTGGCGCTGGGCGCGGCGCCCGTATGGGCCGCCGGCGCCGACCTGCCGGACGCGCCGGCGCCGGACGCGGTGACGGCGGCCCGGCTGCGGCCTGCCGTGGCGTCGCGCACCGCCGCGCAGTCGGTGATGCTGGGCGCGGCCCTGGCCGGCACGCGCATCGTCGCGGTCGGCGAACGCGGCCTCATCGTGCTCAGCGACGACAGCGGCCAGCACTGGCGCCAGGCCGCCGTGCCGACCAGCGTGACACTGACGGCGGTGCGCTTCGCGGACGCCCGGCACGGCGTCGCGGTCGGCCATGCCGGAGTGGTGTTGACCAGCGCCGACGGCGGCGCCCACTGGCGGGCCGTGCTGGACGGCCAGCGCATCGCCGCGCTGGCGCTGGCGGCGGCCAAGGCCCGCAACGACGCCGCCGCGCTACGCGACGCCGAACGGCTGGCGGCCGACGGCGCCGACAAGCCGCTGCTGGACGTCTGCCTGCTCGGGGACGGCCGCTTGCTGGCGGTGGGCGCCTACGGCCTGGCCTTCGGCAGCGACGACGGCGGCCAGACCTGGCGCTCGTGGATGGACCGCATCGACAATCCCAAGGGCTTGCACCTGAACGCGGTGCGCCGGCGCGGCGACACCATCCTGATCGGCGGCGAGCGCGGACTGGCGCTGCTGTCGGGCGACGGCGGGCGCACCTTCCGGCGCCTGGACGTGCCCTACCAGGGCAGCTTCTTCACCGCCGAACTGCCGCCGGCCGGCCACGATGAACTGGTGCTGGCCGGCCTGCGCGGCAACGCCTGGCGCTCGGCCGACGGCGGCCGCAGCTGGCAGCAACTGGCCGCGCCGATGCCGGTGTCCATCACGGCCTCGGTGGTGCGTGCCGACGGCTCGCTGCTGTTTGCCAACCAGGCCGGCCTGCTGCTGACCATGCGCGACCGGGCACTGGTGCCGACCGCCGCCGCCCATCCGCTGCCGCCGCTGAACGGCGTGCTCGAACTCAATAACGGCCAGCTGCTGGCGCTGACGCTGCAGGGCATGGTGCCGGTGGCGGCGCCGTCCGCGGGAGGCAAACCATGAATATGTCCGAAGACTTGACGCGGTTCGACCGCAGTTCCGGGTCCCTGATCGAACGGCTGCTGTTCAACCACCGCCTGCTGGTGATGATCGCCTGCGCGCTGGTCACCCTCGTGCTGGGCTGGCAGGCCACCAGGCTGAGCATCAACGCCAGCTTCGAGAAAACCATCCCGGCCCATCATCCCTACATCGAGAACTACCTGGCCAACCAGGCCGAGTTGACGGGGCTGGGCAACGCGGTACGCATCGCGGTCGATAATCCGCGCGGCAGCATCTACGACCGGGCCTACCTCGACACCCTGCGCCAACTGAGCGAGGAAGTGTTCCTGCTGCCCGGCGTGGCACGCAACCAGATGAAGTCCCTGTGGACGCCCGGCACGCGCTGGGTCGGCGTGACCGAGGACGGCCTTGAAGGCGGCCCGGTGATCCCGGACGGCTACGATGGCGGCGCCGCCAGCCTGGCGCAGCTGCAGGCCAACATCGCCCGCTCCGGCGAGATCGGCCAGCTGGTGGCCTTCGATGCCAGGTCCAGCGTCGTCTACGTGCCGCTGCTGGCGCGCGACGGCGACGGCAAGGCGCTCGACTACGGCCAGTTCGCCCAGCGGCTCGAAGCGCTGCGCGCCAAATACGAGCGCCAGGGGGTGCGCATCCACATCACCGGCTTCGCCAAGCTGGTGGGCGACCTGATCGCCGGCGTGCGCGTGGTGCTGCTGTTCTTCGCCATCGCCGTCGCCATCGCCACCGCCATGGTCTACTGGTACACGCGCTGCACGCGCTCGACCGCGCTGGTGGTGCTGGCCTCGCTGGTGGCGGTGGTGTGGCAGCTCGGCCTGCTGCCGCTGCTGGGCTACGCGCTCGACCCCTACTCCATCCTGGTGCCGTTCCTGGTGTTCGCCATCGGCATGAGCCACGGCGCCCAGAAGATGAACGGCATCATGCAGGACGTCGGGCGCGGCATGCACAAGCTGGTGGCGGCGCGCTACACCTTCCGCCGCCTGTTCCTGGCCGGCCTGACGGCGCTGCTGGCCGACGCCGTCGGCTTCGCGGTGCTGTCGGCGATCGACATCGCCGTGATCCGCGAACTGGCGGTGGCCGCCTCGCTGGGCGTGGGTATGCTGATCTTCACCAACCTGATCCTGCTGCCCATCCTGCTCAGTTACACCGGCGTCAGCGCCGACGCCGCGGCCCGCAGCCTGCGCGCCGAGGCGGCCGAGGCGTCCGGCCAGGCGCGCCACCCGCTGTGGGCACTGCTGGACCGTTTCACGGGCCGCCGCTGGGCGAGCGGCGCCATCGTGGCGGCGCTGCTGCTGGCCGCCGGCGGCTATGCGCTCAGCACCAGGCTGAAGATCGGCGACCTCGATCCGGGGGCGCCGGAACTGCGCGCCGACAGCCGCTACAACCGCGACGTGGCCGCCCTGTCGGCCGCCTACGGCGCCTCCAGCGACGTGCTGGCGGTCATGGTCAAGACCCCGGACGGCCAGTGCGCGCAATACGACACGCTCAACAAGATCGACGCGCTGGAATGGCAGCTGCGCCAGATCGACGGCGTCGAGAGCAGCAACAGCCTGGCGCTGCTGAACCGCCGCGTGCTGGTGGGCCTGAATGAAGGCAACCCGAAATGGTATGAGTTCCTGCCCAACCAGGACATGCTCAACACCGTCACCGCCGGCGCCCCGCGCGGCCTGTACAACGACAGCTGCAACCTGCTGACGGTGTACGCCTACCTGCGCGACCACAAGGCCGACACGCTGGCGCGCGTGGTGGCCCACGTCGAAGCGTTCGCCGCCGCCAACGACAGCAAGGACGTGCGCTTCCAGCTGGCGGCCGGATCGGCCGGCATCGAGGCCGCCACCAATATCGTGGTGCACCAGGCCTGGCGCCGCATGCTGCTGCTGGTGTATGCGGCGGTGGTGCTGCTGTGCTTCATCACCTTCCGCTCCTGGCGCGCGGTGCTGGTGGCAGTGCTGCCGCTGATGCTGACCTCGGTGCTGGCCGAGGCGCTGATGGTGCTGTTCGGCATGGGCGTCAAGGTCGCCACGCTGCCCGTGATCGCGCTCGGCGTCGGCATCGGCGTCGACTACGCGCTGTACATCCTCAGCATCACGCTGTCGCAGTTGCGCCAGGGCGCCAGCCTGTCGGCCGCCTATTACCGCGCGCTGCTGTTTACCGGCAAGGTGGTGATGCTGACCGGCGTCACGCTGGCCATCGGCGTCATCACCTGGACCTTCAGCCCGATCAAGTTCCAGGCCGATATGGGCCTGCTGCTGGGCTTCATGTTCCTGTGGAATATGCTCGGCGCGCTGATCCTGGTGCCGGCCCTGTCCCACTTCCTGCTCAAGCCGGCAGCCAAAACGATTTAACCACAAGGAGCATCCATGTTTCGCTACTTCCCCACCAACTACGTCTGGGATCTCTCGGTCAATCTCGCCATCGAGATGGGCGCAAAAATGGGCGAGATCCAGGAGATGTGCGCGCCGCTGCAGGAGGCCGCCAAGCAGCCCGACGCCGCCGGCACGCAAGCGTTCCGCACCACCTGGGTGCGCATGGCCGACAAGCTGTGCGAGCTGGCCCAGGAGGACGAGGCGCGCGGCCGCCTGATCTCGGCCGGCGACAAGTACGGCCGCGCCGCCACCTACTACCTGACCGCCGAACGGCTGCAGGCCCACGGCGCCGAGGGCCGCGTCGCGCTGTACCGGCGCTTCCTGGACGTGTTTGCCAAGGGCATCGCGCTGGCCGGCGAGAACTGCGGACGGGTCGAGATTCCCTATGGCGACGCCCACATCGCCGGCCTGTACGTGCGCGCCGAGGGCGTCGCCGGCCGCGCGCCACTGCTGGTGCAGGTGAACGGCCTCGATTCGACCAAGGAGATGAAATACCGCGTCGGCCTGCCGCGCTGGCTGGCGCAGCGCGGCGTGTCCTCGCTGATCATCGACCAGCCGGGCACCGGCGAAGCCCTGCGCCTGCACGGCATGCCGGCCGTCCACAACAGCGAAGTGTGGGCCAGCAAGGTGGTCGACTGGCTCGAAACGCGCGCCGACGTCGACCCCGCGCGCATCGGCTGCGAAGGCGTGTCGCTGGGCGGCTACTACTGCCCGCGCGCGGTCGCCTTCGAACGGCGCTTCGCCTGTGGCGTGGTGTGGGGCGCCAACCACGACTGGCGCGACGTGCAGATGAAGCGTCTGCAGAAGGAAGGCAGCTTCCCGGTACCGCACTACTGGCAGCACGTGCAGTGGGTGTGGGGCGCCCGGGACATGGATGAATTCATGCAGATCGCGCAGAACGTGCACCTGGACGGCGTGGTCGAGCGCATCAAGGTGCCGTTCCTGGTCACCCACGGCAGCAAGGATGCCCAGATCCCGCTGCACTGGGCCGAGCGCACCTACGAACAGCTGGTCAACAGCCCCAAACGCGAGCTGAAGATCTTCACCGAACGCGAAGGCGGCGTGCAGCACTCGAGCTTCGACAATTCCGCCAATGCCGGCGCCTATATCGCCGACTGGGTCGCCGAGACCCTGGGCGGCCGTGTCTCCCTCTAAGCCAACAAGGAAAAAAACATGAATATTATCGGACCAGATGCACTCGTTTTCGGCGTCGACGACGTCGCCGCCTGCAGCCAGTACCTGACGGATTACGGCCTGACGCCGGTGGGCGCGAGCGCCGCCGGCGGCCGCTTCGAAGCGCTCGACGGCACCGCCATCGTCATCGCCCACCAGGACGACGCCACGCTGCCGCCGCCGTTGCCGACGCGCACCATGCTGCGCAAGACCATCTACGGCGTGGCCGACCGCCCCACTTTGGACGCCATCGCCGAGGAACTGGGCAAGGACCGCGACGTGCGCCGCCTGCCGGACGGCTCGATCGACACCACCGACGACATGGGCTTCGCGCTGGGCTTCCAGGTCACGGTGCGGCGCGCCATCGCGCTGCCGGCCGAAACCATCAACGCCCCCGGCGCCCCGGCGCAGCGCGGCGCCAACGTGGTGGCGGTGGATGAACAGGCCGTGTGCCGGCCGCGCACGCTGTCGCACGTGGTCTACTTCGTGCCCGATGCCGTCAAGGCGGAAGCGTTCTACGTCGAGCGCCTCGGCTTTCGCTGCACCGACCGCCTGGGCGGCGCCGGCCCCTTCCTGCAGCCGGCCGGCACGCTGGACCACCACACCCTGTTCTTGATCCAGACCCCGCCGTTCATGCAGGGCGTCGAGCACTTCACCTTCCACCTGGGCGGGCCAACCGAGTTGATGCAGGCCGGCACCCGCTTCGTCGACAAGGGCTACCAGTCGTTCTGGGGCCCGGGCCGCCACAAGTTCGGCTCCAACTGGTTCTGGTACTTCAACAGCCCGCTGGGCTGCCACGTCGAATATGACGCCGACATGGACCTGCACGACGCCGCCTGGCTGCCGCGCAGCGTGCCGATGAGCGCCGACGCCTCGCAACTGTTCCTGTTCCAGTCGCGCGAGAAGTGGGCGCCGTCCGGCCCGCCGCCGGGCGCGCCGGGCGGCCCACCGGCCGGGCGCTAGGCGGCGCGCCATGCCGGCCCCCGACATCCTGCTGTGCCGCCTGGACGATCTGCCCGACGGCGAAGCGCGCGGCTTCGACCCGCTGGGCGGCGGCCAGGACAGCGTGCTGGTGGTGCGCCAGGGTGGGCGCTTGCACGCCTACCGCGACCTGTGCCCGCACTACGGCGACACTCCGATGGCGTGGCGCCGGCACGCCTACCTGAACGCGCAGCGCAGCCACATCGTCTGCGCCGCGCACGGCGCCTTGTTCGAGATTGACGGCGGGGCCTGCGTGCGCGGTCCTTGCCTGGGCCAGGCGCTAACGCCGGTGGCCGTCACCGTCGGCGCTGCCGGTGAAGTCTGGCTGGCTGCCGATACACTATAAAAAAAAGCGGGAGACAACATGAAACTACTACGCTGGCGCCGGCCTTCGACCTTGGCGCTGCTTCGGCCGCAACCGTCCCAAGGCCAGCCGCGGCGGCGCCAACTGGGCCTGCGGCCCCGGCTGTTGCTGGGCATGGGGTCGCTGATGCTGCTGTTCGGCGCCACTACGGTGCTGGCGCTGTGGCACCTGCAATCGGCGTCGGGCCAGTTGCAGCGGATCGTCGAACGCGACGCCCGCCGTGCCGATCTGGCGCACCGCCTGCAGACGGCGCTGCTCGACGTCGGCATGCAGGAGCGCACGCTGCTGCCGATGACGGACGCCGAAGACTTGAAGGCCCAGTCGCTGCTGCTGCGGCAAGCCAAGGCAGGCTATGACCGCACCGAGGCTCAGCTGGCGGCCCTGCCGCCGGAAGCGGGCGAAGCGGAACCGACACTTGCCAGCCAGCTGGCCGCCATCCGCGCCGTGCGCGCCGAGATCGCCCCGGTGCACGAGCGCGCAGTGGAGCTGGTGATGCAAGGCGCCGGTGCCGAGGCGGCGTTCGCCTTGCTGCTGCAGACCGAGCGCGCCGAGCAGCAATGGCGGGCACGCATCGCCGCCATTGTCACCCATATCGCCCGCGGCAACGAGGCGGCCTATCAGCAGACCAGGGAGCAGGCCCGCCAGGCCCGCGTCCTGCTGCTGTCGGCCCTGGCGCTGGTGACCACGGCCAGCGTGCCGCTGGCGCTCGGCCTGGCCCGCAACATCACGCTGCCGGTGGCCGAGGCGACCCAGGTGGCCGAGGCGATTGCGGGAGGCGACCTGGCGTCGGAGGTCAAGGTCCGGCGCGCGGACGAACTGGGGCGGCTGCTGGGCGCGATCGGCGCCATGCAGGACAAGCTGCGCCAGATCGTCGGCGGCCTGGGCGCCTCGTCCGACGCCATCGCCGGCGCCAGCGGCGCCATCGCCGTCAGCAGCCGCGAGCTGTCCGAACGCACCGAGCACGCCGCGTCCGGACTGCGCCAGACCACCGCCGCCATGCACGACCTGGCGGCCATGGTGACCCGCAGCGCCGACGCGGCCCAACTGGCAAAGACCCAGACCGACAACGTGCGGCGCCAGGCCCAGGACGGCGGCAGCGCCATGGCGCAGGTCACGGTGGGCATGGAGGGCATCCGCCAGGCCACCCGCAAGATCGACGATATCGTCGGCATCATCAGCGGCATCGCCTTCCAGACCAATATCCTGGCGCTCAACGCCGCCGTGGAGGCGGCGCGCGCCGGCGAACATGGGCGCGGCTTCGCGGTGGTCGCGGCCGAGGTCCGCACGCTGGCCCAGCGCGCGGCCGGCGCCGCGACCCAGATCGGCAATCTCAGCCGTGAGGCCGACAGCCGCATCGCCGCCAGCGGCGCGCAGGTGGCGCACGCGGCGGCCAATGCCGCCACGCTGATGGCGATGACCGACAGCGTGGCGGCGCTGGTCAGCGACATTTCCCGCGCCGCCATCGAGCAGAACGCCAGCCTGCGGGAAATCGGCGCCGTATTGAACCAGCTGGACGCGATGACGCAGCAGAACGCGGCCATGGGCGCCGCCTCGGTCGATACCGCCGCCGTCCTCGGCGCCGAAGCGGGACGGCTGGTCGGCCTGGTGCGCCTGTTCCAGGCGCCGCACCCATCGATGGCGCCGATATAAGCCATGCATTTAATCAATTTTACAAATAAGGCCTGAATCCGCACACTAGGCCGAAAGCAGCATACAACGACACCATTGAACCAACGGAGACTCACATGACATCCCCAGCACAAAACATCCTGATCATCGGCGGCGGCTTTTCCGGCATGTCCGCGGCCATCGAGCTGCGCAAGCAAGGCCTGGCCGTGGAAGTGGCCGAAATCGATCCGGGCTGGCGTTCCTATGGCGCCGGCATCAGCCTGGGCGGCGCCACCCTGCGCGCCTTCAAGACGCTGGGCATCCTCGAGCAATTCATGGCGCAAGGCGCGGCGGCCGACGGCGTCGACCTGTTCCTGCCGCACGGACAGCATATCGCTTCCCTGCCGACGCCGCGCCTGGCCGGTCCCGAGATCCCGGGCGGCGGCGCCATCATGCGCCCGGTGCTGGCCAATATCCTGGCCGACGCCACCATCGCCAGCGGCGCCAAGGTGCGCCTGGGCTGCACCTTCACCGCGTTGCGCCAGCACGCCGGCGGCGTCGAAGTCACCTTCACCGACGGCGAGACGCGCAACTACGACCTGGTGATCGGCGCCGACGGCCTGTACTCCAAGGTGCGCGAGGCGGTGCTGCCGCAGGCGCCGCAGCCGCAATACACCGGCCAGTGCGTGTGGCGCGCCGTGCTGCCGCGCCCGGCCGAAGTGGAACGGGCCATGATGTGGGTCGGCCCCAAGATCAAGACCGGCGTCAACCCGGTCTCGCGCGACCAGATGTATCTGTTCGTTACCGAGGACCGCGTCGACAACGTGCAGATCGACCCCAAGCAGTTCGCGCCCATGCTGTCGGAACTGCTGGCCCCTTTCTCCGCGCCGTTGATGCAGAAATGCCGCGCCGCGCTCACCGAGGACTCGCAAATCGTCTACCGTCCGCTCGAGCAGCTGCTGGTGCGCCAGCCATGGCATCAAGGCCGCGTGGTGCTGATCGGCGACACCGTGCACGCCACCACGCCGCACATGGCGTCCGGCGCCTGCATCGGCATCGAGGACGCCATCGTGTTGGCCGAGGAGCTGGGCAGTGCGGCCAGTGTCGAACAGGCGCTCAGGCAGTTCGAAAGCCGGCGCTGGGAACGCTGCCGCATGGTGGTGGAAAACTCGGGCCGGCTGGGCGAGATCGAGATCACCGGCGGCGACAAGGCCGAACATGCGCAGATCATGCGCGACACCCACATGGCGCTGGCCGCGCCGATCTGAGCGTGAGGACCTCCATGGACAATCACGACGAGTTCGACCTGCGCTGGCCCGGCCGTATCGCGCTGATGGTGGCGCACTGCGCTGGCATGGTGGACCTGGTGGCGCTGCCGGTGTGGGTCGGCACGCTGATCACCCGCTATGGCTTTGATCCGCAGCGCGCCGGGGCGCTGGCCACGCTGTTCCTGCTGGGCGCGGTCGGCTGCAGCCTGGTATGCGCGCCGCTGTTTCACCGGCTGCGCGCCGACGTGGTGGCGCCATGCGGCTTCGCGCTGGCGGCCTTCGCCTTCTTCGGCGTCGCCGATAGCACCGACTTCACGCTGATGGCGCTGCTGCACCTGCTGGCCGGCGCGGCGGCGGGCAGCGCCCTGAGCGTGACCCACGGCACCATGGGTCGCAGCGGCAATCCGCACCGCATGTTCGCGCTGGCCGGCCTGGCACTGGGCATGTTCGCCATCGCCTTCCTCGGCCTGACACCGGGCCTGGTGGCGGCCGCCGGCGGCCCGGTGCTGTTCCGGGTATTCGCCGCCGTGATGATGGTGGCCGCCGTGGTCACCGCCGTCGCCTTCCCGGCCGGCCCCACCGCCGCGGCCCGGGCCCGCCACGCCGGCGGCACCGGGAGCGTCAGCGTCGCGGTCTGGTTCGCCGCGCTGGGCATCAGCTGCATGGGACTGGTGCAGGCGATGATGTTCAGCTTCCTCGAGCGGATCGGCGCCGACCGCGGCTTCGCGCCCGGCGCCGTCACCACCGTGCTGATCGCGCTGGGCTTCGTCAACCTGATCCCGGCGCCGCTGGCGGCCCTGCTGCAACGGCGCTGGCCGGCGCACCTGGTCGTGCTGGGCGGGCCGGTGGCGCAGGCCGCGCTGGCGCTGACCATCGCCGCCAGCACGGGCTACGCCCCCTATGCCATCGCCGGCGCCCTGTTCGCGGCCGTGATGATCTTCACCCACACCTTCGCCTTCGGCCTGGTGGCGCAGCTCGACCCCGGCGGCCGCGCGCTGTCGGCAACGCCGGCCATGCTGATGGTGGGCGCCGCTATCGGTCCGGTGCTGGGCGGCACCCTCGTCCAGCATGCCGGCTACGGCATGCTGGGAACTGCCGCCGTGGTGCTGGCCATTGCCGCGGTCTACTGCTTCGCGCAGGCCGGCCGCCGCCGCGCCACCGTACTGTCCTCATGATAGAAACTGGAGTTTCGCTATGACCTTTCCCCCCATACACCGGGTCGTCACCGGCCATGACGCGGCCGGCAAGGCCATCGTCAGCAGCGACGGCGCGCTGCCTACCGTGGTCGAACTGGCGGCCATTCCCGGCACCGTGTTCCACGAAGTGTGGAGCACCGCCGCCACGCCGGCGCCAGCCGACAACGGGCCCGACCCCACCATCGGTGCGCTCACGCTGCCGCCACCGAAACTGGGCACGCGGCTGCGCTTCGTCGACATTCCTCCCGATACCGCCGAGTTCCTGGCCCATGGCGCGGCCCGCATGCAGCAAGCCTTCAACGAGGTCGGCGACGCCGCCGCATCGACGGTGCGCGCCCATTCGCCGCACCCGCTGATGCACCGCACCGAATCGGTCGACTACGGCATCGTGATCGACGGCGAACTGACGCTGGTGCTGGACGACTCCGAAGTGCAGCTGCGGCCCGGCAGCGTGGTGATACAGCGCGGTACCAACCATGCCTGGGCCAACCGCTCGCAGCGTCCTTGCCGCGTCCTGTTCGCGCTGATCGACGCCACCTACGACCCGGCCATCGCCGCCGCGCTGGCGCAACGCTGAGCTCAACCTACAGACGGAAAACCACCGATGAAATTCGCTACCCTGCAAGACCATACCCTGGACGGGCGCCTGCTGATCGTCTCGCGCGACCTGACCCGCTGCGCCGAAGCCGGCGCCATCGCCCCTTCCCTGTTGTACGCGCTGCAGCACTGGAACGACGTCGAAGCGGCGCTGCACGAACGCTACGATGCGCTCAATACCGGCAAACTGGACAGCCAGCCTTTCGATCCCCGCCGCTGCGGCGCGCCGCTGCCGCGCAGCCCGCAATGGTGCGACGGTTCCGCCTTCCTGAACCATGCGCACCTGATGGCGCAAGCTTTCGACACCCCGCCCATTCCCGACCTGGAGACCATACCCCTGATGTACCAGGGCGCCAGCGACGACTTCCTCGGCCCACACGACGACGTGGCGCTGCCCAGCGAGGCGGACGGCATCGACTTCGAGGGCGAATTCGGCGTCATCGTCGACACGGTGGCGATGGCCAGCACGCCGGCCGCGGCGCTGGCGTCGGTGCGGCTGGTGGTGCAGCTGAACGACTGGAGCCTGCGCGCCATGGGGCCGCGCGAGATGCGCACCGGCTTCGGCTTCCTGCAGGCCAAGCCGTCGACCAGCTTCGCGCCGGTCGCCGTCACCCCCGACGAACTGGGTGAGGCGTGGCACGACGGCCGGGTACATTTGAAACTGGACGTCAGCTGGAACGGCGAGCGCTTCGGCCAGCCCCATGGCGGCGAGATGGGCTTCGGCTTCGGCGAGCTGATCGCCCATGCGGCGCGCACGCGGCGCCTGACGCCGGGCACCATCATCGGCACCGGCACCGTGTCCAACGCCAGCCGCGCGGCCGGTTCGGCCTGCATCGCGGAGCGGCGCGTGATCGAGATGATCGACCTGGGCGGTGCCCGCACCAACTTCATGCGCTTCGGCGACAAGGTCCGCATGGAAGCGCTCTGGCCCGGCGCCGGCCACGGCCCGTTCGGCATCATCGAGCAGACAGTAGTGCGGGCGGAGCGCCCGGCATGAGCCATATCGTCATCACCGGCGCCAACGGCTTTGTCGGGCGCGCGCTGGTACGCCGCCTGCAGCAAGACCGGCGGCACCGGTTGACGCTGATCGACCAGTCGTTCGACAGCGCATCTTGCGCTGCGCCTGCGCGCCAGCTCCAAGGCTCATTCGGCGACCCCGCCCTGCTGGATGAGGCGCTGCAGCTGCCGGCCGACACCGTGTTCCATCTGGCCAGTGTGCCCGGTTCGCTGGCCGAGCGCGACCATGCCCTGGGCTATTCGGTCAATTTGCAGGCCACGCTGACGCTGGCGCACCGGCTCGCCGCGCAGGGCCGCCAGCGGCGGCGCGCGCCCCGCTTCGTGTTTGCCAGTTCGGTCGCGGTCTACGGTCCGCTCGGCGCGCACGCGGTGCACGACGACCAGCCGGCCCGGCCGGCGCTCAGCTACGGCGCCCACAAGCTGATGGCGGAAATCGAACTGGCCGATCTGAGCCGGCGCGGCGAGCTGGACGCGGTCAGCCTGCGCCTGCCCGGCATCGTGGCCCGGCCGGCCACCGAATCGGGGCACGGTTCGGCCTTCATGAGCCTCGTCCTGCACCGGCTGGCGGCCGGCGAACCGTACGTCTGCCCGGTATCGGCGCAGGCGACGGCCTGGTGGATGTCGCTGCCCTGCTGCGTCGACAACCTGCTGCATGGGGCGGCGCTGAGCACCGCGGACGCGCCGGCGTCGCGCCGCTGGCAGCTGCCGGTGCTTCACCTGAGCATGGAACAGATCCTGGCCGCGCTGGCGCAACGCTATGGCGCCCACTGCCGGCAGCTGCTCAGTCACCAGCCGGACCCGCGCATCGAAGCCCTGTTCGGCCGCTATCCGGCGCTGCACGCAGCCGCGGCCCTGGCTGCCGGCTTCCGCCATGATGGCGACGCGGCCCGCCTGATCCGGCAGGCGCTCGAGCCCGCTCATTAAGGAGCGCGGCACGAACGGCGGCCCGGCGCGCCCGCGCATCCGGGCCAACCTTCACTTCTGCACCGGCGCGATGCTGACCGGCAGCTCCGTGCCCAATCCCAGGCTGCGCGCACGCTGCAGCAGCATTTCCGCCGTCGCCACATCCTGCAGGGCCGACCCTACCGATTTGTAGAGTACGATGTCGTCCGCCGCGCACCGTCCCGGCACGCGCTGCCCGATCAGATCGGCCAGCGCATGCAGCTTGTGGCTGAACTGAACGCCGTCGCGGGTAGCGGCGATCAGGTCGCCGGTATCATGGCTCACCTCCTCCACCATATCCGCCACGATCAGCGCGGCGCGCCGTATCACTTCCACGTCGACCTCGCGCTGTTCCGGCAGCGTCGATCCAATCGACACCACCGTCATGCCCGGCGCCAGCCAGGCTCCGAGCAAGACCGGCGATTCGTCGCGCGAGCGTGCGGCGCAGATCACCACGTCGGCGCCTTCCAGCGCCTGGCGCGGCGTGCCGGCCGCGTGCACCTCCAGCCCCAGCATCGCCTGGCAATCGTCGGCGAAGCGCTGGCGGCTGGCCGGCGTCGGGCTGAAGACGGCCACCGAGCGGATCTCGCGCGCCGCGTGCAGCGCCTGCAGCTGCGCGCGCGCCTCGAAACCGGAACCGATCATCGCCACCCGCAGCGGGCATCGCGGCGCCAGCGCATCGACCGCCAGCGCCGCCGTCGCCGCAGTGCGGATGGCGGTGATCTGGTTGCCGTCGATCAGCGCCGCCAGCTCCATCGTCCGGGCGTCGAACAGCGACACCAGGTAGCTGGCGCAGCCGGCGCGGGGCGAGGCGGCGATCTGCTTGCTGCCCAGATGGCCGCCGGTGGGCGACACCGCGCTCAGGCCGCGCAGCCAGATGCCGTCGCCGCGCGCCATGGAACGGGGCGGCACCATCCGCGCCTCGATCGGCGCCGCATAGGCGGCACGCAGCGCCGCGATCGCGGCTTTCCAATCGTGCAACGCACTGACGTCGCCGTCGGTTAAGAACAAGGTGGACATGGGCAGGACTCCTATCGATTGAATGAATGACAGGCATACCTTAGCGGGCGGCGCCATGGCGGGGAAGCGCGGCGCCGGCATAGCAGCTTTGGCAAATCCGGATAACGGCGGCGGCGCCGCGTTCAGGCGGCAAACAGGGAGGCGATCAGGCGCGAGACGGCCCGCGTGGCCAATGTATGGGGCCGGTGCCGGGTGGTGCCCAGCACGATGCTGCGCATCAGCTCCGGCTGGACGATGCGGGCGGCGGCCAGCCGGGCGTTGCCGGCCACGGTGCCGGCCACCGAGGCGACGATGGCGTAGCCCGCCCCCGCAATCGCAAGTTCCTTCTGCAGTTCGATGGTGTCGGCCTCCATCGCGACCGTCAGGCGCAGGCCGCGCTCGCGGGCCAGCGCGTCGAGCCGCTTGCGCAGCACGTGCGGCTCGGCCGGCACGATCAGCGGCAGGCAGGCGAGCGCGGCGAACGCGATGTGATCGCCGGCCAGCGCGGGGTCGCCGGCCGGGCCGATCAGGTCGAGCGCCATGCTGCGCAGGCAGGTGACGCCGGGACCGGCCTCCTGCCCTTCGCGCAGCAGCAGCGCCAGGTCCAGGCGTCCGGCATCGAGCCACTCTTCCAGCTGGGCGCTGGCACCTTCGGCCAGATGCAGGCGGACGCGCGGCAGCTGCTCGCGCGCCGCGCGAAACAGCCGGCCGGCGAATTGGGGCACCGACGACGGCAACAGCCCCACGTGGACCTCGCCGATGGGTATGCCGTTGGTGGTCAGGATCTCGTCGGCCAGCTGGTCGGCTTCAGCGATCATGGGCACGATACGGGCGTGGACGATCTGGCCGAATTCGGTCAGCACCACGCCGCGCCCGGTGCGCCGGAACAGTTTGCCGCCGCATTGGGTTTCCAGCTGCGCGATCTGGCGGCTGATCACCGATTGCGGCGAGTTGAGCGCGTCGGCGGCGCGCGTCAGGCTGCCCAGCTGGGCGACGGCTGCAAACAGGTGCCAGCGCGGATCGAGTATCGGCAGCATAGGGGGCGGGTTCTACCAGGATACGCAAATATACTTGGATTCCAGGTATTCGAGCAAGCCGTCATGTCCGCCTTCGCGTCCAACCCCGCTTTGCTTCCAGCCGCCGAACGGCGCCGCCGGATCGGACACCACGCCCCGGTTGATGCCGACCATGCCGGCCTCGATGCGTTCGGACACCGCCAGTGCCTGCGCCAGGTCGCGTGTATGCACGAAGGCCACCAGCCCGAACTCGGTATCGTTGGCCAGCGCGATCGCCTCCTCCACCGTGTCGAATACGCAGACCGGCGCCACCGGTCCGAAGATTTCCTGGCGCAGGATGGCGGCGTCGGGGCGCACGCCGGCCAGCAGGGTCGGCTCGTAATAGTAGCCCTGCCCTTCGCGCGCCCGGCCGCCGGTCAGCACCGTCGCGCCCTGTTCGACCGCCTCGCCGACCAGCCGCGCCACCTTGTCGAGCGTGGCGCGGTTGACCAGGGGGCCCAGCTGCACGCTCTCGTCCAGCCCCGAACCGAGTTTGACGGCGGCCATCGCCGCGGCGAAGCGCCGGCAGAATTCCTCCGCCACCGGCCGCGCCACATAGAAGCGGTTGGCCGCGGTACACGATTCGCCGCCGTTGCGCAGCTTGGCCACCATGGCCGACGCGACCGCCAGATCGAGGTCGGCATCGGCCAGCACGATGAAGGGCGCGTTACCGCCCAACTCCATCGAGCACTTGACCACCTTGTCCGCCGCCTGCGCCAGCAGGGTGCGGCCAACCTCTGTCGAGCCGGTGAACGACAGCTTGCGGACCCTGGGGTCGCCCAGCATCGCCTTCACGATCTGGCCCGACTGGCGCGACGGCACCACGTTGAGCACGCCGGGCGGCACGCCGGCCTGCTCGAACAGGGCGGCCAAGGCCAGCGCGGTGAGCGGCGTTTCGGAGGCGGGCTTCAACACCACCGTGCAGCCGGCGGCCAACGCCGGGCCGATCTTGCGGGTGGCCATGGCGGCCGGAAAATTCCATGGCGTGACCAGGACCGCCACCCCGATCGGCTGGCGCAGCACCACGATGCGGTTGGCGCCGCCTGGCGCGGTGCAGATTTCACCGCCGATGCGCACCGCCTCTTCCGCGTACCAGCGCAGGAACTCGGCGGCGTATTGCACTTCGCCGCGCGCCTCGGCCAGCGCCTTGCCGCTTTCGAGCACGATCAGGCGCGCCAATTGCTCGCTGCGCCCGGTCAGCAGCTCGTAGGCCTTGCGCAGCACTTCGCCGCGCAGGCGTGGCGCCGTGGCGCGCCAGCGCTCGCCGGCGGCATGCGCCGCGGCCACCGCATCGAGCGCGTCGTCGACGGTGGCGCTGGCCACGCTGGCGAGCACCTCTTCGGTGGCCGGATCGGTGACGTCGAAAGTTTCGCCGCCGCTGGCCTGGCGCCAGGCGCCGTTGATGTACAAACCGTTGGGGACCGCGTCAACTTCAGGATATCGCATGGTGCTTCCTCGCTAATGGTGTCAGGATGGATGGCGGCCAATGATGAACTGGCTGTCCGGATCGGCGGTCGGGGTGACGCCTGAAGCGGCCAGTCCCTGGCGCAGCATCTTCATCAGGCGGTCCGGCACCCGCATGGCCGGTGCCCGCAGCGGGCCGCCGTTGAAGCCGGCCAGCCAGTCCTGGTATTTCCACATGCTGCGATTGAGCACCCCTGTGCCGCCCGCATAACTCTGGGCCGCCGCGCCGTTCGCGTTGCGGGCCGGCGCCATCTGCCAGAACAGCTGCATGGCTTGCTCCCAGTGGCCGCTGCGCGCCAGTTCGAAGGCCTTGGGATAGTAAGCGCCCATCCACTGCGTATTGCTGGTGCCGGAGAACTGCAGGTTCATCAGGCTCATCATCGGAATGGCATCGCCCTCGATCGGGCAGCTGATGACGACTTCGTCGCGGAAGTGGTGCCACATCTCGCACAGGCCCGACACGAGCGGGAAGCCCTGCTCCGATTTGATCGCCACGATATTGGGGATATCGTCCAGCAGCCGGCGCACGAACTCGGGCGGCATGCCGGCCGGATGCACCCGCTCGAAACCCCACAGCGGGATCGGGAACAGCATCACCGCCAGCGCGGTGGCGTCGCAGAAGGCCTTGGTGTAGTCGTAGATTTCCTGCAAGGAGGTGGGCCAGAACTGGGGCGGATAGGACAGCAGCACGATGTCGGCGCCGGCCTGCTCCGCCAGCTTGACCGCCTCGATATTTTCCTGCAGCGTGCCGAAGGCGGCATGGAAGAACAGGCCCATGCGGTCGCCCGCCGTGTCCCTGGCCCAGGCCGTGAACTGGGCGTTTTCTTCCGGCGTGATTGCCACTTCCGAGCACAGCAAGGTATAGCTGTAGCCGTATTCCATGGCCAGGCCGATGTCGTGGCGTATGCCCTGTTCATTGAGCCGCTTGAGGTCCGCGCTGTAGCTGGGAATGGTGACGCCGCTGCAGCCCACCAGGTATTGACGCGCCCAGGCGCGTGCGTCTTGCTTGCGATACTTAGCCATCTGGCCTCCGATTGTGAGTTGTTCCAAGCAACCCATCTTAGGGGAGGCGCCGGGGCCGGGTAAGGCCGCGGCGGGGAAAGCAGCTATGCTGAATTTGCTATGTCCGCGACGAGCAGGCCCGGCCCGCTCACGTCATGTCGGCGCGGCGTTACAAGGCCAGCTTGCCGGCGCCGGCCGCGCCCTGCACCGCGTCCTTGACCGCGTCCGCCGGCGTCAGCACGTACGGGTAAGGCACGCTCCAGCCGACGTTCGCTTGCAGCGCGCAGGCGGTGGCCAACGCCAGCGGCGCCCCGTTCAACAGCGAGCCGGCGTCGGTGATCGCGCCAGGCCTGCTGTAGGAGCCCGGATTGAGCGCGATCTTGGCGCACGAGGAAACGCCCACGATGTCGAAGGCGTTGTTCTCCGAGATGATCTTGGCCATGTAGCCCACGCCCAGGCTGTATTCATGGCCGTACACCGGATCGCTGGTGTCGCCGGCATAGTAGTTGTTGTACACGTGGACCATGCCGAAGCGCACCCGCGGCGCGCGCTGCACGATGCGCGAGAACAGGTTGTGGTGGAAGGTCACGCGCAGGTGGCCGTCGTCCGTGGTGGTGCTGTCCGAAGAGCCGACCAGGTTGTTCTTGTCGTGCTGGTCGAAGACGTTGTAGGACACGGTGACGAAGTCGGCCGCGTTCTTGATGTCCAGCGCGCCGTCATGGCATTGTTTGAGCTTGCCGTTCTCGATCGGCGCCAGGTCGTCGGTCTGCGGCGCATCGGTGAAGCTGTTGTGGTCGATCCACACGTGGGTGGACTGGTCGATCACGATGCCGTCGTACTGGGAATTCCAGTTGCCGCTGGCGCCGTCGGTGGGATCCCATACCGGCGCGATGTCGCAGGGGTTGACGATATTCAGGTTGCGCACGATGACGTTGTCGATCTTCTTGATCAGCACCGCCGCGTTGAGCAGCGTGGCGTCGTGGCCCAGGCCGATCAGCGTGGTGTTGCTCTTCAGTGTGATGCGGTTGCGCGTGTTCTGGTCGGTCTCGCTGGTGAACGGGCCACCGTTGTCGGCGGCGGTCATGTCGATGGTGCCGGCCACCTTGATGATCTTGGGATAGCTGCCCGCCGCGCGTATCGCCGCCAGCAATTGCGACGGTGAGCTCACCAGGTAGATGCGCGATGACACCGCCGCCGCGCCGCCGCTGGTCGATCCTGACGCGCCGGCCCAGCCGTCGGCGGGCGCGCTCTCGGTGGTGACGTCGGTGGCATGGGCGGCAGCCATCCAGCACAGGCTGGCGGCCAGCGCCAGGTGTTTCAGTTTGCACAGCACGGTCGTTCGTTGCATAGATACTCCTGGTGATTGATCGACGGCGAAATTGCCGTAGGGAAATTTATCACGGCATGCCGGGCGCACGCTGTCAGGAAATCCCCAATTTCCTGTAGGAGCGCCAGCGGCAAGCCGGCGTGACCACGGTGGCGGCCATGGCGCGGGTCGGCGGGCCCGCCCCACGGCAAAAAGCCGGCGCCAGGCCCAAGTGGGCCGACCCCGGCTTTCGCCTTGACGAGACCGCAGGCGCCGCCGCGCCGGCGCTATTTGACGGTGTTGAAATACGCCAGCAGATCCTCGAGCGCCTGGGCGTCGCGCAGGCCGTCATACTTCATCTTGCTGCCGGGATTGGTCTCCTTGGTGGCCTTGCCGAGATAGCGGCGCAAGGTCTCCTCATTCCATACCCAGCCCGACTTGCGCAGCGGCTCCGAGTAATCGACCTCCGGCACGGTGCCGGCCTTGCGCCCCAGCAGCGCGAACAGCGACGGTCCCTTCTTGTTGCGTCCTTCCTTCACGCTATGACACTCGGAACATTCGGCGGAAAACACTTTCGCGCCCACCCTGGCATCGCCGGCCGCCAGCGCCGGCGCGCCCGCTGCGGCCAGCAACATGCCGGCCAGGCAGAACCACTTCTTCATCGCCCTCTCCTTGCACATCAGAATGTCAGCGAGGCCGAGATCTGCAGCGAACTCAGATCGTTGGCATTGACCAGCGGACCACCGAAGCGCGACCCGAAGATATCGTTGGACGCGCCATTGAACTTGTCGAACTTGAGCCAGGCGGCCAGTATGCGCAGGTTGGCCCATGGCGCGCCCCACGAATCCTCCTTGCCGAACGGTACCCACGCCAATTCGTAATATTTGAGGTCGCTGTCGGCCGTGCCGTTCAGGTAGCGCACCGGGTCCTCGCTGGTGCGCGAACGCAGGCGCGCCGCACTGGCCGACCAGGTTTCATTGAAGCTGTAGGTCGCCATGAAGGTCGCCTCGCGCACCTTGCCGCTGCCGCCGGCGGTGCGGCCGAACACCACCGGTGTGCTGCCATAGTCGCGCCGCTCTTCGACGAAGTTGGCGCGCAGCTGCCAGGTGTTGCTGCGGTCGCCACGATACAGGTAGCTGGCGTCGAGGCCGACATCGCGGTAGTGGTCGGCCGGACCGCTGCGCTCGGTCACGCGCGGCGCGCCCGGTGCGCTCAGTACGGACAGGTGCTTGTCCGCCGTCATGCCGTACCAGCCCAGCGACACCGCCTGGCTCTTGAAATCATGGATATAGGCGAGACGCCAGTAAGGCGCGATGCCGTCCATGGCGCCCGGATCTTGCGCGGTCGGGTCCAGCCGCAGCCGGTCCTGCAGGCTGCGCGACATGGTACGGTAAGCGCCTGCCTCCGCATACCAGGTCTTGTCCACATAGGTATAGGCGGTCAAGCCCAACACGCGGCCGGGCAACTGCCCGCTGCCGGGGGTAGGGTTGAACAGGCTGCCGTCCGTGGCGATCGCGGGGAAACCCCAGGCCATATTGGCGTCGATCGGGTCCTGGATGCCGGGATTGTTATTGAGCGTCAGGCCGAGCAACGCGTCCTTGTCCCCCAGCTTCAGCTCGCGCACGTAGCGCAGGTCCAGATTGCGCAGGTAGGTGTTGACGCTCCCGTTGCCCGCGTCGTCGCGGCGCACGTCGACCAGGGCGCCGACATTGTTCATCAGACGGCCGGCCAGATAAACGTCGGCCTCGTCGACGCGGGTATCGGAACCGCCCTGCACCGGATTGATGTTGTTGATGCGCAGACGCGCGGACAGCGGGACCGAGCCTGCGCCCTGATCGCCTCCGGTGTCGGTGTAGCCGGCCATCTTGAACAGCTGGCCGAAGGCGGTCAGGTGCGGGCCGTAGGCACCGATGTGGCAGGCCGCACATTCGGAGCCGGTCTGCCGGGCGAAGCTGGGCAAGGCTTGCGCCGGGCCGCAATTCAACAGCGCCAGCGCCAGTCCGGTCAACGCCGAGGCGCGGCGTATCACGCGTAACATCAAAGTCATGCAAGTCCCCTATAAGTGATTATGAATGGTATTGCGAACAACGCCCCCGGTCAGGGCGCCAGACTGTCCTCGGCGGAGATGGCGCTATTCCGCCGGAACGGCAGCATCGCGGCCAGCACGGCGTCGCGACGGATGAAGTGGTGCCAGAGCGCAGCCAAAGCGTGCACCAGCCCCAGGATCAACAGGGTCCATGCGGCACGGGCGTGCCATAGTTGCAGGGTATCGGCCAGGTCGTCGTCCGCAGCCACCAGTGTCGGCAGTGGCAGACCGAGGAAATGGGGCTCCTGTCCATGCGCGTTACTCAAGGTCCAGCCGAGCATGGGAACGGCCGCGAGCAGCAGATAGAGCGCCACGTGCACGGCGGCGGCGGCGGCGCGCGCCGCCAGGGAATGGGCGCCGATCGCCGCCAGCCGATGGCGCAGCAGCCGTACCGCCAGGCGGGCCAGCAACAAGCCCAGCACCAGCAAGCCCAGGTGCCGGTGCCCTTCCAGCAACCAGCCGCGCAGTATGCGGCCGTCGACGCCATCGCGTACCAATATCAAGACGACACCCAGCAGCAGCGCCGCCAGCGTCAACCAATGCAGCGCGATGACGAGCGCGGGACGCCGTGGCGTGGTGAATGCGGGGTGTGGTGCGGCCATGAAACGGCTCCTTCTCAGATCAGGGTTCCTGGTCGAGCAGAGTAGCTTCGAGGCTATTAATTGGGAAGTCTGTTATATCGATGTGATGTATCGCCAGCGGCGATACTTAATTATCGCCGCCGCGCTGGCGCTCAGGCATGGCGATGCGGGCCACCAGCTGGCGGAACCAGCGATGGGCCGGATCCTGGTCGAGATATTTATGCCATTGCATTTTCATGACGACGGCCGGCATGTCTATCGGCGGCGGCAAGAGCCGCAACGGGTAGTATTGGGCGAACATGCGCGCCATCCTGGTGTGCATCGTCGCGATACGGTTGGTGCCGATCAGCAGGTGCGGCAATGCGTTGAAGTTGCCTACCGAGACCTCGATATGGCGCATCAGCCCGGCATTCTGCAGGAACCACTCTTCCATGCTGGGCTGCTGCCGTTTGCCCCACAGTGTGGCGACGTGGCCGAGCGACAGATACTGTTCGCGTGACATGACCTCCTGCACCAAGGTATTGCCGGTCCAGACCACGCAGCTATAGCTGTCGGCGAACAGCGCCTCGCTGGGATGTTCGCCCTGGATGAATTTTTCCGGCATAAACAGCAGGTCGACATCGCCCCGGTCCAGTTGCAGGTGTGGCGCGTCGTCGGGCGCGAGGATCTCCATGGTGATCCTGGGCGCTTGCAGGCTCAGTTGCCTGGTCACTTCGGCCAGCAGGACCGAAATCGGGTAATCGGAAGCGACCAGGCGGAAGTGCCGCCGCGACTCGATCGGATCGAAGGCCACCCGGGTTTCCACCGTCGACTGGATTTGCAGCAGGATGTTGCGGACCGGATCGGCCAGGTTTTCCCCGAGCGGTGTCAGCAGCATATTGCGGCCGACCTGGGTCAGCAGCTCATCGCCGAAATAGTCGCGCAGCCTGGCCAGCATGCCGCTGGTGGCCGACTGACTCAGATTCAAGTGCCGGGCGGCCCGGGTGATACTGCGCTCGGCCAACAGCGCATCCAGGCCAACGAGCAAATTGAGATCGAGTTTATTGAATCGCATTCCTACTCCGCTATCGAATTATGTTCTATCCAGCCATTTAATTCGATTTAGCGATGGGAAGGCAAGTCTATCGCCCCGCAATGCGCCTGTCCGCGCGCCGATCACCGGCCTGCGCCATCGGCATACAAGCGACATCGCGACGGTGCTTTACCGCGACAGCCATCCCACCAGGTTCAGTTTTATTGATGTAACATTCAGTATTCGATGTTTGATATACCAGGCAAATTAGAGGACACTGTTCCTGTTCGGCCATCGGGCCGTGCCCCATTCGGTCTGCATCGCACCGACTCATTGAACCCTATGCTCACATTCGATACGCTCATGGCGCTGGCACGCCGTTCAGCGACGGTCACGCAACCGTGCGGCTGCGCCGCCTGCCCGTTCGCCGGCTGGGAACGGGTGCCGCCCGCGTTTCCCGAATCGCAACTGCGCCAGATCGGCACCCTGATGGACGATCCGTACGCCGAACCGACTTACACGGAGTATCATCCGTCGGCCACGGAATACTGGTCCACCCTGGCGCCTATCGCGCCACGGTATTTTCCTTACAACCGATGTGCGGTGGTGGAATGCGCAATATGCGGACGGACATACCTGCGCTATACGGAAGCTGGCGGTTACTATGTCGAACAGCGCATCCGCGCGCTCGATCCGGAACGCCTGGTCGACGCGCCGGCCCCGCCCATCTGAAATACACGCCACCCGCATCGCCACAGGCGCGCCAAGCCGGACCTGGCGGTTGCCGCAGCCGGCGTACCTGGCCTGACGGCGCCGGCGGTCCGTCGTTCGAACCGCCGGGCACCGGCCAGGCTGCCCGGCGCGCCAACTCACTGGTGCGTCAGGACACGTAATTGGAAATCTCAATCAGATTGTCATCCGGATCGCGGAAATAGACCGATTTGATTGGCCCCATCGCACCGGTGCGCATCACCGGTCCCTCTTCTATCGCCACACCAACGGATTTCAGGTGGGTGATGACCGCCTCCACCGGCGTCACGGCAATCAGGCACAGGTCGATGGCGCCAGGGGTGGGCCGCCTGGCCTTGGGGTTGAACTCATGCCCTAACTGATGCAGATTGAATTTCTGCCTGCCAAATACCAGCGCTTTCCGTCCGGCGCCAAAAGTCTGGATCTGCATGCCCACGGCGCGCGCATAGAATTCGCAAGTCTTGTCGATGTCCGCGACGGTGAGCACGACGTGGTCCAGGCGGTCAAGCACCACGGCGCCGTGCGATGACGGGGCCGTATCGTCGGCCCGCGCCGGACCGACGATACCCACCGCGGCCAGCGTGGCCACGCCCAGGCCTAAGGTTTCCAGGGTGGCGCGACGGCCGGCATTAAAACAGGGTTCAGACATATTAGTCTCCTTTTAGTGTCTATAGCAGTTATCAACAGTGCCAAACATGCAGGTGCATGATCTTTTTGTGTTAATGCGCGGCCCCGTCGCTCCACTGGCGCAGACCGGTCCGCACGAACAGTGTGCTCAGTTGCCGGCTCGCCGCTTCCAGCAAGGGAGCGGCATGGTTCATCGCATACTCCAGCGTCACAGGGCCCGATTGCACGGAAAAGCAACCATCGAACGCTTCTTCCAGCGCGGCGTCATAATCGACCGCGCCCGACAGCAAGGTCACGGGAATCTTGGCGCTTCTTGCCAGCTGCGCGACCAGCGCGGGCGCCTTGCCCAACAGCGTCTGCCGGTCCGAACGCCCCTCGCCGGTGATGATCCAGTCGTAGTTGACGTTGCCATCGGTCAGGTGGAGCGCGTCCAGCACAAAGCGCGCACCAGACGACAATTTTCCGCCCAGCAGGCATATGCCGTATCCCAAGCCGCCGGCAGCACCCGCCCCCTCGACGTCGGCGCATGGGGTGGCGACGAGCGCGTCGCAGCGCTGCGCCAGCCCCTGCAGCAGCCGGTCCGCCTGCTCGAGGTCGGCAAAACCCTTCTGGGCGCCAAACACCATGCTGGCCCCGCACGGACCGGTCAGTGGACTGCCTACGTCCGTCAATCCCATCAACTCGAGCTCGGACAGCCAATGCCTGTCATCCCGGAATTCAACCGCGTCGATGCGTGCCAGGTTGTTAAAGACCGGCACGACGCGCGCCCCGGCCGTGTCGACAAAATTGAAAAGCAGCTCGGCCAGCATGCCCGCGCCGCCATCGTTGGTGGACGAGCCGCCCAGTCCCAGCACGATGCGCTTGTGCCCCAGGCTCCGTATCGCGCGGATGGCCTGACCTACGCCGCGGGTGGAACGCAGCCCGGGCGGATTGGTGGCCGCATGCAATCCCACGATCTCGGCCACATCAAAAATGGCGAACGCGCCCAGGTGAGCACTGCTGCAGACGGCGAACGGCACGTCGATCAACACGCCGTTGGCATCAATGGCCGCGACCGTGTCCCAGACGCCGTCCAATGCCGTGGCGACGGCCAGCGCGGTGCCCTCGCCACCATCGGCCATGGGCGCTTCGGTCACGATACTGTCGGGCACGGCGCTGCGCACCCCCGCCGCGATCCGTGCGGCGACCTCCACCGCCCCCAGGCTGCCTTTGAACGAGTCCGGTGCGACCAGCACACGCAGCGGTCCGGCGCCCCGTTGCCGGTCGGGGCACATCGCATTGGTCATCGCATCCTCCATCGCGCCACTCACCGCAGCTCGTGCTGGACCAGTTGCATAATGGTCGCCGCCAGCCGGGCTTGCGCGCGCTCGCTGGCCCATGCCACGTGCGGCGTGCACAACAGCCCCGGGATGTCGCCCGCCAGCAGCGGGTGATCCGGCGGCGGCGGCTCCACCTCGAGCACATCGATCGCGGCGCCGGCGATCACCCCGTTGCGCAGCGCCCAAGCCAGTGCGACGGGATCGACCAAAGCGCCTCTGCCGGTGTTGATCAGCACCGCCTCGGGCTTCATGCGCGCCAAGGTGGCGCGATCGATTAATCCCCGTGTTGCATCGGTCAAGGGCACGTGCAGCGTCAGCACGTCCGCGCGCCCGATCAGCTCGTCAAGCGGCAATTCGTCGGTCCGGCACGCCTTGCCCGGGGTCTGGGCGAACACGACTTTCATCCCCAATCCCTGCGCCAACCGGGCCGCCGCCTGGCCGATACGGCCCCGGCCAACGACGCCGAACATGCTGCCGCCGACGTCCCGGATACGCGGACCGTTCCAGCAAAACTGGGGGGCCGCGGACCAGCGCCCGTCGATCGCCGCGGCCGCATAGGTCATCAAGTTACGCCGCAGGGCAAACAGCGTGGCGATGACGTGTTCGGCCACCGAATCGGATCCGTAGTCGGGAACGTTATGCACATTGATCCCCTGTGCAGCGGCGGCGGGCAAGTCGATGTTGTCGGTGCCGGCCGCCGCCACCACGATCAGGCGCAATTGTGGCGCGGCCTGCATCTGCGCGGCGGTCAGGCGCACCTTATTGGTGATGACCACGGCAGCTCCGCTGATACGCTCGCCCACTTCCGTGGCGTGGGTGGCCGGGTAGGCGACGTAGTCGACGGTGTCGGCCGGAAAGGACAATGGATTGGGCAAGGTGCCCGCGTCAAGAAATACGACTTTCATGGGAGTTCACGCTTTCAAAAATTTACAATGCAATACGATCAGGCCACCGCGACTGGCGCCCTGTCGAGTTCTCGACGGAACGTCGCTTCGTCCAACACGCCTTCCCATTTCGAGATCACGATGGTGGCAACGGTATTGCCGATGACGTTGACGATGGCGCCCCCTTCGGAAATGAAGCGATAGACGCCGAGCACCAGCACCAGGCCTGCCACAGGGAAGCCGGGCACGGAACCAAGGGTGGCCGCCAGCACGACGAACGCACCGCCGCTGACGCTGGCCGCGCCCTTGGAGGCCAGCAGGAGCACCAGCAGCAGCGTCACCTGTTGTCCGAACGAGAGGAAGGTATCGGTGGCCTGGGCAATGAAAATGGCCAGCACCGTCATGTTGATGCAACTGCCGTCGAGGTTGAAGGAGTATCCGGCCGGAACCACCAGGCCTACGGCGGATTTGTCGCAGCCCAGACGTTCCAGTTTCGCCATGATCCGCGGCAGCACCGATTCGGAAGAGGACGTACCCAGCACGATCAGCAACTCGTCGCGGATATACTTCAGCAGTTTGAGCAGGCTAAAGCCCGCGAGCCGGCAGGTCAGGCCCAACACGATGACGACGAACAAGGCCGCCGTGATGTAATAGGTGCCCAGCAGCCTGCCATACGAGGCCAGTGAACCGACGCCGTACTGGCCTATCGTGAAGGCGATCGCGCCGAACGCGCCGATGGGCGATACCACCATCACCATGCGCACCATGTTGAAGAAGGTCTGGGCGCCGACGTCGATCACCTTCAACATCGGTTTGCCCGCCTCGCCCAACATTTGCAGACCGAACGCGAAGATGATGGAAATGAACAGCACCTGCAGCAGGTCCCCCTCGGCGAACGCGCCAAACACCGTCTTCGGGATAACGTGCGACAGGAAGCCCACCACGGTCTGGTCATGGGCCGCCTTGGTGAAACCTTCAATCGCGGTGGCATCCAACGTGGCCGGATTGACGTGCATGGCGCTGCCGGGTTGGAGTAAATTGACCATCAACAAGCCGATGATCAACGCAAAGGTCGTCATCACTTCAAAATAGATCAGCGACTTCAGCCCGATACGCCCGACGGCCTTGATGTCGGTCATGCTGGCGATGCCATGCACCACCGTGCAGAAAATCAACGGGGCGACCATCAATTTGACGAGCTTGAGGAAATTATCGCCAAGCGGCTTCATCGCCGCCGCCGTCGAGGGATAGAAATGGCCCAGCAAGATGCCCAGGATGACCGCGGCAACGACCTGAATATAAAGTTGCTGCCACCATTTCTTGCGCTTTGCTGCGATGACCGGTGGCACCGGCGGCTCGCCAATTTGTGCAATGCTGTTCATTTGACTTGTCTCCAAAAATTGTTATGAATTTCACGACCGACACGATTTGCTACGGCATGCGCTCCGCTATCTCGATCAGGTTCAGGTCCGGATCACGCACATAGACCGAGCGGATCTTGCCGGTGGCGCCGGTCCGTTCAACCGGTCCCTCGATGATGGGCCAGCGGCAATCGCGCAGATGCGAGATCACGGCATCGAGCGGCACGGCGGCGATGAAACACAAATCCAGTGCGCCCGGCACGGGCAGATGCGCCTTCGGTTCGAATTCGCTGCCCCGATGATGCAGGTTGATTTTCTGGTTTCCAAAGCGAAAGGCCATGCGGCCGTTGCCGAAAGTCTCCAGCTGCATCTGCAACACCTCCGTGTAGAAGCGCAAGGTGGCATCCTGGTCCACGCAAGTGAGGACCAGGTGATCCAGACTATCGATGAAGGCCATCTTGTCCCCCTTAGTTGAATGCCTGTTGCACCGGCATGCCGGCGTCGCCCTGCGGCATGGGATGCAAGCTCAGGCGGGTTCCCGCTTTCAACAACTGGCTGGGCACATCGTGCCCGATCAGTTCCGGCAAGTGCGCCGCCGCAGCCAGAATACCGCCCAGGTTGATGCCGGTGTCATAGCCCTCCAGTTCCAGCATGTGCACAAGCTCCTCGGTGCAAACGTTGCCGGTCGCCCCCGGGGCGTAAGGACAACCACCGAGACCGCCGAGCGACGCGTCGAAGCGGTCGATACCGGCGGCCAGCGCTGCCTGCGTATTGGCCAGTGCGAGGCCGCGCGTATTGTGGAAATGCTGGGTCAGCTGAAGCTGGGGGAAGCGCGCACGGGCCGCTGCACTGAGGGCGGCCACTTGCGCCGGATAGGCCATGCCGGTGGTGTCGCACAAGGTCACACCGTCGACGCCGAGGTCGGCAAAACGTTGCATCCACTCCAGCACGGTCGCCGCCGGAATGTCGCCTTCCATCGGGCACCCCATCGCCGTCGACAGCGACACGTTGATCGCCACCGGACTGGTGCGTACGACGCCGATGACCTCGCGCAGCTGCGCGAACGACTGTTCGCGTGTCATCCGCAAATTGGTGCGGTTATGGCTTTCACTGACCGACATCACCAGATTGACCTCGTCGACATTGCACGACAAGGCCCGCTCGGCGCCGCGGATGTTTGGCACCAGCACGGTATAGATGACACCCTCGCGGCGCTGGATCTGGTGCATCACCGCCTCCGCATCGCGCAGTGCCGGAATGGCCCTGGGCGACGTAAACGACGTCACCTCGATCTTGGCATAGCCGCAGCCGCTCAGATGGTCGATCAGGGCGATCTTGGCGTCGGTGTCGACATAGGCCGCCTCGTTCTGAAAACCGTCGCGCGTGGCCACTTCCTGTATGTATAAACGCTGCTTGCTCATAATGGATTCCTGTTCAGATGATGCCGCGCTGGCGCCATGCCGCGCGGGTGGAGCTATCGATACCGATACCGGCCAGTACCTCGTCGGTATGCTGGCCCAGCCGCGGCGCCGGTCGGCGCACGCTGCCCGGCGTCGCACTCAGTTTGGGCAGGATGCCGGGCAGTTGCACCGGCGTGCCGTCGTCCAGTTCGGCGTCGAGGATCATGTCGCGGGCCCGGTAGTGGGGATCGGCCGCGATGTCGGCGATGTCGTAGATGCGGCCCGCCGGAATGCCGGCGCCATTCAAGGCCGCCAGCGTCTCGTCCAGGCTGCGCTGCGCGGTCCAGGCGCCGATGGCGGCATCGAGTCGCGCGACATGCTGGACGCGCCCGTCGTTGCTGGCCAGCGCAGGCTCGTCACGCAGGTCGGGGCGCTCGATCACGTCCATCAAGCGCCGGAATATGCCATCGCCATTGCCTGCAATCAGGGCATACTTGCCATCCGCGCACTGATAGGCATTGGTCGGGGCGATGCCCGGCAAGCTGCTGCCGGCCGGCGCACGTACCGCACCAAACACCGAATATTCCGGCAACAAGCTTTCCATCATGTTGAAGACCGACTCGTACAGGGCCACATCGATCATCTGGCCTTGGCCACCATGCTGGTCGCGGTGGCGCAACGCCAGCAGGACGCCGATCACGCCATGCAGGGCCGACAGCGAGTCACCGATGGAGACGCCGACCCGCACCGGCGTGCGGCCAGGCTCACCACTCAGATGACGCAAGCCGCCCATCGCCTCGCCCACCACCCCGAAGCCGGGGCGGTCGCGATACGGACCGTCCTGGCCATAGCCCGACACCCGCAACATGACCAGGCGCGGGTTGAGCGCGTGCAGCGCATCCCAGCCCAGCCCCCATCCTTCCATCGTGCCGGGGCGGAAATTTTCGATCAGGACATCACTTTCCCGGACCAGCGTACGGATCACCTCCTGCCCCTCTTCCGAGCGCAGGTCGAGCGTCACGGATTGCTTGTTGCGCGACTGCGCTGCCCACCAGACGGAAGTCCCTTCGTGCAGCAGGCGCCATTTGCGCAGTGGATCACCTGTGCCGGGCGGCTCGATCTTGATGACCTCTGCACCGAACTCGGCCAGCATCTTGGCGGCGAACGGCCCTGCGATCAACTGGCCCAGCTCGATCACGCGCAAGCCTTCCAATGGTTTTATCATGAACGTCTCCTCATAAGTCATGCTGTTCTGAAAGCATCTTAGAAGCAAAGGCATTCCCTGATAATCGCTGTTTCCTCAACCCGCCTTTCCCGCCAGGAAAACCAAAGAATTCACTGATCGAACTTCGCTTCCCTGCCTTGCGGGCAAGGTAAAAGTACTGACCAGGCTCGCCAACGTATCGGTCTGTTCCCGCATACTCTGCGCGGCCGCCGCAGCCTGCTCCACCAGCGCCGCATTGTGCTGCGTGGTCTCGTCCATCTCGATCACCGCACGGTTGACCTGATCGATACCTGCGCTCTGCTCCCTGCTCGCTACCAGGATCTCGCCCATGATTGCCGTCACGTTCTGCACGCTGCCGACGACGTCGCCCATAGTGACACCCGCCTGGTCGACCAGCGTCGCCCCTGCGTTGATCTGCTCGACCGAGGCGCCGATCAAGGTTTTGATTTCCTTCGCCGCGGTGGCCGACTTTTGAGCAAGACTTCTCACCTCGGCCGCCACCACGGCGAACCCTTGCCCTTGCTCCCCCGCCCTGGCCGCCTCGACGGCGGCATTGAGCGCCAGGATATTGGTCTGGAAGGCGATGCTGTCAATGACCGCGATGATGTCCACGATCTGCCTCGCCGACGCATGAATGGTCCCCATCGTTTCCACAACTTGCGTCACCACGATGCCTCCACGTCGCGCAACGTCGGAAGCGGCCGCCGCAAGCGCATTCGCGTGCTGTGCATGCTCGGCATTCTGGCGGACCGCCGCTGTTAATTCCTCGATGGAGGCGGCGGTCTCCTCCAACGACCCGGCCTGCTGCTCGGTGCGGTTGGATAAATCCGAATTTCCTGTCGAAATTTCATCGGCCGCCGTGGCGATCGCCTCCGCCCCGGTCTGTACCTGTTGAACGATTTCTCCCAACGACGAGCACATGGTCGCCAATGCCCGCATCAAGTCGCCCAGCTCATCCTTTGCGCGCGTATCGATGACGACAGTCAGATCACCGGCCGCCACCTTGGCGGCCACCTGCACGGCGTTCCGTAGCGGTATGGTGATGCTGCGCGCGAGATACCATGCCCCGAACACCCCCGCCGACACCACCAGTGCCGCCAGCACCAAGGTCTCCTTAATGGCGCGTACGTTCGCGCGTTCGATGTCGGTTGCCATTTGATCGATCTGCAGACGTTGCATGGTTAGCAAGTCGCGTACCCGGCTGGCGTACGCTTTGCTGGCAGGGGCGAAGACGGCGTCGTAAAACCGTGCCGCTTCGACGCCATTGCCTTGCGCATGCAGCTGCATGATCTCTTTTTTGGCCGTCTGAAATTTGGCGCGTAAGGCAACAATTTCGTTGAACAGCAGCCGTTCCTCATCCGAGGCCAGCAACGCCTCCACGCGCTTGACCAATTCGGTCCCCGCCGTGACCGATGCCGCCATCTCCTCTTTGAACGCCACCGCTAGCGTCAAGTCGGCACTGCGGGCGATCACCGTCGTTCGCACCATCGCCGCCGCCTGGGAGCTCACCCAGTCGGAGAGCAGCCTTTCCTTCGCAAGCGGCAACGCCATCATTTTCTTGCTTGCGGCGGCATTTTCCCATGCGGCAGAGAGCGATATGGCGATGCCGGCGATCGACAAAAGCAATAGCAGCGCGAAGCCGGTAGCAAGACGGGTGGAAATACGGATCGAATGAAGTGTATGCATAGCGTAGTGGGGTGGGCGAATGTCGGGATGGATGGCGCCGGAAGAAGATGACACCAAGAGTGGAACGCGCTCATTAGATGCCCGAGCGCAGCGGACTGCTGCATGCTGGCGTCCGTTCCAATGACCCGCGAGAAGCGTTCATTTCCGGTAGCCAATACGGCAGCGTTTCGCATAAGGTTACTGGCGGCCAACAGATGCCGACAATTTCCGTATGCTCAAATATCCTTTCCAATCAGGAATACCAGCGCTTCCTCGACGGCGCCCGCCCCACGATAGTTGCGTGCTCGTCATGTTGGAGGCGTCCTCCCCCCCCAAACAACTGTTGCCATTGTTTGACAAAACCAACTCCGTCTACTAACCTCGGCCAATACCGACTGCCCAGTTCGGCCCCCCCTCCTCTGACTGATGCCGTGATCAACCCCAACCATTTCGATCTGCAATCGCTGCGCATCTTTCTGCTAGTCGCACAAACAGGCAGCCTGACCAAGGCGACAGATAAGACGCACATGACTTTATCGGCGCTGAGCAAGCGGATTGCCGAACTGGAGCGTGTTGTCGATTGCCCCTTGTTTCTGCGCATGCCGCGCGGACTCGAATTGACATCGGCAGGCCAGCAACTGGCGCAGCACGCTCGCAGCGTGCTCGACACGGTGAATCGGATGGCCGGTGAAATGGAGGACTTCGCCATCGGGGTGCGCGGCCACGTGAGAATTTGGGCCAACACTTCAGCCATTATTCAATTCCTCCCTTACGATCTTGCCGCCTTCTTGCGCGAGCAACCGTTGATACGCATCGGCCTGGAGGAGAAACTCAGCGATCAGATCGTCAACGCGGTCATCACCGGCGAAGCCGATCTTGGCATTTTTGCGGACAACGTGCCGACCCGTGGCCTGGAGAAATTTCTCTACCGCAGAGACAAGCTGGTGCTCCTGATGCGTGCGGATCATCCGCTGGCATCCCTGCCCGAACTGCATTTTGCCGAAGCGCTTGATTATGACTTTGTTGGCCTTAACCAGGGTAGTTCGCTTCTCCAGCGATTGATCGACGCATCACTCGTTCACGACAAGCCGCTCCGCTTGCGCATCCAGGTCAGCAGCTTTGACGGCATTTTCTGCATGATAGAGGCGGGCTTGGGCATTGGCGTGCTGCCAGACGGTGCGGTGCGGCCTGAGATGCTGAGCGCCGGATTGCGCGCCATTCCGCTGCGTGACGCCTGGGCTTCCCGCACACTATGGCTGGGCGTTAAATCCGAACCGGCGCTTTTGCCGGAAGCCGGTAAATTATTGACGCACTTGCGCAAGGCCGGCTCGGACTGAAGCGTTGCAACTAAGCACATTGACCGCGCTGTTCTCAAACTTCATGGTGTCCGGCACGGCCCGGCCGTCGACGCGAACCGCATTCCGACTCCCTGCTGCAGTTTCAGAGTCACCGGCACAGCCCCCCATCGAGGCCGAGCCGCTGATCATCAGGAGTAAAAGCAAGCGGCGGACGAAGCCAGTTGTTCCTCGCACCGCGCAGGGAAATGCCACTCACCCGGCTTAAAACTGGTGCCGCATCCCCAGTTGCAACGCGTTGCCATCCTGTCCCCGTTTCGAGGTGGAGCCGCCGAAGTAACCGCCACCACCGAGGGCATACTGGGCCGCGCCATGGTTGCTGACATGGGCCACCACCGCGTACAGATTCGTGCGCTTGGACAGGAAATGATCGTAGCCCACGGCGAATAATGTCGCGTCGCCGTTGGTCGACAGCTTGTCGTTGAGATGGTTGATGCCCACCATGACACGGTCGACGCCAATCCGGTAGTGCATGCCGATGGTATAGAGCGCCCCATCGAGTTTCAGGTTAGAAAACAGCGCCGCGGCGTCGCCCGGCGTGGTCAGCAGCGGCGCCAAGGCCCGGCCGAACGCGCTGTGGTCGCTCTTCATGCGGTGATAACCGGCGAAGAATTTCGCATCGCCCGCGACGTATGACCCACCCGCCGTCAGCGACGTCAGCGCCTGATTGCCGACCTGATCCTGCTCCCGGTTGTAGCCGATACCGGCGTCGATACCATTGGCGCGGTAGCGCACATTGCCGCCGGCAAAGCGCTTGGCCAAATTGAGCGATCCCGTGTTGTTGAATCCATACATGGCCGACACGCCTACGCCGCTTGGCAATTGCAGGCGATATTGCAACGCCTGGTTGGCACGCAGCGCGATACCGGGCGCGGACACGCCCGCATCGCCCATCACCAGGTTGAGCCAGGTGCCGGTGGTGCCCAGATCGAACACGTCACTAAGGGCGAACACCTCCACACCGGGCGTGTATTGGCGGCCGAGCAGGATCATGCCGTACGGCGTATCCAGGCCAGCGAACGACTGGCGATCGAACAAGGCGCCGGCGGAATTGACGATGGTGGTCGGCGTATGGCTCCGGACCGCCGCCGCACCGGCCGCGCTCATCCCCGCCGTGATGTTTTCATTTACGCCGGTGGACAGCAGGCCGTTGGACTGTGCACCCGTGTCGAGCTCAACGCGCGCCTCCAGCGTAAATAATGCGTGGTAGCCGTCGCCCAGATCTTCCTTACCCCTGAAGCCCAGGCGCGAGCCCCCTTCCGTGCCGCTGGTCAGATTGACTTTCCGACCGTTGCCAAAGTTGGACACCTGCAAGCCTGCATCGGCCAGCCCGTAGATCGCGACATTCGATTGCGCCAAGACCGGCGTTGCGCAGGACGCCGCGATCAACACGGCCAACAATTGCTTTTTCATCTTTGTCTCCAATTTTTTATATGTCTGATTGACGTTTGCTACCTCGGTCGTGCATCGGCCAGCAGCCCGGCGCCGTCAGCAAGGTATGGCACCCAGCAAAGAAATCTCTGCGGTGCCAACCATTTTTGCGCAGCACGCTGGCCAGGTCTTGCGTCAACCAGCTATCTTGCGCCGCGGGTCGCCGCGCTGCGCCGCATTTGGGGAGCGGTGTGCCATCGCGCCCCATGCGGCCGGCGCAACGCTGGCCTTGATCGCCTCAGCGCACCGGCGTAGCTTGCCAGTCGCGGAAGCCTTGCCCGCGCGCCGCGAGCGCCACCAGCAACGGCGACAGGCTCCAGTAACCGTAGCGGTCGCCACGCAGATGGCCGTAATGACGGAGGCGATCGGCAATGTTCGCGACGCCGACGGTGTCGGCCAACCGCATAGGTCCCCCACGGTGCGCCGGGAAACCATAACCATTTACCCAGACCAGATCGATATCGTCAGGGCCATAGGCGATCCCCTCTTCCAGTATCCTGGCCCCCTCGTTGATCAAGGGGTACAGGCAGCGTTCGATGATTTCCTTGTCCGTGATGTCGGCGCGGCGCGCCACGCCGTGCCGTTCGGCCAGCGCAGTGCAGATCCGCTCGACTTCCGGATCGCTCACCGCTGTGCGGCCGTCGTAGCGGTAATAGCCGGCGCCGGTTTTCTGGCCGAAGCGGCCTAGCCGCATCATTTCCTGCACGACCACCCGATAGGCAGGATCGGCCGGCAGGCCGCCAGCCTTGCCTCGCTCGATCAACACCTTGGCCGCTACGTCCAGACCGGCCAAGTCCAGCATGCGACATGGCCCCATGGGCAAGCCGAGCGACTCGATCGCCTTGTCGATCCGGGCGGGACTGATCCCCTCCAGCATCAGGAATTCCGATTCGCGCAAATACGATTCCAACATGCGATTGCCGATGAAGCCGTAGCAAACGCCGGACACCACTGGCACCTTGCCGATGGTGCCGGCCACGCCGACCACGGTGGCCAGCACGTCCGGCGCGGTGCGCGCGCCGCGCACAATCTCCAGCAGGCGCATGACATTGGCCGGGCTGAAAAAATGCATGCCGACGAAATCGGCGGCGCGCCCGCTTTCCTCGGCCAGCACATCGATGTCTAGTGTGGACGTGTTGCTGGCCAAGATCGCGCCAGGCCGGCAAATCGTCGCCAGGCGGCGCACCACCTGCTTCTTGATGTCGAGATGTTCATAGACGGCTTCGATGACCAGGTCGCAGTGGCCCAGTTCCTGGTCATCGAGCGAGCCCGTCAGAAGCGCTATGCGGGCGTCAGCCTCCTCCCTGCTCAGCTTGCCCTTGCTCACGCTGGCGTCATAGTTCTTGCTGACGATGGCGAGGCCGCGCTCGAGCGCCTGCGCTGTCATATCGACAATGATGACGGGTATGCCGGCATTGGCGAAGTTCATGGCAATGCCGCCGCCCATGGTACCGGCCCCGAGGACGCCGACCTTGCGGATCGGCCGCAAGGGTGCTGCGCGCAACGCATCGGGTAAATTGGCCGCCTCACCGTTTTGCGCGGCAACCGCGTCTTGTGTCGCAAATGTCACGATATCGCTCATCTTTGCTCATCCTTTCCGCTAGGTCAAAGGCGCTCAAGATAGCAGTCCGGGTGGTGCGCAGCTTGCGTCTACTGGCTGCATGGCGGCGCATAGCAGGCTGACGCAAGACGCGCGGCAGCCCGTTCGCCAACACTGTCCTGCTGGCCGGGAAACCTCCCTGCCGGCCAGACCAACCAAACCAACAACAGGAGCACAGTCATGAAGATATTCAAGCGGATCGCCTATTGCATCGCCGCGCTGGCATTCAGCGCATCCATCCAGGCCGCGGAACACGGTTCCCCGGACGACGCGGTCGCGCTGGTAAAAAAAGCCGTCACTTACATCAAGACGCACGGCCAGGAAAAAGCGTTTGCCGAGTTCAACAAGTCCAGCAGCGCATTCAAGGATCGCGACCTCTACATCGTTGTCGGCGATCTCGAAGGCAATATGCTGGCCCACGGCGGCAACCCAAGAATCGTGGGCAAAGCCATGATGAATATACGGGATGCGGACGGCAGGTACTTCGTCCAGGAAATTTACGCGCTGGCCAATGCCAAGGGTAAGGGATGGGTCAACTACAAATGGGTGGATCCGGTTTCATCGGCCATCGAGCACAAGGCAAGCTACTTCGAAAAGGCCGGTGACATCATCGTCCTGTGTGGCGTCTACCAGCAGATCTGATGACCGTGGCCCGCCATCGCGGGCCACGGCAGCGATCGGGGCAGGTGCTAGATCTCGTCCCCGATCAGGTCCGATGGCAGTACGGCTTGCAGCACCGGCGGTGGCCATTTCTGGGTTGCGGTGCAAAATAAAAAGTGCGCTACGATAGTCATGTTTTCAGTTCCCTGCGATTCAAGGTAAAGCGGCCGCCAATTGCGGCACAATGTCGAACAGGTCGCCGACGATACCGTAGTCGGCCACCGCAAAAATGGGGGCTTCAGGATCTTTGTTGATCGCCACGATGGTCTTCGAATCCTTCATCCCGGCCAAATGCTGGATCGCGCCGGAAATGCCCACCGCGATGTACAGCTGTGGCGCCACGATCTTGCCGGTCTGTCCAACCTGCCAGTCGTTCGGCACGAAACCCGCATCGACCGCGGCCCGGGACGCCCCCATCGCGGCGCCCAACTTGTCCGCCAACGGCTCGAGGATCTTGAAAGCGTCGCCGGAACCCATGCCACGTCCGCCGGCGACGATCGTCTTGGCGGCGCTCAGTTCGGGACGCTCGGAGCGTGTCAACTGCCGCGACGTCAGCGCGGCACCGCCGCAGTCCGGCACCGCGGCGATCGCCTCCACCGTCGCCTTGCCGTCTTCTGACGCGGCATCGAAGCCGGTCGTGCGGACCGTGATGACCTTGACGGACTCGGCCGAGCGAACGGTTGCGATCGCATTGCCAGCGTATATCGGCCGTTCAAACGTATCGGCGCTCACCACCCGGGTGATGTCGGACACTTGCCCGACGTCGAGCAAGGCGGCCACCCGCGGCAGGAAATTCTTGCCGTAAGCGGTGGCAGGCGCCAGGATGTGCGAGTAATGGCCGGCGACGGCGACGATTTGCGCCGCCATGTTTTCAGCCATGCCGTCGGCCAGGTGGGCCGCATCGGCCACCAGGACTTTGGCCACGCCGGTGATGCGCGAGGCGGCCTCGGCGACGGCGCTGGCATGATGGCCGGCCACCAACACATGGACCTCCGCGCCACACTGGGTCGCGGCGGTGACGGTATTGAGCGTGCAGCCTTTCAGGGAGGCGTTGTCGTGTTCTGCAATAACGAGTGTTTTCATGACGTGAAATATAGGTTCAGGTTGAGCGGGAGATTCAAGCCGCGACCGGTGCCAGGGCAATCGGGGACTCGGCCGTACAATCCGCGGGCCGGTCCTCTTCAGCCCAGCCCACGGCGCGACGGATTTGCTCCAGCGACGGCAGCGGTTCGGGATGGTCCCTGCGCTGCGCCATCCAGGCACGTATGAGTTGACGGATGCGTTGCTTATCCATGGTGGACTCCTGAGCCGGATGCCGGTCGCCCGATGCGGCTACGCTGGTGGTTTAAATGACCTTGGCATCGTTCCTGAGCTTGTCGAGCAAGGCGGGAACATCGGGCACCCTGATCCCGGCGGCGCGGGCCGGCGGCTCGCTCACCTTGAGGGTCTGGATGCGCGGCGCCACGTCGACGCCGAGCATGGCCGGCGTGACGGTTTCCAGCGCCTTTTTCTTCGCCTTCATGATGTTCGGCAGCGTCACATAGCGCGGCTCGTTCAGCCGCAGGTCCGTGGTGATCACGGCCGGCAAGGTGAGCGACACGGTCTCGAGGCCGCCATCGACCTCGCGCGTGACGAGCGCCTTGTCCCCTTCGATGGACAACTGCGATGCAAAGGTGGCCTGCGGCCAGCCCAGCAGCGCCGCCAACATCTGTCCGGTCTGATTGCAATCGTCGTCGACGGCTTGCTTGCCGAGGATAATCAGTTGCGGCTGTTCCTTGGCCGCCACTGCCTTCAGCAGCTTGGCCACGGCCAGCGGTTGCAGCTCGGCGTCGCTCTCGACCAGGATGCCGCGGTCGGCACCGATCGCCATCGCCGTGCGCAGCGTTTCCTGGCACTGCGCCACGCCACAGGACACCGCCACCACTTCGGCCGCCGCGCCGCGCTCTTTGAGGCGGGTGGCTTCCTCCACGGCAATCTCATCGAATGGGTTGATCGCCATCTTGATGTTGGCCAGTTCCACTCCGGTGCCGTCGGCTTTCACCCGTAGCTTGACGTTGAAATCGACGACGCGTTTGACAGGGACCATGATCTTCATCTCAAGCCTCCCCTCTGGCCTGGCGCGCCAGCGCCGCGCCGGCCGCTTCCAGCGGCGGCTTCACGCTTTCCAGCGCGCCCCCGCCATCGCACGGAATCAGGGCGCCGGAGATATAGCCGGCATAAGGCGAACCGAGGAACAGCGCCAGGTTGGCAATATCGTCGAGCGTACCGATGCGCTTCAACGGGACCGCCTCCACCGCGCGCTCGCGCTGCTGGGCATCGTTGGCCATCAATTTACGGAAGCCCTCGGTGCCATCGATCGGCCCGGGCGAAATCGAATTGATCCGGATGCCGTCGATGCCCCACTCCAGGGCCAGTGTGCGGGTCAGCTGGTCTATCCCCGCTTTCGCCGCGCCCGCATGCGCCTGGTAACGCATCGGAATAAACGATTGCGGCGCCGTGATGTTGATGACCGCGGCGCCCGGCTTACGCAGGTGGCGGTAGGCCTGGCGCAAGACGTGGAACGAGCCCACCAGGTCGATGTCGATGACTACGCGAAAACCGTTGGCCGACATGTCTTTCGCTTCACACAGGAAGTTGCCGGCCGCGCCGGACACCAGCACGTCGATGGCGCCCAGCCGCTGCACGGCCTCGTCCAGGGCCTTGCCGACGGCCTCGAAATCGCGCACGTCGGCGCTGGCACCGAAGACGGGCGCGCCGAATTTGCGCAGTTCGGCACAAGCCGCATCCACGTTTTCCTGCTTGCGGCTCGCCACCGTGACGGCGGCGCCCTGCCTGGCGAACGCCTGGGCGATGCCGAAGTTGATGCCGGTGGTTCCGCCGAACACCACCACGTGCTTGCCGGCGAAGTCAAAATCAAGTTGCACAGTTCTCTCCCAATTTCATCGTTATCGTGTGTTTCAGAGTGTCGCGGCCAAGCTACGGGGCACCGGCACCGGCAGATCGAGCAACATCTGCCCCATGCCCTTGCCCAGCGGGTCCATGCGCATCGATGCGGTGCCACCACCGTCCAATGCCTCGTACAGCATGAAATTGCAGGCATTGAGACCCGGAACGAGATAGCGCAGCACCTTGCCCGACACCAGGTGGGCAAAGTATTGGCCGACCACCGCTGGCGTCACCTGGTCCAGGATCAAGGGCAGGTATTCCGGCTTCCGCGCGATGACGCCGATATTGGAGATGTTGCCCTTGTCGCCGCTGCGCGCATAGGCCAGCTTAATCAGGGGCACCAGCACGGCGTCCGGCACAGCCGGCGCCGGTGCGGCCGGCATCGGCTCCGCATCCGCCCCCATGGCCTGCGGCTGGTAGCCGCCCTCCACCGCGATGCGCACCGGCCGCGTTTCACCGTCCATGACGATGTTGACGGGAACCTTGTATTTGAGCAGCGTAAAGGCAAACTGCTTGATCAGCGGCGAGGCCGATGGGCGGGACAGCGCGGGCCCGGTGGTTCCCGGCGCCCACGACGTACCGGCCGGCGCGATTTCCCGCGCAAAGATCTCCAGCGCCGGCTTCATTGGATGGTTGACCGCGACCCGCATCATCACTTCGCGCGCCTTGGTCGTGCGCGCGTGCGGCCCGTACAGGCTTTCCGCCCCGATCACTTCGACATGCGTGGCGCTGTAGTCCGACAGGCCGGCCTTCTCGAACATGGCCTGGGTGCGTTCGATGATGGCTTGCCCGGTGCGCCTGGCCTTGGCGACGGCGTCGATGCCGACGATGACCATGGTGCCATTGCTGCGGTAGCCATCCATGTAGGTGGCCGACACCTTGTACGAGCTCGTCGGCGCAAAGCCACGGGCGCCCGATACGGCCACGCGGTCTTCACCTTGCTGGGTGACCCGCACCTGGCGGAAGTCGCACACGACGTCCGGCAGGACGTAGGCGCCGGGATCGCCGATCTCGTACAGGATCTGTTCCGCAACGGCCGCCTCGATCACACTGCCGCCGGTTCCCTTCGGTTTGGTGACCACCACGCTGCCATCGGCGCTACATTCAATCACTGGATAGCCGATGTTGGCCCAGTCGGGCACCGCTTCCCAATCAGTATGCAGGCCGCCGGTGGCCTGGCAGCCGCACTCGATGATATGGCCGGCCAGGCTGCCCGCCGCCAGCAGGTCGTAGTCAGTTTCGCGCCAGCCGAATTCATGGATCAACGGGCCCAGCGTCACCGCGCTGTCGACGCAGCGTCCGGTAATCACCACATCCGCCCCCGCGGCCAACGCTTGCGCCACCGGGAAAGCGCCCAGATAGGCGTTGGCGCTCAGGATGCGCGCTGGCAGCGCCTCGCCGGTGAACATATCGGTCTGGCCGGCCTCGCGCAGGGCCGGCAGCAGCGCGCTCACATCGTCGCCTTCGACCACGGCGATCTTCAATTTCACGCCCAATTCCTGGGCCAGACGGCCCAGCGCGTCCGCGCAGCCTTGAGGATTGATGCCGCCCGCGTTGGTGACCACCTTGATACCCCGTGCCGCCACCTCGGCCAGCACATTCTTCATGGCGACGTCGACGAAATCGGTCGCGTAGCCCAGTTCGGGCTTTTTGCTGCGCGCCGAAGCAAGAATGGCCATGGTCAGTTCGGCCAGGTAGTCGAACACCAGGTAATCGATGTCCGCACCCTGCACCAGTTGCGGTGCGCCGACCGAACTGTCGCCCCAGAAGCCGGACGCCCCGCCGATCCGGACTACCTTGTCGATTGCATTAGTCATTGTCGCTCCCCTTAGCGGCCGGTCCATACCGGCTTGCGTTTTTCATTAAAGGCGGCCAGTCCTTCCCTGCCATCCTCGGTCTGCGGCAGCAGCGCAATCTGGCTTTCCGTAAAGGCGATGCCCTCGTCGAACGACATGGCCGCCAGTGCCCGCATCGCGTACTTGCCGCGGCGGATAGCCGTCGGCGATTTGTCCAATATGCGATCGAGTAACCGGTTGGTCCGGGCATCGAGTTCGGCTGCCGGCACCACATGGTTGACCAGTCCGTGCGCCAGCGCGGTGGCCGCGTCGAACGGTTCGCCGGTGATGCACCACTCCCTGACGATGCGCTGGGGCGCCAGGTCTTGCAGCAGGCTCAGCACCTGCATGGGGAACACCCCGACCTTGACCTCGGGCAAGCCGAACAGCGCCGTGTCGGCGGCAACCGCCATGTCGGCGATGCACAGCAAGCCCATGCCGCCGGCCAGGCAGGCGCCGTTGATGCGGGCCACGATCGGCAGCGTCGCGTTCTTTGCCTGCCGCAGCAGGTCCGCATACGGGGTGGTCGGCCTGGCGTAGTCGAACGCGAAGCCCTTGCCCGGCTGCAGGTCCGCACCCGCGCAGAAAGCCTTCTCGCCGTTGCCGGTCAACACGATGGCCCGCACTTCCGGATCCCGGTGGGCCTGGCTCAGGCCGGCGCAGATGCCGTCGATGACGTCCTGGTTGATCGCATTGCGCTTGTCCGGCCGGTTCAGGGTGATCCAGTATGCCGATCCCCGTTTTTCCAGCAGCACTGCCGGGTTGTCCATTTGTCTCTCCTTTACTGATTCGATACTCATAGCTCAGCCGTTCGCTACCGAGGGCTGGGCCGCTTCGACCTCGACTTCGACTTCCGCCACCACGCGGTAAGCCGTCACCTGGTCGCCCATGACGACGTGCAGCGCCTTGATACAGCCGGCCACGGGCGCCGCGTGGACGTGTTCCATTTTCATGGCGTCCAGCGTGACCACCGGCTGCCCGGCTTTGACCATCTCGCCTTCGGCGACGTGCACCGCCACTACGCGGCCATTCATCGCGGCGCGTATCTTGCCGTCGCCGCCGCCTTCGCCCTGGCGCGCTTGCGCCACGTGGGTGGTGTCCTGGACGCTGTAGGCCGCCCCTTGGTATTGCAGCAGCAACTCGTTGCCCAGGCGCTTGAATACCATCCCCTCCACCAGACCATTGCACGCGATGCGGGCATGCGCGGCGTCCAGCGCCACGATCTGCAATTCGAAGCGGTGCTCGCCCATGTCCACCGCGTAGCACAGCTCGCCCAGGTTGCGCAGGCTGGCGACACACTCGCCAGCCCCGGTCTGCAGGCGGAACGCGATCGGCAGGCGGTGCGCAATGGCGCTGGCGCGCGTGCCCTCGGGCGCGCTGGCGGTGGCGTACAGCAGGGCCACGGCCAGCGCGTGGGCGCGCGCATCCTGCGCTGCATCGGGCTGCAGCAAGGCGGTGCCATGGTCGCCGATGAAGGCGGTGGTCGCGCCCCCAGCCGCAAATACCGGGTGTGCCAGGCAGCTGGCGAGGAATTTCTGATTGGTTTTCACACCGAGCGCCACGGTGTCTTCCAGTGCCGCCAGCAGTTTGCGGCGCGCCTCGTCGCGCGAACCGCCAAAGCTGATCAGCTTGGCGATCATGGAATCGTAGTAAGGGGAAATCTCGGAGCCGGATTCCAGGCCATGCTCCGCCCGGATGGTGGCCGGCATCCGCCACAGGCTCATTGTGCCGCTCTGCGGCATGAAGCCCGCGCCGGCATCCTCCGCGCACAGGCGCACCTCGATCGCATGGCCGCGCAGGCGCACATCCTCCTGCGCCAGCGGCAGCGCCTCGCCGGCCGCCACGCGGAGCTGAAGTTCGACCAGATCGAGGCCGGTGATGGCTTCCGTCACGGGGTGTTCAACCTGCAGACGGGTGTTCATTTCCATGAAATAGAAATTGCCTTCCGTGTCGAGCAGGAATTCCAGCGTGCCGGCGCCTTCGTAGCGTATCGCCTTGACGGCGTTGACCGCGGTGGCCCCCATGCGCGCGCGCAGGCCGGCATCGACCGCGGGCGACGGCGCTTCTTCCACCACCTTTTGATGGCGGCGCTGGACAGAACAGTCCCGTTCGCCAAGGTGGATGGCATTGCCGAAGCGGTCGGCGAACACCTGGATCTCGATATGGCGCGGATTGATGATGGCGCGCTCAAGGATCACTTCCGCGTTGCCGAATGCGCTTTGCGCTTCGGATTTCGCACTGCGCAGGGCCGCCAGGAAGTCTTCCGCCCGGGAGACCAGGCGCATGCCGCGCCCGCCGCCGCCGGCGGTGGCCTTGATCATGACAGGGTAGCCGGTCTTTCCGGCCTCGGCGCACAGGCGCTCCTCGCCCTGGTCGTCGCCCTGGTAGCCTGGAATACATGGCACGCCGGCCTCGATCATCAGGTTCTTGGCGCCAGCCTTGTTGCCCATGGCGACGATGGCTTCCGGCGTAGGGCCGATAAAGACCAGGCCGGCATCGCGGCAAGCCATGGCGAAGTCTTCATTCTCGGCCAGGAAACCGTAGCCGGGATGGACCGCGTCAGCGCCGCTGACGCGCGCGGCCTCGATAATGGCAGGAATGTTCAGGTAAGACTGCGCCGGCAGCGCCTCGCCGATGTAGACCGCCTGGTCGGCTTCGCGCACGTGGCGGCTGGTCCGGTCGGCGGCCGAAAACACGGCGACGGTGCGGTATCCCATGGATTTGGCCGTGCGCATGATGCGCAGCGCGATTTCGCCGCGGTTGGCGATCAGGATCTTGTGGTATGGGGAAGTGGTAGTCATGGTGTAGTTGTTCAGCTTCCTAGTGATACGTCAGTTATTTTTGGGAAAAGTGCCCATGGACTTGGAAATAATCTGCATCATTATTTCGTCCGCGCCGCCGCCGATCGAGGGCAGACGGCCATCGCGATAGGCGCGCGAGACGCGGCTCTCCCAGGCAAATCCCATTCCGCCCCAGAACTGCAGGCAGCCGTCGGTGACCTCGCGCATCAGACGCCCCGCCTTGAGCTTGGCCATGGAAGCCAGTTCGGTGGCATCCTGCCCTTGCGTGACCATCTCGATTGCGCGGTGCGATAGCGCGCGTAACGCCTCCACTTCCGTCTTGTATTCGGCCAGCTTGAACTGCACCCACTGGTTATCGAGGATAGAGCGGCCAAAGGCCTTGCGTTCGCGGGCATAGGTTATGGTCCGCTCGATCACTTGGGACAGCACGCCGACGGCATTCATCGCGCCCCAGATCCGCTCGGCCTGGAACTGTTCCATCTGATAGATGAATCCCTTGCCTTCTTCGCCTATGCGGTAGCGCTGCGGTACCCGGACTTCGTCAAAAAACAGTTGCGCGGTATCGGAGGCATGCATGCCGATCTTGCGGATTTTGCCGGCCACCTCGACGCCGCGCGTCTGCATCGGCACCACGATCAGCGACTTGTTGCGATGCGGGGCGCCGTCGGACGTATTGGCCAGCACCACGCAGAAATCGGCCTGCGTGCCGTTGGTGATCCACATCTTTCCGCCGCTGATGATGTAGTCGCCGCCATCCTTGCGCGCCGTGGTCTTCAGCGATGCCACGTCCGAACCGCTACCGGTTTCCGACACCCCGAGGCAAGCGACCATGTCCCCGGCGATGGCCGGCATCAGGAATTCCCGGCGCAACGCGTCGGAGCCGCGCTCGGCCAGGGCAGGAGTCGCCATGTCCGTCTGCACGCCGATGGCCAGCGGGATGCCGGCGCAATCGACTTCACCCAGCGTCTCCGCCAGCACGGCACCATAGGACAAGTCCAGGCCCATGCCGCCGAATTCGACCGGCTTGGTCAATCCGAGCAAGCCCAGATCGCCCATTTGCTTGAACAGCCGGTGCGCGGGAAAGAGCTCGGCCTGCTCCCACTCGTCCACATAGGGATTGACTTCCTGGGCGATGAAGCGCTGCAGGGTGCGGCGAATTTCCTCATGTTCCTGAGTAAGTTTCATCTGAATGAACTCCTGTAGGGCGCCGCAACTCAGGGACGGGCGACGGAGAACTGCATCGCGTGAGGTTCGCGCGCTTTCGCCTCGCGGCAGATCGACAACACGTAGGACAGGATAGAGCGCGTGTCGCGCGGATCGATGACGCCGTCATCGAGCACATGGGCGCTGGTGGTGAACACGTCCATCTGGCGGTCGAAATTGTCCACGATCTTGCGCCGCAGCGATTCGAGCTTGTCGTGGTCGACTTCGCCCTTGCGTTTCATCGCCGCTTCCGTGACGATCAACATGGTCTGCGCCGCCTGCTCGCCGCCCATCACGGCCGTCTTGGCATTGGGCCAGGAGAAGCAGAAGCGTGGATGGAAGCCGCGGCCGCACATGCCGTAGTTGCCGGCACCGAACGAGGCCCCGCAATAGATCGTGATCTGCGGAACGGTGGCATTGGTGACCGCCTGTATCATCTTGGAACCGTGCTTGATGCTGCCCGCTTCCTCGTAGCTGCGGCCGACCATGAAGCCGGTGGTATTGTTCAGGTACAGGATGGGCACCTGGGCCTGGCAGCAGGCCTGGATGAAGTGCGTGGCCTTGGCCGCGCCGGCCGGGTTGATCGGCCCATTGTTGGTGATGATGCCGATCGGGTGGCCGTCCAGCATGGCATGGCCGCACACCGTGGCCGAGCCATAGCGCTCGCCGAATTCCAGGAAATCGGAGTCGTCGACGATACGGGCGATCACTTCCTTCATATCGGCCGGACGCCTGTGGTCCATGGCCATCACGCCGAGCAGTTCTTCGGCCGCGTAGCGCGGCGGCTTGTTGGCCGGCGGCGTGGCCTGCGACACACCGCGGTTCCACTCGATTTTCGCCATGATCTCGCGCGCGATGCGCAAGGCATCGCGATCGTCCTCGGCAAGATAGTCGCCCAGGCCGGAAATCCCGGTGTGCATCTCCGCCCCGCCCAGCTCCTCTTCGGTGGCGATCTCGCCCGTCGCGGCGCGCAGCAGCGGCGGCCCGGCCAGGAAGGCCCGCGAGCGGCCCCGCACCATGATGATGTAGTCCGACAAGCCAGTCTGGTAAGCGCCGCCCGCGGTGGACGAACCGTGCGTCACCGTCACCACCGGCAGACCGGCGGCGGACAGACGGGCAAGGTTGCGGAACAGGTTGCCGCCACGCACGAACTCTTCGACCCGGTACGCCATCAGGTTGGCGCCCGCGCTTTCGACCAGCTGGATATAGGGCAGCTTGTTGTCCAGCGCCAGCTCCTGGGCGCGCAACTGCTTATCGAGGCCCTTGGGCTGCAAGGCGCCGGCCTCGATGCCGGAATCGGAAGCGCACACCATGCAGCGCACACCGGAGACATAACCGATGCCCGCGATCACGCCGCCGCCGGCCACGCTCTTATCGGGATCCGCATTGTCCATGCAATAGCCGGCCAAGGTCGACAATTCCAGGAACGGCGTTCCATGGTCCAGCAGCAGTGACAAGCGCTCGCGGGGGAGCAATTGCGCGCGCTTTTCAAAGCGAGCTTTCGACGCCGCCGAAGCCTGACGTGTGCGCTCTTCGAGCTCACGAACTTTTCCCAGCAGGGACAGCATGCCGCTACGGTTGGACTGGAATGTCTCGCTACCGGTGGCAATATTGGTTTCTATGATAGCCATGTTTTATCTGATGTAAGTGGGCCGGAACGCAAATGCGCTACACGCAAAGCGCGTCGCGCGGTGTTTTGCGGTGTAGGTGTAAGTTACTCGCGGGGACGCCGGGCGTCTTGCGTAAAGTGGCTGGTAGCTTGCCCGGGGCGGCAATCAGGCGCGCAAGCGGACGCGGAATTTGCGCAACATGGCCGAAGGCTGGTAGGAGCGCTTGGTTTGACGGAAATTCGCCATGCCGAGGTCTTGTTCGAAGTTCAGCCATTGCAGGCCGGGGCGGCTGATGCAATAGTGATGGAACATGTACTGGTAGATGCCCTTGTATGCGTCGTTGCCCTTGGCAAAGCGCATCACGGCAACGGCCGGCGTGAATGGCTGTGCCAGGAAAAATCCGGCCGGCACCCCATCCGCATAATAGACCTGGCCCTCCAGGCCATGCTGAGCATGCTGCCGGAGCGCTTCCCGGCAGGCGCTGTCGTCGGCGTCGCCGGCGTGTTTATCCTTGTCGCGCAGCCAGGCGTCCAGCACCGCCAGCGCGCCCCCCACGGTGTCGTCCGTCAACGGCCGCGCAACGATAGTGCTGGTCGCCAACAATTGCCGCATCAGGTTGCGCTTCTTGCGCAGCAGCTCCCCGCGATAGCTGCGGAAATTCTCGGCCGGATAGACGTAGTCCGCGTCTCCGGCCAGATCGCTCCAGCAGAAGCGGCCAGGGTCCAGGCAGGCGAGCAGCGGTTCCGCGACGGGGAACAGGCAGTCATGCCCGCTCAGGAGCTCGGCCAGCTGGTCCGCCGTCGCCTGCCCCGGATCGAACAGCGGCAACAGGTGGCTGGCGCCGTCATAGGTGATGCCCTTGATGCAAGGCAGCGCGCCGGGCAGATAGCGGTAGGCGTGCGCATGCCGGAACAGATACAGGTTGGAAAATGCATAGTCCGACAGCGCCTGGTCGCCGCAGGCGGCGCGCAGCGCGCGCAAACGGGGCTCGATTTCCCCGCACAACGCCAGCGTCAGCGGCAAGCCTTCGTCGCTCATGGCCGCCGCCTATACCGCATTGGCATTTGCGCCCTCGCAGCGTACGCCACGCGTACCCGGCGCGGGCGGCGTGGCCGGCGGCCCGGCGAAACATTGGGCGATGGCCAGCCATTGCGTGGCCGCGTCACCGCTGACCTGCAGCGCCGTGTCAAGGACGTTGCGGCGCTGCGTCACGACCAGGCAGAAATCCTCCGCGCTGCCGCGCACGGCATTGGCCGTCGATGGCTCGTTCCAGGTCCAGGTCTCGTCGCCGGGCGCGCTCAGTTCCACGTATGGCGCCGGCTCCGGCACGGCGAGCTTGCGGTTGACAAAGGTCCAGCCAAACGTCGTCACGCCGATATGGGCGATGTGTTTCAGCCGGTGCGATGGCTGGCGCCGCACGCCCATGGCGTCAAACACATCCTGCCCGTGGGCCCAGGTTTCCATCATGCGGGCGGTGGCAAACGAACGGGCGCTCATGGTCGGTCCATACCAGGGCAAGCGCGCGCGCGTATCCAACGCCGCCAGCGTCGCCACCAGCGCCGTGTACCGGCCGCGCCAGTGCGCCAGCAGGGCCGGTCCATCCAGCGCCTGATATTTTTCCCGGGCCAACTCGCTGAACTGCCGGCCGTTCGCGAGCGCCGCCGTCAGCGCGCGCGCATCGGCGGCAAATGCATTGCCATCGGTGGCGGCCAGCAAACCGGTTTCATCGAACAGGCACAAGTGAGCGATTTCATCCCACGGCGTCCAGTCGTGGAAGGCGGTCCTGGTTTGCCATTGCTGCGGCGTCAGTCGGGCCGCCAGCGCGTCCAGTTCCTGGTATTCCTCTAGCAGATCAGCACATACGTCTTGCATGTCGTTCCTCGGGTCGGTAATCAAAAAAGAGGGCAATCGCATCGCGTCGAGCGCGACTGCCCTGGAGACGGCGGCTCGACAGCCTCAGCTGACAAGCTTGTCGCGCCCCTCCCAATAGGGCTGGCGCAACACCCGCTTCAGCAGTTTCCCGGTCGGGTTGCGCGGCAGGGTCTCGGCGAAGTCCACGGTTTTCGGACATTTGTAATGGGCCATCCGCTCCCGCACGAAGGTAATCAATTCCTGCGCCTCCAGTGCTTGCCCCGAACGCACGACCACGGCCGCTTTGACGGCCTCGCCCCATTTGTCGTCAGGGACGGCGAACACCGCGCAATCGGCCACGGCCGGATGTTGCATGATGATGTTCTCGACTTCGGCCGGATAGATATTTTCACCACCGGAGATGATCATGTCCTTGACCCGGTCATGGATGAACAGGTAACCGTCCTTCAGGTAACCGATATCGCCCGAGCGGAACCATCCCCCCGCCGCGTCGCGCCCATGCGGGAACGCTTCGGCTGTCGCTTCCGGGTTGCGCCAATAGCCGTTGAAGTTGCGGATGGACTGGATCCAGATCTCCCCCACCTCGCCATCCGGCGCATCCTCCAGCGTGGCCGGGTCGACGATACGCAACCGTCCGCCCCCGACCGCTTGTCCGGCCGAACGCAACAGATATGCGCGCGGCCCGCCCGGCTCGTGGTCTTCCGACCGCAGGAAGGTGGCAGGCCCCGCCACTTCGGTCAGGCCATAGACCTGCAGGAAGCCGCACTGAAATACCCGCATCGCGTCCTGCAGCAGCCGTTCACTGATAGGCGAACCGCCATAAGCGATCTGGCGCAAGCCCTCGAACTTGCCTTCGGCCACGTTGGGGGCATTCAACATGAACTGCAACATGGCCGGCACCACGAATGTATGGCTGATACCGTGGCGTCCGATACTGGCGATGAAGGCCGATGGATCGAATTCCGCAAAAGCCACGGTGCGCCCGCCGGCATACAAGGGCAGCAACAGCATGGCGATGCCGGCGACATGGAAGGTAGGCAAGGGATTGCCGAAGATACCGGCGCCGTCAAACTGCCACGCGTCGGCGCAGGTGCGGCAGGTCGATAGCAGCGCGCGATGCGATAACTCCACCCCTTTCGGAAAACCCGTCGTGCCCGAGGAATAGAGTTGCAACGCCGTTTCGCCAGGCTCGGCCGGCACCGCCTCCAGGCTGGCATCGGCCCCGCCATACCAGGATGCAAAGCCTGGCAGGCCGCTCGCGTCCTGCTCGGTACAGACTGTTTGCAACACGCCCGGCAATTGCGCTTGCCCGACCACCGGCAGGAAGGCCGCGTCCACCATCAGGAAGCGCGCTTCGCCGTTATTGACGACATATTCGACTTCCGGCGCTGACAGGCGCCAGTTTACGGGCATGCAGACCGCGCCGATCTTGCATGCCGCCAGCAACAGCATCAGGCACTCGGTGTGATGCTTGGTCAGGCAGGCGACGCGGTCGCCGGGCCGCACGCCCAGTTCCCGCAAGCCATTGCCGATGCGGTTGACGCACTGCTCCAGCGCGCGAAAGCTGACATGACGGTCGTCGGTGCCGATCGCCGTCGCATCGGGCCGAGCGGCAACGTGATAGGGCAGGATATCGTTCAATGTTGCAAAATTCATCATTTTCTCCCCGACTATCGCGCTCAGACGATCTCGAACAGTCCGGCGGCACCCATGCCGCCGCCCACGCACATGGCGACCACCGCGTACTTCACGTTCCGGCGCTTGCCCTCGAGCAGCACATGGCCCACCAGGCGGGCGCCCGTCATGCCGTAGGGATGGCCGATCGAGATACCGCCACCATTGACGTTGTACTTTTCCGGGTCGATGCCGAGCTGGTCGCGGCAATACAAGGCCTGGCATGCGAAAGCTTCGTTCAATTCCCACAGGCCGATGTCGTCCACCGTCAATCCGTGCTGCTTGAGCAGTTTCGGAATCGCATAAATCGGGCCAATGCCCATTTCCTCCGGCGCGCAGCCGGCCACCGCCATGCCACGGTAGATGCCCAGCGGATTGAGGCCCTTGCGCTCGGCCGTGCGGCCATCCATCACCACGCAGGCCGACGCGCCGTCGGACAACTGGCTGGCATTGCCGCCGGTGACAGAACCGCCTTCGATGACCGGTTTCAATGCCAGCAAGCTTGCCAGCGTCGTCTCGGGACGGTTCCCTTCGTCCCGCGCCAACGTCACCGTCTGGTACGACAACGCCTTGGTTTCCTTGTCCTGGATGGCCATGTCGGTGGTGATCGGCACGATTTCATCGTCAAACCGGCCGAGTTGCTGCGCCAGCGCCGTGCGCTGTTGCGAGGCGAGCGCGTACGCGTCCTGCGCTTCGCGGGAAATGCCGTATTTTTTCGCGACAATTTCGGCCGTCTGCAACATCGGCAAGTAGGCATGCACGGCTTGTCGCAGGACCATAGGATCGGCTTCCGCGGCGGCCCATTCCATATAGCGGCCCTGCACCGCCGAGATGTTCTCATGGCCGCCCGCGACCACAATCCGCATGCCATCGACGATGATCTGTTTCGCCGCCGTCGCAATGGCCATCAGACCGGACGAGCACTGGCGGTCCATGGTTTGTCCCGGCACGCTTAGCGGCAGGCCCGCCGCGATACCGGCGTAACGGGCCAGGTTCATGCCGGCGGTGCCCGCCGCCAACACGGTGCCCATCACCAGGTCGTCGACGTCGGCACCGTCGATGCCGGCCCGCTTGACCGCATGCTGAATCGCATGCCCCAGCAAGGTCGGGGACTTTGTATTGTTCAGCGCGCCGCGAAAAGCGCGGCCGATGGGGGTACGCGCCGTGGCGACAATGACGGCTTCATTCATGTTGTTGACTCCTCTATTAGACCTGATCGTTATGACTAGCGCGCTGACAAGCACGTTCATGCATCAGGTTAACAGCTGAGGGAGCGACAATCTTGTGCCAATTGGCTGCGCCGCGGGCTCAATGGTGCCGCACCGGACGCACCCGCTGCCGATCACGCCACGATGAGCTTGAGCAGCATGTCGCGAAATTCCGGCGCGCTGTAGCGGCCCGAGGCGCGGAACCAGGTCATGGCGCCCATCAGCGCACCGTGCAGGATGTGCGCGGCCGCATCGACGGGAATACGCAAGGGACACAGGCGGGCATAGTCCGACAGCGCGTCCAGCCAAATCCCGTTGTAGCGCGTCCGCAGGCGGGTGAATTCCGCCTTCAACGGTTCCGGCACTTCGCGCCATTCGAACACCAGCACGGCAAGATAATCCTTCTTGACGTCACTGACCATCCACGCGAGTTCCATATCGATGATCTGTTGCAGGCGGGCGGCCGGATCCCCGGTCCGCTGCACGACATCCTCCGCGCGCAGGCACAGGCTGAGGGCCGTTTCGCGCATGATCTCGAACAGCATCTCATCCTTGGAGCGGAAGTGATAGAACAGGCTGCCGGACAGGATACCGACCGCTTCCGCGATATCGCGCACCTTGGTGCCCTGGTAACCGCGCTCGTGGAACAACCGGGCCGCGGCATGCAGGATGCGATCGCGCGGAATCGTCGTGTCCGACGCCCGCTTGCCGCGCCCGCGCCGGGTCGTGGGCCCGCTTGCAGGCGTCGCTTCCGGCCCGTCCGTCGTGTAGTCGCTTTTCATGCTCAGGCCGCGACGACCGGCTCAAAATTATGGTGGATGACGGCCAGGCGGCGCGAGCCAGCCAGGATATCCTTGGGCGTCAAGCCCCAGTACCGGCGCACTGTATGGCTGAAGTGCGACGAATCGGGATAGCCGATATCGAGCGCGACGTCCGTCAGACTGGCAGCGGTATTGACGTACCACAGGAAGCTACGGGCCCGCTTCCAGGCACGGAAACTACGGAACGTGGTGCCGACCTCCTCCCTGAACAGGTGCAGGAAGCGGGAAAACGACAGGTCCACCAGTTTTGCGCATTCTTCCGCGCCGATCAATCCGCAGGGGTCATGCCTGATGCGATCGACCACCACCGCCATGCGCGCGTCGAGCTTGCGGGCCACGAATTGCTGGCCGAAGAAATAGCCGTCGAAATCTTCCTGGATCGTGGCGATGTGCACCTGCCTGTTGCACAATCGATGAAAGGCGTTACGCACCTGTGCCAGGCCCGGCAAGCATTGGCTTGCATCGCCACTGGGCTGCAGCCACGCGGGCAAGGAGGCAAGCGCGATGGTTTCCGTTTCCACCAGGATCAGGCCGATCAGACGGTCGCTGGTGGTGATGCGATGGGGCGTATCGGGCGCCACCACATACATTTCGGCGCTCTCCCAGGGGCGCTCGCCAACCTGGATCTGGAATGGCGCGCTCAGCGAGACGTACACCGTCAACGCCCCGAACTCCCGCACTTGCGGGCGCCCCAGCAGGCCGATGTAGGCGACGCGCCCGCACGTGATCAGCATCATCCGTTCCGCCTGCTCAGCAGATATTGCCATTGTTTGCGCGCTTTTCAGCCGCTCTCCCTGCATCATGTCGTTCTCCTTGCCATCGCGCCGTGGCGCCCTGCCCCACCGTCGCGACTTGTCTCCGCTTTTTATCCTGACCAATTTGCCCGCCGCAAATTGCCAGGTTCCCAGTGCCTATCAAACAGATTGACACAGGCTCAATTACAAAGCAAGTGCTTGGTAGATTGAAATATCTTATCACTCGCCAGTACGGCATAGATAATATACTAGGCCTATACCAAGCAAGTGCTTGATAGGTTCACTATGGTATCGGCGCTACTCCCCGCGCAGGACGGATTTCTGCACCTTGCCGGCGGGCGTCTGCGGCAACGCGTCCCGGAACACGACCTGGCGCGGCACCTTGTAATCGGCCAGGCGCTGCTTGCAGTAATCGATGATGTCCTGCTCCGAGCAGGTACCGCCTGGTTTTCGCACCACGTAATACCGGCCGATTTCTCCCAGCACCGGGTCGGGCACGCCGATGCCGGCCACCTGCACCACGCCGGGATAGTTGCAAATCACGCCTTCCGTCTCCGCTGGGTAGACATTGAATCCCCCCTGGATGTACATGTCCTTGGATCGGCCGAGCAAGTAGACATAGCCGCGCCCATCGACATAGCCCAGATCGCCCGTATGCAGCCAGCCATCGCGGTCGAAGGTGCCGCCGTCCCGACCCGCATCGAGATAGCAGCCGACCACGCCCAGGCCGCGCAGCCAAAGTTCGCCCGGTTCGCCGGCTTGGGCAGGACGCCCATCGGCCAGCGCGATTCTGACCTCGGCGCCCTCCAGCGGCTTGCCGATGGAATGCAGCAATTCCTCCTGCTGCGCGTCCCAGGGCGTCATGACGATGGCACCCGACGATTCCGTCAAACCATACAGGTTCATCAGCCGCGCATTGGGGACCATCTCGCCGAGTCGCCCCAACAGCGCCTCGTCCGCGTTGGCGCCACCGGTGAAGATCAGCCGGACCCGTTGCAGGTCCACGGTCCCGATGCGAGGATGCATCATCAGCAGTGTCAACATGGTGGGAACGCCGCTGATGACGGTCGGGGGATGGTGCGACATCATCTCGATGACCGTGTCGGATTTGAACACGGGGACCAGTTCGCAACATCCGCCGCCTATCAGGAAAGTCAAGATGCCACAGGTGATGCCGCCGACATGGTTGAGTGGATTGGCCAGCTGGATCAGGTCGTCCGGCACGGCGCCGATGTGGCGCGCCTGCGCCCGGGACGCCTGCAGCGCGGAGCGGTGCGACAGCCCCACTCCCTTGGGCAAGCCGGTCGTTCCGGACGTATAGATGATCATCAACATGTCGTCCGGTGCGACGGCAGCGCCGGACGCGGGCGCCGGAGGCGCCGCGGACCATGCCGCCTCGCAGCCCTCGCCGGCGCGGAACGCCGGGCGCCCCTCTTCCCCCGGGGCGCCGACCAGCACATGGTGGCGCAGCTGCGGCAATTTGTCGCGGCGGCCCGCGAAGTAGGCCTGGTAATCGAAGCCGCCATAGTCGGCCAGAGAAATCATCACGCTTGCCTTGCTGTCCCCCAGCATGTGATCAAGCTCGGTTTCCCGGTAGCGCACGTTCAATCCGACAACGACGGCCCCGACACGCGCAGCGGCGAAGAACGCGACCACCCATTCGATCTGGTTCAATGCGATCACGGCCAGGCGCTCGCCTTTTTTCACCCCCAGGCCAGTGAGCCGGGCCGCGAACGCGTCCGCGGCCGCTTCGACGTCACGGAAGGTGTAAGCCTGGCCTTGGTCGATATACGCGGTGCGCTCGCCATGCCGGGACGATGCCGCCGACAGTAACTGGCCAACGGTATCGGCCGGGATGGCGGCGTCGTTTGCGCCTGGCAGCTCCGGTGCCGGATTTTTATTATTCATCATTCAAGTCTCCTGTTCGATTTATGGGTAGTTCCTGGCATGCACTTACTTCCGCCTGGCGGCGATGGCCCTTCCTGCGCGGCTCCCCACCTCGCGTCCCAGATGCTGCGAGATGAAGCGGCCCGCATCGACTACCTGTTCGAGGTCGATTCCTGTTTCCACGCCCAGCCCTTGCATCATGTATAGCACGTCCTCGGTGGCGACATTGCCGGTGGCGCCTTTGGCGTAAGGACAGCCGCCCAGGCCCGCCACCGACGCGTGGAACACCGCGACGCCTACCTCCATCGCCGCATAAATATTGGCCAGCGCCTGGCCATAGGTGTCGTGGAAATGGCCGGACAGGTGCGCGATCGGGAAGGCGCGCGCGACCACATCCATCACTTGCTGCACGTGGCGCGGCGTGCCGGCCCCTATCGTGTCGGCGATGTCGATGTCGTCGCAGCCAAGCTCGGCCAGACGGCGCACCACGTCGGCAACGTCCTGCGCCGTCACCGCCCCCTGATACGGACAACCGAAGGCGCAACTGATACTGCCGCGCAGACGGATGTGGTCGCGCCGGGCCGCCTCGGCCACGTCACGGAAGCGCTCGATGGATTCGGCGATGGAACAGTTGATGTTCTTTTGCGAAAAAGCTTCCGAGGCCGAGCCGAAAATCACCACCTCCTGACAGTTTGCCGCCACCGCGTCCTGGTAGCCCTGCATGTTGGGCGTCAACGCCGAGTACACCACGCCAGCCTTGCGCCGGATGCCGGCCATGACTTCGGCCGAGGTGGCCATTTGCGGCACCCAGCGCGGCGAGACAAACGACGCCGCCTCGATATGGCGGACGCCCGCCTCGACCAGCCGCTCGACCAGCGCGATCTTGAGCGCGGCGGGTATCAATTGTTGCTCGTTCTGCAAGCCGTCGCGCGGACCCACTTCCACGATGCTGACCTTGTCGGGCAATCCCATGCCGTACTCCCCGTTCAAGCCGCTTTGAAGGCGAGCATCTGCGCACCCTCGCCCACCTGGTCGCCGATTTCATACAGCAACTCTTCCACGGTGCCGTTGGCGGGCGCGGCGATGGTGTGTTCCATCTTCATCGCCTCCATGATCAACAGCGGCGCGCCCCGCTCCACGGTACTTCCCTTGCCGACCAGGATGGCGACGATCTTGCCCGGCATCGGCGCCGTCAGACGGCCGCCTTCGGTTTCCGCATCGCCGGCATGGGCCAGCGGATCGTTGTAGCGCAGCGGGTAATGGGCGCCATCGGCGAAAACGTGGAACATGTCGCCATCGCGGATGACTGTGCCGCGCGCCGTTGCGCCGTCCAATTTCAGCGCGATGTGCTTGCTGCCGCGCTCAGTCAGGGCCATCGTGGCCGTCAATCCGCCGCTCGCCACCGACCAGCCGTGCTCGAGGTAGCCCACCGTGACGGCGTGCGCGCCCGTGTCATCGGCGTATTCCAGCTTGCGCAGCAGCGCGCCATTCAGGCGCCAACCATCGGTGGCGCTCCAGGGATCGTCGTCGCTGCCCGCCGCTGCCTGCTCGGCCTGCAGCAACGCGGCAGCGGCCAGTCCCAGCACCGGCAAGGGCGGCGGCGGAACGGGCGGAAACAGGGCGGCATGATGGCGTTCGATCAAGCCCGTATCGAGCTCGGCCTGGCTGAACGGCTTGCTGCCGACCAGGCGCTGCAGGAAGGCGATGTTGGTGGCAAGGCCGACCACCTGGAATTCCGACAAGGCCTGCGCCATCCGTGCCAGCGCTTCGTGCCGGTCGCGGCCCCAGACGATCAGCTTGGCGATCATGGGGTCGTAGAACGGCGAAATCTCGTCGCCTTCACGCACGCCGGAATCGATACGCACCGCAGCCGGCTCGCCGCTTGCGTCATGCTGGCCCAGCTCAAAACTGACGGCCGCCGGCGTGTGCAGATGGCGCAGCGTGCCGATCGACGGCAAAAAGCCCTTTTCCGGATTTTCCGCATAAATGCGCGCTTCGAGCGCGTGGCCATGGATCGCCAGGGCTTCCTGGCGGCAGGGCAAGGCTTCGCCCCCCGCCACCCGCAATTGCCACTCGACCAGATCAACCCCGGCGATCATTTCCGTTACCGGATGCTCCACCTGCAGGCGCGTATTCATTTCCATGAAATAGAACGAACCATCCTGGTTGGCAATGAATTCGACCGTGCCGGCGCCGACGTAGCCGACCGCCTTGGCGGCGGCCACCGCCGCCGCCCCCATGGCGCCGCGGCGCTCTTCCGTCATGCCCGGCGCCGGCGCCTCTTCCAGCACTTTCTGATGGCGGCGCTGTACCGAACAGTCGCGTTCGAACAGGTACACGCATGCGCCCGTCGTGTCGGCAAACACCTGGATCTCGATATGACGCGGGCGGGTCAGGTATTTTTCGACCAGCACCTTGTCGTCGCCAAAACTGTTGATCGCTTCGCGCTTGCACGATGCCAGCGCAGCCTTGAAGTCGTCGCTGCGCTCGACAATGCGCATGCCCTTGCCGCCACCGCCGGCGCTGGCCTTCAACAGCACCGGATAGCCGATGGCGTCGGCCTGCTGCTGCAGAAAGCCGGCGTCCTGGACCGCGCCGTGGTAGCCGGGCACCAGCGGCACCCCGGCGCCTTCCATCAAGGACTTGGCGGCCGACTTCGACCCCATGGCGCGGATCGCCGACGCCGGCGGGCCAATGAAGACCAGCCCGGCGGCGGCACACGCCTCGGCGAAGTCCGCGTTTTCAGACAGGAAACCATAGCCGGGATGGATCGCCTGCGCGCCCGTCGCCAGCGCGACTTCGATGATCTTATCGGCCCGCAGATAGCTTTCCTTGGCCGGCGCGGGGCCGATCAGAACGGCCTCGTCACAGACGGCGACATGCCTGGCGCCGGCGTCCGCCTCCGAATAGACCGCGACAGTCTTGACGCCCATGCGGCGGGCGGTGGCGGCGACACGGCACGCGATCTCGCCCCGGTTTGCAATCAAAATCTTGGTGAACAATTTGACTCCTTGTTGAATTGAACTTAAGGCTCGCACTTCGCGTGCTGTACCGTGTGGCGGGTGCGCATGCCCAGCTTTTCCAGCAGCGTCCGGTCTGCTTCAACTTCCGGATTGCCCGTGGTCAGCAGCTTGTCGCCGTAAAAGATCGAATTGGCGCCGGCGGCAAAGCACATCGCCTGCACCGCCTCGCCCATCTCGCGGCGGCCGGCCGACAAGCGCACGCGGGCCTTCGGCATCGTGATGCGCGCCACGGCGATGGTGCGCACGAATTCCAGCGGATCGATCGGTTCGGCGCCATACAACGGCGTGCCCTCGACCTGCACCAGGTTATTGACCGGCACCGATTCCGGATAGGGATCCATATTGGCCAGCTGGGCGATCAGGGCGGCGCGCTGGCGACGCGATTCACCCATGCCGACGATGCCGCCGCTGCACACCTTGATGCCGGCTTTGCGCACGCGATCGAGCGTATCGAGACGGTGCTGGTAATCGCGCGTGGTGATGATGTTGTTATAGTGATCGGGCGCCGTATCGAGGTTATGGTTGTAGTAATCAAGGCCGGCATGCTTGAGCCGTTCCGCCTGGCCCTCGGCCAGCATGCCGAGCGTCACGCAGGTTTCCAGGCCCAGCGCTTTCACTTCGCGCACCATGGTCTCCACCAGATCGAGATCACGGTCCTTGGGCGCGCGCCAGGCCGCGCCCATGCAAAAGCGGGTCGCGCCGCTGGCCTTGGCCGCTTGCGCCGCGGCCAGCACGGTATGAAGCGGCAAGATCTTTTGCGCTTCGACGCCGGTGTCGTAACGCGCCGCCTGCGGGCAATAGGCGCAGTCTTCGGGGCAGCCGCCGGTCTTGATCGACATCAGCGTGGCCAGCTCGACCTCTTGCGGATCGAAGTGCGCACGATGCACCTGTTGCGCCCGGAACAGCAGCTCCGTGAACGGCAAATCCAGCAGCGCGGCGACGTCATCGAGCGGCCATGGATCCGACCGGCCCGGCGCGAGGCGCGAAATGGTATGGAAGGTAACGGTTTGCGGCGACATGGAACTATCCTCTCGTGGGTTGGGTGCCGGTGACGGCGGCGGTGTTGTTGAGCATGTTCAAAGCCTGGACCAGCCGCGCCACATCACCGGTGGTGTGCGCGGCCGACAAGGTCACGCGCAACCGTGCGGTACCCGCAGGCACCGTCGGCGGACGGATCGCGGGAACCCATAGTCCCTGCTCATACAGTGCCGCCGACACGGCCAACGCGTCATGGTTTGCGCCGATGACGAGCGGCTGTATGGCGGTCTGCGAACTCTTGTGCTGCCAGCGTTGCAGGCGCAAGCCATCCTGCAATTGCCGCACCAGCGCCTGCAACTGGGCGCGCCGCGCGGCCCCTTCCTCGCCTTCGATGATGGCAAGGCTGGCCAGCAGCGCGTGGGCCAGCGCCGGTGGTGCGCCGGTCGTAAAAATGTAGGTGCGCGCGCGCTGCAGCAGCAATTCGATCACGCTCTCGTGCGCGGCCACGAAAGCGCCCGCCACGCCGGCTGCTTTGGACAAGGTTCCCATATACACCAGGTTGGGCGAGCGCAGCGCGAAATGTTCGAGCGCCCCCCGGCCATGTGCACCCAGCACGCCAAAGCCATGCGCGTCGTCGACCACCAGCCAGGCGCCATGCTGTTCGCACAATGCCAGCAATTGCTGCAGCGGCGCGATGTCGCCATCCATCGAAAAGACACTGTCGGTCACCACGATCTTGCGTTCCGCCGTGCTGGCCGCCAGCAACTTTTCCAGCGCGTCCGTATCGGCGTGCGGATAGACCTGGACGCGGGCACGCGCCAGGCGCGCGCCATCGATCAGCGACGCGTGGTTCAGCGCCTCCGAAAAGATGGCGGCGTCGCTGCCGCCCAGCGTCGACAGCACCGCCAGATTGGCCATGTAGCCGCTGCAAAAGGTCAGCGCACGCGGCGCGCACAGGTGGGGCGCCAGGAATGCGGCCAATCGCTCCTCGAGCGCCGCGTGCGACCGGTAGTGCCCGCTGACCAATGCCGACGCACCACTGCCGGCCCCGTACAGTTGCGCCCCTTCGAGCAGCGCAGCCACCACGCGCGGATGATCGGCCAGGCCCAGATAGTCGTTGCTGCAGAAGGCCAGCAGGTCGAGGCCGCCGTTCCCGGCGCCATGCCCGCCCTCGCCGCCGCTCACCGTAACATGCGGTCCGCATGGCGTTTCCGCGATGCGGCGTTGGCGGCGCAGCCCGCGCACATCGATCGCGTGCAATTCACGTTCCACTCCATCTAGCAGATTCATGGTGCCGGTCCTCCTCATATGCACTGGCGCGTGGCAACATCACATCCTGAAGACGCCGAATTTGGTTTCCGGGACCACCGCGTTCAGCGTGGCGCTCAAGCCCAGTCCCAGCACCATGCGGGTATCGGCCGGGTCGATCACACCGTCGTCCCACAGCCGCGCGGAAGCGTAATACGGATGGCCCTGATGCTCATACTGGGCCCGGATCGGCGCCTTGAACGCTTCCTCCTCCTGCGCCGACCAGTTGCCGCCGCGCCCCTCGATGCCGTCGCGCTTGACCGTCGCCAGCACGCCGGCCGCCTGTTCGCCGCCCATCACGGAGATGCGCGCATTGGGCCACATCCACAGGAATCGCGGCGAGTAGGCGCGCCCGCACATGCCGTAATTTCCGGCGCCGAAGCTGCCACCGATGATGACGGTGAATTTCGGCACCGCCGCGGTCGCAACGGCCGTCACCATCTTGGCGCCGTTGCGCGCGATACCTTCGTTTTCGTACTTGCGTCCCACCATGAAACCGTTGATGTTTTGCAGGAACACCAGGGGGATCTTGCGCTGGCAGCACAGTTCGATGAAGTGCGTGCCTTTCAGGGCCGACTCGGAGAACAGGATGCCGTTGTTGGCGATAATGCCGACCGGCATGCCGAATATATGGGCAAAACCGCACACCAGGGTGGTGCCGTAGCGCGCCTTGAATTCGTCGAACTCGCTGCCGTCGACAATGCGGGCGATCACTTCGCGCACGTCAAATGGCTTGCGCGTGTCGGTCGGGATCACGCCATACAATTCCTGCGTGTCATATTTCGGCGCCACCGGTTCGCGCAGCGCCAGTTGTTTGGGCTTGCGCCGATTCAGGTTGGAGACGATGACGCGCGCAATCGACAGCGCATGCATGTCGTTCTGCGCCAGATGATCGGCCACCCCGGACAGGCGGGTGTGCACGTCGCCGCCGCCCAGCTCTTCGGCCGTCACCACCTCGCCGGTGGCGGCCTTCACCAGCGGCGGCCCCCCCAGGAAAATCGTGCCCTGTTCCTTGACGATGATCGATTCATCGCTGATGGCGGGGACATACGCGCCACCGGCCGTGCACGAGCCCATCACGACGGCGATTTGCGGTATGCCCCTGGCGGACATATTGGCCTGGTTATAGAAGATGCGGCCAAAGTGATTCCGGTCCGGAAATACCTCATCCTGGTTCGGCAAGTTGGCGCCGCCCGAATCGACCAGATAGATGCAGGGCAGATTGTTCTCGGCGGCGATTTCCTGCGCGCGCAAGTGCTTTTTCACCGTCATCGGATAGTAGGTGCCCCCCTTGACCGTCGCATCGTTGCACACGATCATGCATTCCAGGCCGTGCACGCGGCCGATGCCGGTGATGATGCCGGCCGACGGGGCGTCGTTGTCGTACATATCGCAGGCAGCGAGCTGCGACAGTTCGAGAAACGGCGTGCCCGGATCGAGCAGCATCTGCACGCGGTCGCGCGGCAGCAGCTTGCCCCGCGCCACATGCTTGTGGCGGGCATCGGCGCCGCCACCCAGCGCGATGGCCGCGATCTTGTCCTTCAGGTTCTCGACCAGGCGCTCCATTGCCTCGGCATTGCCGCGAAAGTCTTCCGAGCGGCAGTTCAATTTGGATGTCAGTACAGTCATTGCGCACCCCTGCCGGTCAATTGGTTTCCGAGAACAATTCGCGCCCGATCAGCATGCGGCGGATTTCGCTGGTGCCGGCGCCGATCTCATAGAGCTTGGCGTCACGCCACAGGCGGCCAGGCGCATATTCGTTGATGTAACCGTTGCCACCCAATGCCTGGATGGTCTCGCCGGCCATCCAGGTCGCCTTCTCGGCCGCATACAGGATGGCGCCGGCGGCATCCTTGCGCAGCGCGCGCACCTGTTCCGCACTGCGGGCCCGGTCGCAGGCCTGGCCCACGGCATAGGCATACGCCTTGCACGCCATCATGGTGGAATACATATCGGCGAGCTTGCCTTGCATGAGCTGGAATTCGCCGATGGGCTGGCCGAACTGCTTGCGGTCGTGGATGTAAGGCACAACCACATCCATGCACGCCTGCATGATGCCCAGCGGGCCGCCGGACAGCACGGTGCGCTCGAAATCGAGGCCGGACATCAGCACGTTGACGCCCTTGCCGACGCCGCCCATCACGTTCTCGGCCGGCACTTCGCAGTCCTCGAACACCAGTTCGCCCGTGTGCGAACCGCGCATACCCAGCTTGTCCAGCTTTTGGGCGATCGAGAAACCTTTGTAACCCTTTTCGATCAAGAAGGCCGTCATGCCGCGTGGACCGGCCGCCAGATCGTTTTTCGCATACACCACCAGCACGTCGGCGTCGGGGCCGTTGGTGATCCACATCTTGGTGCCGTTCAGTACCCAGCGGTCGCCCTTGAAGTCGGCCCGCAGCTTCATGCTCACCACGTCGGAGCCGGCGTTGGGCTCGGACATCGCCAGTGCGCCTATGTGTTCGCCGGACACGAGCTTGGGCAAATACTTGCGCTTTTGCTCTTCCGTGCCATTGCGCTTGATCTGGTTGACGCACAAGTTCGAGTGCGCGCCATACGACAGGCCGACGGAGGCCGATGCGCGCGAAATTTCTTCCATCGCGACGATGTGCGCCAGATACCCCATGTTGGCGCCGCCATATTCTTCCGGCACCGTGATGCCCAACACGCCCAGCGCGCCCAGTTTGCGCCACAAGTCCATCGGGAACTGGTCGGAACGGTCGATTTCCGCGGCGCGCGGGGCGATTTCCCCGGCGGCGAACTGTTGTATTGCTTCCCGCAGGGCGGCGATGTCCTCGCCATGATCAAAGGTTAAACCGGGCAAATGCAGCATGTTGTTCTCAATTTCAAAAGGAGGTTGATGACAAGGCAAATCGAAGAGATAGTTTTAGTAAGCCGCGTGCGCCACGCAACACGCGGACGGACGCTGCTTGTCGTGCTGGTCGCTGCCGGAGGCGTGGATCGCCTCCTGGTAGCGCCGCCGCAGACTGTCGGCCGAACTGACCGCGATGCCCAGATCGCGCAGCAAACCGTCATGCAGGCCGTAGATCCAGCCGTGCACCGAGAGCCGCTTGCCCCGGCTCCAGGCGGACCGGACAATCGAGGTCCGGCACACATTGGCCACCTGCTCGATCACGTTCAGCTCGCACAGCCGGTCATGCGCCAGCGCGTATTCATCGATGGCATCCAGTTGTTGCGCGTGGCGGTCCCGCACGTCATCGACATGGCGCAGCCAGTTGTCGGCCAAGCCGGGACGGCGGCCGGCGAGCGCCAGCCCCACGCCGCCGCAGCCGTAGTGCCCGACCACCATGATGTCTTCCACCCCAAGCACGTCGACGGCGAATTCAATGACGGAAAGACAATTGAGATCGGTGTGCACAACAAGATTGGCAACATTGCGGTGCACAAATACCTCGCCCGGCTCCAGCCCGACGATCTCATTGGCGGGCACCCGGCTGTCCGCGCAACCGATCCATAAATAGCGGGGCGATTGCTGCTTGGACAGACGGGAGAAAAAGCCGGGATCGTCGGCCGTCCGCCGCGCCGACCATTGCCGGTTATTCAAGAACAGTTGGTCTAAGGTTCCCATCGCAGGTCCAGTGGGTTGCTCCCTGTTGTCAGTCCAGGGATGGTTACACGATGGAGTGAAGGTAACCCGGCCGGCGCGGCCCGTCTTGCGCAAACTTGCTGCGCGTTGCCGGCCGGCGCCGGCCACCCCATGGCCGCCCCGCAGCCCGCGCTGGCGCGCCGTCACAGCCACTTTCCACAAGACCGGTGCGCGATCCGGCTCTATCCTGCAGCAACAAACTTAGCCCAGTGGACGATACCTATATGAAAAAGCCAGTCTCCTACCCCTTACTGTTTTCACCACTCGACCTCGGCTTCACCCGGCTGAAAAATCGCGCCATCATGGGATCGATGCACACCGGCCTGGAGGAAGCGGAGCACGGTTTCACCCGTATGGCCGCCTACTACGCGGAACGGGCGCGGGGCGGCGTCGGAATGATCATTACCGGCGGTATTTCGCCTAACGCGGAGGGCGGCATGGCGGTGCATCACGACATGTCTGTCTCGCAGCACCGCATCGTCACCGACGCCGTGCACGCCGCCGCGCCCGACGTGAAAATCTGCATGCAGATCCTGCACATGGGATCGTTGGCCCACACGCCATCGTGCGTCGCGCCGTCGGCCATCCAATCGCGCATCGGCGCCTACCTGCCGCGCGAACTGGACCTGGCGGGAATCGACAAGCAATTGGACGATTTCGCCAACTGCGCGGTAGCGGCGCAACAATCCGGTTACGACGGCGTCGAAATTATCGGCTCGGCGGGCTACCTGCTGTCGACCTTCCTGCTGGAGAGAACCAACCGGCGCACCGATCGCTGGGGCGGCAGTTTCGAAAACAGGATGCGCTTTCCGGTCGAAGTGGTGCGGCGCGTGCGCGCCGCGGTCGGCCCGGACTTTATTGTGATATTCCGCGTGCCGGCAATGGACATGCTGGAAGACGGCATGGCGCGCGAAGAAGTGGTGCTGCTGGCCCAGGAAGTCGAGGCGGCGGGCGCCAACATCATCAGTACGCACTTCTGCTGGCACGAGGCATCCGTGCCCACCATTGCAACCATGGTGCCGCGTGCGGCATTTACCCAGGTGACCGGCAAGCTGCGCCAATCGCTGTCAGTGCCCGTGATCGCCAGTAACCGGATCAATATGCCGGACGTGGCCGAGTCCGTGCTCTCGCGCGGCGATGCCGACCTGATTTCCATGGCCCGTCCCTTGCTGGCCGATCCCGAAATTATCCTCAAGGCACAACAGGGCCGGGAAGATGAAATCAACACCTGTATCGGCTGCAACCAGGCCTGCCTGGACCATGCATTCAACGGCGCGCAGCAAGTGAGCTGTCTGGTCAATCCCCGCGCCTGCTATGAAACGGAGCTGAACTACACGACCGCCAGCACGCCCAAGAAACTCGCCGTGATCGGCGCCGGGCCATCGGGACTGGCCTTCGCGACGATCGCCGCGCAGCGCGGCCACAAGGTCACGTTGTTCGAAGCATCCGGCGAGATCGGCGGCCAGTTCAACCTGGCCAAGCGCATTCCGGGCAAGGAGGAATTCCATGAAACGCTGCGCTATTTCCGCAAGATGATAGAAATCCACGGGGTCGAGCTGCGCCTGAACACCACCGCCAGCGCCGACGTCATCGAGTCGTTGGGCTTCGATGAAGTGATCGTCGCCACCGGCATCGTGCCGCGCGTGCCGGAACTCGATGGCATCGACCATCCCAAGGCGGTGAGCTATATCGACGCGATCCTGGGCAAACGTCCGGTCGGCCAGCGCGTGGCGGTCATGGGGGCCGGCGGCATCGGCTTCGACGTGGCGGACATGATCTCCCACAGCGGCCCTTCCGCTTCGCTCGACGTGCAAGTGTTTGCCCGGGAATGGGGTATCGACTTCGAAGGCCATCCGCGCGGCGGCGTGGCCGGCGTGCAGCGCCAAGTGGCCGCCTCCGAACGCACGATCTACCTGATGCAACGCAAGGCAGAGAAAGTGGGCAGCACCCTGGGGCGCACGACAGGCTGGACGCACCGGCTCACACTGGCGCGCCGCGGCGTGCAGATGGTAAACGGCGTGGAATACCTGAAAATTGATGACGCAGGCTTGCACACCCGGGTTCATGGCGAACCCAGGCTGTTCGAGGTGGACACAGTCATCGTGTGTGCTGGCCAATTGCCGCGCCGCGGCCTGTATGAACAGTTGGACCGCCTCGGCGTCTGCGTGCACTTGATCGGCGGCGCATTCGAAGCGGGCGAGCTCGATGCGAAGCGGGCCATCTTCCAGGCCTCCAGGCTTGCCGCGGCGGTATAGCGGCGTGCGGCAACGCGGTGCCGGCCACCGCTAGCCAGTTGACACAAGACCGGCGGCCCGGCCGCCGGCTAGCATCGGAGCTACAACCTTCAACTGGAGCCGCACGATGAGCATTTTCGATGTAACCCCCTTGCCCCACTATTTCACTGCCGAGCACGCACAATTTCGCGATACGCTGCGTGCTTTCATCGCCAATGAAATCACGCCCTTCGTCCATGAGTGGGACGAAGCGGGCGCATTCCCCCGCGCGCTGTATGGCAAAGCCGCCGACATCGGGCTGTTAGGGCTGGGCTATCCCGAAGAATACGGCGGTACGCCGGTCGACGTGTTCTACAAGCTCATCGCGGCCGAGGAATTTGCCCGCAGCGGCTCCGGTGGCGTGCAGGCCTCGCTCAATTCCCACACGATAGGCATGCCGCCGGTGGTGGCCGCTGGTAGCCCGGCACTGAAGGAGCGTATCATTCCCGAGGTCATCGCCGGCCGCAAGATCATGGCCCTGGCGGTCACGGAACCGTCCGGCGGGTCGGACGTTGCCAGCCTGCGCACGACCGCGATCCGCGACGGCGACCACTACATCGTCAACGGCGAAAAGACTTTCATCACTTCCGGCATGCGGGCCGATTTCTTTACGGTCGCGGTGCGGACCGATCCTGACAACCGGGGGGCCGGCGGCATCTCCTCGCTGGTCATCGACGGCGATACCCCCGGCCTCACGCGCACCGAACTGAAGAAGATGGGCTGGTGGGCGTCGGACACCGCGCAGCTCCACTTCGACAATTGCCGCGTCCCGGTGGCAAACCTGCTCGGTCAGGAACACAAGGGCTTTTCCATCTTCATGGGGAACTTCAATTCCGAACGGCTGTACATGTCGGCCAGCGCCGTCGGTTTCGCGCAGGCCTGCCTGGACGAGGCATTGGCTTGGGCGCGCGAACGCAAGACCTTCGGCGCAGCGCTGGCCCAGCGCCAGGTGATCCGCCACAAACTGATGGAGATGATGATGCGGATCGACGCCGCGCGGGCGCTGGTGTATGACTTGGCCTACCGCATCGAACATCAAAGCGACGAGCCGGCCCACCTGGTGGCCCGCATCGCCCTGGCCAAGATAACGGCGACGCAGGCGCAGCAGTACTGCGCCGACCAGGCGGTGCAGATTTTGGGCGGCATGGGCTATATGCGCGGCACGCTCAGCGAGCGGGTTTACCGGGAAGTGAAAGTCATGATGATAGGCGGGGGTTCCGAGGAAGTCTTGAAAGACCTCGCCGCCAAGCAAATGGCGATCTGAGCGCTGACGTTTCAGCCACAGGCCCTTTACCCCTTCGACCGAACGAAGACAGTTGGCGCTGCCAGGACTATCCAACGCCGGACGGGCACGATGAGACTGGGATCATCTTGCCCGCCCACGCCTTGGCCTGCCGCGCCGCGTTGAAACCACTCAACCAGGAACACATATGCGGGCCCAAGAAAAAGGAATGACCATGGCGACCAAATTCGGCATGAGTTTTGCGACAATTTTAGGCATGATGCTGGTACTGAGTATCCTCAGCATTGCCAAGTTCAACGCGATCGAGACCAGTCTGATGCATGTCAGTCAAGTCAATGACGTCAAGCAGCGCTGCGCCATCAACTTCCGTGGCAGCGTGCATGACCGCGCCATTGTCTTGCGCGATCTCATGCTGGAGGCTGACGACCGCCTGGGCCCGGAGTTGGGCCAAATCGACAAGCTGAACAAGGATTACGCGGATGCGGCCGCGCGACTTGATGCCATGTTTGCCGAAACGAAGGCTGACTTGAAACCTGAGGAACAGGCGGACCTCGCCGCCATCAAGGTCGCGGAAGCACGCACCGAGTCGCTGGTCAGCAACATTATCGCTGCCCGCAAGCGCGGCGATGTCGAGGCGGCACGGCACATGATGCTGGCCGACGCCAGGCCCGCCTACACCGACTGGCTGGCCGCCATCAACAAATTCATTGACCAGCAGGAGCAATACACCCGACAAGAATCGGCCGCTGCCGGCAAGGTGGCGCGCACCTTCCAGTCCCAGCTTCTGGCGCTGCTGCTGATTTCCGTCGTCACAGGCGCAACGCTGGCAACCATCGTGACCCGGAGCCTGCGCCGCACATTGGGCGCCGAACCGCGTGACGTGAGCGCGCTGGCGACTGCCCTCGATCAAGGCGAGCTGTACCACGAGGCCGTTCTGCGCCAGGGCGACAAGCACAGCGTCATGGCCACCCTGACGTCCATGAGCCGCAACCTGCGCGCCACGGTCAGTACAATGTGGGAAAGCGCCGTGGCCTTGCAAACCATGAGCGGCCAGATCACCGAACGCACCAGCTTCTTCTCGGCCCGCGCTGAGAACCAGGCCAGCTCCCTGGAAGAAACTGCCGCCGCCGTGGAACAAATAACGGCCACCGTCAAGCAGAACGCCGATAACGCGCGCGAAGCGAATACGCTGGCCATCGACGCGTCCAGGATCGCGGCCAAGGGCGGCGACATTGTGGGCGAAGTCGTGCAGACGATGACGGCGATTAACGAATCCTCACGCAAGATCGTCGAGATCATCAGCGTCATCGACGGCATTGCGTTTCAGACCAATATACTGGCGCTGAATGCCGCAGTGGAGGCCGCGCGCGCTGGCGAGCAAGGACGCGGGTTCGCGGTCGTGGCCAGCGAAGTGCGCAGCCTGGCCCAACGCAGCGCCACGGCCGCCCGCGAAGTGAAGGCACTGATCGAGGAGTCCGTGGCCAAGATTCATATCGGCTCTCAGTTGGCCGAGCACGCCGGTTCCACGATGCGCGACATCTTGTCCAGTGTGCAGCAGATGACTGACATGGTCAACAATATCACCATAGCCAGCAACGAGCAGCGGCAGGGTATCGAGGAAGTCAACCGCGCCATCTCGCAAATGGACCAGTCGATACAGGAAAACGCAAGGATAGTCGAACTTGCCCAAGGAAGAGCACGCGAGCTGAACGAACAAGCGGCCCACATGAAACATACTGTCGAAATATTCAAGCTCCAGCGGCAGGACCCGGCATTGGCGAGCGCGCCCCGGCCGGCCCAGGCGCACACTTTGCTGACCGCACCGCCAGCCGGCGCAGATTGACAGCGGCCCCCGACACAGCGCTGCAGCGGCGCCGGGGGCCAAAGCCGGCCTACTGGCTGCGTAATTTCAACGGTTCGGAAATCGTCAGCACGATCAGGCAGGTCAGGCCCGAGATGGCCGCCATGAAGCCGAAGACATAGTCCCAGCCGAAGTGATCGAGCAGCATGCCGGCTATCCAGGGCGTCGCTGCGCCGCCCAGCTGTCCGCCCATGTTCACCACGGCGTTCGCCACTGGGAATTTGGCTTTCGCCACGAACGGCATGGGATAGACCATGTAGGCGGAATATCCTATGCTGAGCAACATTCCCGTCAGGAACAACAACAGGCCGTATTGCGTGGGGTCGGCTGGCGCGTGGATCAGGACATACATCATGACCGCGGTCGACGCCGCCGAGACCAGCATGCCGGGCTTGCGCCGCTGGTCCAGCATGCGGTCGGCCAGCACGCCGCCGCACAAGTTGCCAACCACGGCGCCCAACCACGGCGCGGCCGCGACAAAGCCCATATTCAAAATGGAGTAGTGTTTGACGGTCAGCAGATAGGTGGGTATCCAGGCCAGCAACACGCTCGATATGCCCAGCTGGCAGCAATACCCGAGCGCGCAACCGATGATATTCCACGACTGCATGACCTGGGCCGTGGTGGTCAGTACGGGCAATTCCCGCACCCGGATCAGCCGGTCCAGGCGGGGCATGGGCTTGGACGCCACGACATGGTGTACCGCGCGCTTGCCGATGGCGCCATCGCCGATACACTCCAGCTCCACCTCGTTGACGAAGCGGCTCTCGGACGGTTGATTGGTCACCAGCAGATACCAAAACACCGACAATAGGATCCCCGGCAGCGCGAACCACAGGAAGACCTCCTTCCAGCCCCACGCGGCAATAATGGCCGCCCCCAGGATAGGCGTGATCACGGGGCCGAACTTCACGGCCGACAGGAAGATGCCTGATGCCGTCCCCTTTTCCCGCGCGGGAAACCAATTGTTGATGGTGGTGGCAATACCGATCGGCAGCGGCCCTTCGGCAAATCCCAGGCCGATGCGGCACAGTTTCAGCGACAGCAACGACCCCACCAGTCCCGTCAGGCCGGTCGCGAGCGAGGTAAGTATCATGGACAACGTGAACACTTTCCGTACACCGAACCGTGACAGCAGCCATGCGGACGGCAACTGGGCGAAGGCGTAGGCCACCAGGAACAGGCTGACCAGGCCACCCGCTTCCGTGTTGGTCATGACGAATTCCTTGCGCAGGAAAGGCAGCACCACGCCCAGGTTGGCACGGTCCGCGGCGGCGATGGTGTAGATGACGAAGAACAGGGCCGCGACGAACCAACGGTATCGGGTTGGCCGCGCGGGCTGCGCCGCTCGTACAGCGGCTGCTGTTTGGGTGTGCATGCGATATCTCCTTTTATCGTTGTAGGGATGAAGATCAGCCGAGATTGAGGCGCCGCAGCTGCTCCGCCAGTCCCAGCAGATCGACGGTGGTAGCCCCGTTCCGGATTTGGGCGCGGAAGGCGGTCTCTTTCTCCTCCCGGGCCAGGCTTTGCGCCAGCACCGTCTCCACTTCGGCGCGGCTGACCACCACGACGCCATCCTGGTCGCCGACGATGATGTCGCCCGGGTTGATCCGCACGTCGCCGATCGTGATGGGAACGTTGACCTGTCCCGGCTGGTTTTTGCCGGTGCCCTTGATCGACAGGCCGCGGCAAAACACCGGGAAGCCAGTTTCTGTGATGGTGGCTGCGTCGCGCACGGCACCGTTGATCACCAGGCCCGCCAGGCCCATCTTCAACGCCTGTTCGGTAAACACATCGCCCCAGGGTCCGGCCTCGGTGTATCCCTTGGCATCGACCACCAGCACGTCGCCGGGCCGGGCTTTCAGCATCGCGTAATGCAACATGAGGTTGTCCGCGGGCCGGGTATCGACCGTGAACGCGGGGCCGGCGACGCGCATGGTGCCGGCGATCGGTTTGATGCCGCTGTCGAGCGCGCCATGCGCGCCCTGGGCTTCGTAGATGGTGGCCGCGCCCAGCTTGCTTAATGCGCGCAGCGTAGCGGGGGAAATTGTGTTTTGCATGATGTCGTCCAAAATGAGGTTCAGCCAGGCTTGCGCTGCAAGGTGTGATAGCCAAATTGCCGGCGCGCATCGGCCAGCTTCATGCCTTCCAGTGCGGCCGACACGATGCGTTGTTCCACCGCCTGCATGGCCAGGGCGCGCTGCAGCACCTGCTCCGTGCGCGCGGCGGGGATGACGACGACGCCGTCCATGTCCCCCACCACGAAGTCGCCGGCGCAGACGCGCACGCCGCCCAGGATGACCGGCCCGCCGACGGCGTCCACTTGCACCCGGTCCTTGCCGGTACGCATGAAACGGCCTGCCGCATACAGGGGATAGCCTGCGACATCCGCTTCGGCGGTGTCACGGCAGACGCCGTTGACGGCGGTGCCGCCAAGGCCGCGGTGCGCGGCCAGCCGGCTCATGATGCCCCCCCATACGGTGCAATCCATCCGGCCCGCATTGTCGAGCACGGCGACGGCGCCTTGCGGCATGTCGTCCAGGTAGTCGCCGACGGTGCCCGGCTTGGCGGTATCGACCGGAGCGAACCGTACCGTGAAGGCAGGGCCGAACATGCGCGGCCGGCCGGCGATGGACAGAATGCCCAGCGCGCTGCCCGGCAAGCCAAAATAATCGAGGGCGTCGGAGATTTCCGCGGTGCTCAGGGCGGCCGCCTGTTTGAGGATTGTCTGGTCCATAGTCAACTAAATCTTTCCCAATAAAGACGTTAAAGGTGCAAGGAGTTTTACCCAAACAAAATCAATGATCAAACATCGATTTTTGAATAGAGGATCAATAGTTTTGAACTTAATTGACGGACGCGCCCGTTCGCGGCGCCTATTCCGTCAATTGCAGGTTGGCGCGTGCCCGCACGTCGCGGGACGACGACCCCACTTGCACGTGGAACAGACCGGGATCGGCGCGCCAGCTCGACGTGGCGGCGTCGTAATAGGAAAGCGCCGCCTTGCCGATGATGAAACTGACCGGCTTGCTCTCCCCTGGGTTCAACATCACCCGCTGGAAGCCTTTCAACTCGCGTGGTGGCCGGTCCACCTTCGCATGGTCGTCGCTGACATAGAGCTGGACCACTTCCGCGCCGGGCCGCTTGCCGCTGTTGCGCACATTCACTGTCACATGAAAGACGGGCTGCCCCTGGGCATCCACGTCTTGCCGCACCTGCAGGCCGCCGTAGTCGAAGGTGGTGTAGGACAGACCGAAGCCAAACGGGAACAGCGGCTCGACATGCTTCTTGTCGTAGTAACGGTAGCCGACATAGATGCCTTCGGCATACTCGGTGGCACGGTTGCGGTCGCCGGGATAGTTGCCATACACGGGCGTGTCTTCCCACGCCTTGGGGAAGGTCACCGGCAACTTGCCGGAAGGGTTCGCGTCACCGAACAGGATCGAGGCCAGCGCCTTGCCGCCCTCCTGGCCGGCGAACCACATTTCGACCAGGGCGGGGACCTTGTCCAGCCATTTCATGGTGACCGGATTGCCGGAATTTAATACCACCACGGTGCGCGGATTCACCTTGGCGACCGCTTCGATCAGTTCGTTCTGTCCGGGCGGCAAATCCATGGTGGTCAGGTCGTACGCTTCCGACTCGATCTTGTCCGAGCGTCCCACCACGAGCACCACCGCATCCACGCTGGCGGCCAACCGCACCGCCTCCTGCAATTGCCGCTTGCGCGCGTCGGAACCGTCGTTGCGCGGCTGTTCCCCCTGCATCGATGCGCCCAGCGCGTAGTGCACCTTGATGCCGCCGCCGGCGCGCTCCTGTATCCCTTGCAGCGGCGAAATGCGCACGGTGGGATTGACCAGCGAACTGCCGCCGCCCCCGGTTCGCGCAATGGCCGCGCTGGGACCGATCACTGCCAGCGATTTGACACGGGAAGGCAGCAGCGGCAGCACATGGCCCTCGTTCTTCAGCAGAACCATGCTTTCCGTCGCCGCCTGCAGCGCCACCGCACGCTGCCCCGGGGTGTCGATGGCGCCCCCGGCCACATGCTGGTGCTCGAACAGGCCATTGGCCATGAGGACGCGCAGGATGTTGCCGACGCGCTGGTCCAGCGTCGCCGGCGCGATCGTGCCTGCGCGGACCTCGGCGACCACCTTATCCGTGGTCATGTGCATGCCGCTGACGTAGTCCGCCTGCGCCCTGGGCGAATTCAAGAACGCCTTGCCGCGCGCTCCACCTGGCATCTCCAGATCCAGGCCCGCATTGATGGGCGCCGCAGTCGAGTAGGTGCTGCCCCAGTCGGAAATCGTCAGCCCCTTGAATCCCCATTGCTTGCGCAACACGTCGTCCAACAGCGCCGCGTTTTCCGAACTGCTTTTGCCGTTGACCTTGTTGTAGGCGGTCATCACCGCCCACACACCGGCCTCCTGGATCGCCGCCTTGTACGGTGGCAGATAGATCTCATGCAGCGTGCGCTGATCGATCCTCTCGTCCAATCGGCGCCGCTCCCATTCCGAATTGTTGGCCGCCAGGTGCTTGACGGTGGCGATGATCCCCTCTTTATCCTGCACGCCCCGGATAAAGCCGACGGCGATTTGCCCCGACAGGAATGGATCCTCACCGAAGCTCTCAAAATTCCTGCCCCACAGAGGGTGACGGTTGATGTTCACCGTCGGCCCCAACAGCATGTCGCGCCCGAGCGCCTTGGCTTGCTGCGCGATGGCTTGGCCTACCTGGCCTGCCAACTCCGGATGCCACGACGCCGCCAGCGAAATGCCAGACGGGAAGGCTGTGCCCTTGACGTTGAAGCCGGCATTCTCGGCATTGGTTTCAGCGGAACTGGCCATCCAGGCGCGCACGCCCAGCGGACCGTCGACGGTTTTCAGCGACGGAATGCCCAGGCGGGGAATGGATCGGGTATCCATCCAGTCCACGCCGCTCAACAAGCTGGCTTTCTCCTCCAGCGACATCCGGCCCAATAGGTCCGCCACCCGTTCGTCGACGCCGCGGCCGGTATCCTGGTAGGGAAATTCGGGCGCGGCGGTGGCTTGCGAGCATGCCGCCACCAATAATCCGGCAACTGCCCAGCGCGATGCAGTTTTCATTTCTTCGTCTCTCGATATTATGTTTGGTGAATTAAATCAGGCGCATCAAAACGACACATCAGAATGGGAAATACCTGATGCCAAGATTAATCACAAGATTACCCGCGGCGGGCCTTATTCCATTAATGTCGCTAAATCGGGTTTCTTTGATATAGGAGATTTGGGGCTGTATCATGACCTGCCCCTTATCCCCGTTATAAATGCGCCAATTGGCGGCGATTTGCATGGCCAATGCCGTGTCGATATTGCCGTTGCAAATGCCCCCTAAAACACCACAACCGGAATTGCGATTGGCCGGATTACCATAACCATAATTAATGCCATTCGCACTCGATATGCCCGCCGCGTGCCCGCGCGTATAGCCGGCCAGGGCGAAAACCGTCAGCTCCTTCGACGGGTAGAGATACAAACCCGCCCAGCCACCGGTGGATTTAACCGGGACCGGTTTGCCGGTGCTGTCGGTCGTGACGTCGGGGATGGCGCCGGAAGAGTCCATGCCGCCCAGACTGCCGTAACTGGCGGAAAGAGACAGATCGACCTTGTTGGGGATGATTTTCAGATACGTGCCCGCGCCGGCCGCTGTGGTGGAAACGGCCCCGGCGCCGGCCGGCCCGGCCAGGCCCGGCATGTTGCGGTAATTGCGGACGATTCCGTAGCCCTCCAGCAACAACCGCGATACCGGTTGCCAGGTCCCCTTCAACACAAATGCCGGCGTGTCGGCGAGCCCGGTGGTGTTCAAATAGCCGCTGGACCCGTAAGTCCCGAGCGCGCCGGTTGGCGAGAGCTGGGACGACGACGTCCCCGACGCGGCCGCCGCCGGCGACAACGCGGCGGAGGTGATGCCCGCCGTGGTGCCGCCCCAGGCGACACTGGGGTTTTCGACCGAGAAGCCGAGGGCGGCGCCGGGCATCAAATCCTTCACGACGCGGAACTGGGGCTGGCGCGTGCCGACATAGCCAGGAATGAACGCATCCAATTGCTGGAACACGTTTTCACTGCCGGGGCGCATGGTCCATCCGAGGTCGTTGCCGGGGCCGCCATTGGCCGCCATGAAGTTCGCGCCCGGGGTCACCAGCGACCAGTTCTGCCCCGCCAGAAAATGCCAGCCCGCGGCATTCTTGTCCCACATGAGCCACCCTTGCCGCAATCTGGGCGACCAGTTGCCATTGTTCTGGTTACCATTGCCGACGCTGGCGAAGTCGAGCTGCAGCCGTCCCCGCAATTGCTCGTCTTCGCCGAACTTGTCGCTGAAGGTACTGACGCTGACCCGGGTGCCGCGGGTGTCGATGCGCATTTCGCGCAAGTGGTAGTTCGCCGCATTGGGAAACGGCGTATTGACCGAGGAACCGGACGCCGACGCGAATTCATTGTGCTTTCGATAAGCAATTACGCCTTCAAGCCAGCTTCCCGCCAGCGACACATTGGCCTTGCCGATACGTGCCGTGCCCGGCATCTTCGGCGCGCCAGGATCGCTTTTGCCCCCCTCGGCATCGCCGCCGGGCGCAGCCTGGGCGGCGGCGGCGGCGGCCGGTTTGCGCACGGCGTCCGCATCATGCAGTCGTTCCGACAGCTGTCTGAAGTCCTTTTGCAGCTGCGCGATCTCCGCATGCTGTTGCCGGATAATATCAATCAATTCTTTATTACTGAGCGCGCCTTCATTTTCCATCGCCGCGGCGGTAGCGCTTGCTGCGCTCATACTCATCAGCGATACGGCCAGCAGCGGGCCAAGTTTCCGCATGTCACCCATTTTGTCTCCCGATATTTTTAATAATTTTCCAAGGCCTGCAAATCCGGCTTGGTAACAAAACTACAGGAGCGCAGTTTCGCATGTACCGTCGTGATGGAAGATTCAATTTTCTGATACCAAAACAAGAAATATTGAAGTTCCGATTGAAGTCGGCTGAAGTTCAATAAAAGTGGATCGGCAATCAGAAAAAATTGATTTAGCCAGGTTGATATTTGCGAGAGATTGATATAATATTTTCTATAGCTAACACCGATTTTCAACTCTAAATTCAGAAAAAATGAAATTCAGACAGTTGCGGTATTTTTGCGAGGTGGTGGAGGCAGGCAGCGCTGCCCATGCGGCGGAGCGGCTGCACGTCGCGCCGACGGCCATCAGCATGCAACTGGCCCAGCTCGAATCGCATCTGGGAGGGGAACTGTTCGACCGCACGCGACGGCCTATGGAGCCCACGGCCCTGGGCAGGTTCTTCTATCCGCGCGCAAAAGAATTGCTGCTGCAGGCCGCACGTCTGGACGACGAGGCGCAGGGCATTGCCACCGGCAGCCGGGGCTGGCTGGGCATCGGATTTACCCGCTCGGCCACGTTCTCCCTGCTGCCGCGCGCGATACGGCGCTTCCGGGCCGCCTATCCCGAAGTGCAACTTGATCTGGTGGAAGCCTTGTCCGAATATCAGCCCGCGCAATTGCGGCAAGGCCGCATCGATATCGGCATATCGCGCTTCATCGGCGAATATCATGCCCCGGCCGACCTCACCTATGCCGTCACGCTGGACGACCCGCTGGTCGCGGCCATGCCAACCGGGCACCCCTTGGCCAAGAGGAAGGCCGTGACGGCCAAGGAATTGGTCCAGGAACCCTTCATCCTGTATCCCAAAGACCCCATCAGCCCCTTCGGTCAACAGATCCTCGCCACGCTCAAGGCGACCGGCGCGGAACCGGTCGTGGCCTATTCGGCGGTGGAAATCCACACCGCGCTGGCCCTGGTGGGCGCCGGCCTGGGCGTGACGTTGGTGGGCCGCTCGATCGCGGAAAACAATCGTAGCGATGTTTCCTTCATTCCCCTGAAGGACATCAAGAGCAGCACCACCGTGGTGGCGATTACCCGGGCGGACGAGGACAGCAAGCTGGTCGAAGCGTTCCTGAAAGTGCTGGAGAACGGCTAGGGCGTCCGATCGGCATCAATACCATGCGTCCTGCATGTCGTACGCGATACCGTTGACTTCGGACAGAATGCGCCACGCCGTGTCAACTTGCGGCAATTCCCAATCGAAGTAATAGGCGGCCGCCTGCAGCTTGCCCTTGTAGAACAGCACTTCATCCTCGGCCGGCTGCCGTTCCAGTGCCCGCGCGGCCACCAGGCCTTGGCGCAGCCACAGCCATGCCACAGTCAATCGGCCGAACGCATCGAGATAAACGCTGGCGTTGGCCAGCGCCATGTTCGGATCCTTTTCCGCCAGCGCGGTCAGCGACTGCGACACTTCCATCAGCGCTGCGAGCTGTTGTTTCAAGGCCCGTGCGTGTTGCGCCAACGGCAATACCGGTTCCGCTTCGCCCACGGTCTGCCGCACCAACGCGGCCAGCTGCTGCAGTCCCGCGCCGCCGTCGGCGATAATCTTGCGCCCCAACAGGTCGATGCCGTGGATGCCTTCTGCGCCTTCGTGGATCGGATTGAGACGCTGGTCCCGGTACAATTGCTCCACCGGGTGCTCGCGGATGTAACCGGCGCCGCCCAACACCTGAATCGCGAGCGAGTTCGCTTCGCAACCGTAACGGGCCGACCAGCTCTTCACCACTGGAGTCAGCAAGCCCAGCAAGGCGGACGCGACCTTGCGCTGCGGCTGCTCCGGATGGGTATGCTCATCTTCGAACAGCGCGCTGGCATACAGGCACAAGGCCAGTGCGCCTTCCGCATAGGCCTTCTGGGCCAGCAGCATGCGGCGCACGTCCGCATGCGCAACCAGCGGCACCTGCGGTGAGCGGGGATCCTTATTGGATGCGAGGCGGCCCTGTTGCCGCTCGCGCGCATAGTCCAGCGAATAGAGATAACCACGGCTGGCCAGGGCCGCCGCATTCATGCCGACGCCGATGCGCGCCTCATTCATCATCTGGAACATGCACGCCAGACCGTTGCCGATGCCGCCAATCAGATAGCCAACCGCGCCCTTCTTTTCACCGAAACTCAGTACGGTTGAGCTGGTAATGCGCGACCCCATCTTGTGCAGCAGTCCGGCCAACGCGACGTCATTGCGCTCGCCCAGTTCGCCGTCGTCGCCAACCAGGAACTTCGGCACGATGAACAACGAAATGCCTTTGATCCCTGCGGGGGCGTCCTTGGGCCGTGCCAGCACCATGTGGATGATGTTGTCGGTCAAGTCGTGTTCGCCGGCGGTGATGAACATCTTTTGGCCGAAAATGCGCCACGTCCCATCCTGCTGCTGCTCGGCGCGGGTCTTGATATCGGCCAGCGCCGATCCCTGCCCCGCTTCCGTCAGCGCCATGGTGCCGGCATAGCGGCCTTCCATCAACGGCGCCAGGTAGCTTGTCTTTTGCTCCGGCGTGCCGAACGCGCGTATGAGGTTGATCACCCCGACCGTCAGGAACGGATACCAGGCGGTCGGCCCGTTAGCGGCGTGAAAATAGGCGGTCGCCGCGCGGAAGATCACCTCGGGCAATTGCAGGCCGCCCTCTTCCTCGTCGCAGTGCGCGGCCAGAAAACCGGCGTCGCTAATGACATCCCATGCGGCTTTGACCTCGGGAATCAGCTGCGTGGATCCCCCCTCGAATACCGGTTCGTTGGCGTCGCCCTTCTGATAATGCGGGGCGAGGTATTTTGCGGCGATCTGACGCGCGGTGTCGAGTATCGCGTCATATATTTCCAATGATTGCTCCCGGTATCGGGGGCGCTGCAAAAGCGCTTCCGTACCTAGCAGTTCATAGAGCAGAAAATGCAGATTACGTGTGCTGATAAACTTATTCATGTGGCGTTCAATCATTGATTTGCGCGCATTACGTACGCTACTTCCCCATTGGCACTGGGAGTGGATGCCCTGCCTTGCTTCATAAGATAGTCGAGCCGGATACGCGCGTCTTGCGAAAACTTGCTAGTCACACACAGGCGGCATGTCTCCAGGCATATGAATAGTGCCGTCAGCCCGGTGGCACAGTCGCTCGACCAGCTGATCGCGGAAAAAGTGTTTTGCGCGCGGCTCCCGGGGCAGGCAAACATGGAGATTGCGCCGAGCCCAAGGCTCCCGCAGTTCCAGCACGGCTAACTGCTGCAGGTCAGCCGCTTCCAGCGCCGAGCGCGGGACGATGCCGATGCCGGCACCGGAGGTGACCAGGCGCGCAATGGCACGATACCCCGACACCTGGACCCGCACATCCAGCCGTCCACCCAGCGCGTCGGCGTGATTCATCAGGAACGTGTGCAGTGCCGCGCCCGACTGCAGGCTGATGAACGGCACGCCCAGGCACTCGGCAAAATTCAGGCTGGCGCCCCATGCCGATGCGAAGGACAGCGGCGCCAGCAACACCAGCTGGTCTTGCCGGTAGGGCAGAAACTCCAGCGCAGGATGCTCCCCTTCCAGGGCCACGACACCGATATCGGCGCGCCCGGCCGCCACCGCCGCGACGATATCGTGACTGGTGCGCTCCTCCAGCGTGATCCGCACACTGGGATAGGCCGCGAAGAAGCCGGCAAGGTCGTCCGGCAGGTAAGAGCTGATGGCGTTGTTATTGGCGAAGCAGGTGATATGGCTGGCCAGGCCGTCGGCGAAGGGCAACAAATCGGCATGCATCTGCTCCAGTTGCGCCAGGCAGCGGCGCGCGTGTTCGATCAGTACATGGCCGCCCGGCGTCAATGTCACGCCACGCGCCTGCCGCGTCAGCAACGTGGTCCCCACCGCCGCCTCCAGGCCCTTGATGCGCAGACTGACCGACGATGGGGCCAGATGGCAACGTTGCGCGCCCCGCGACAGATTGCCCGCCTCGGCCACCGCCAGAAAAACGCGCAGATCGGTCAAATCGTAATGCATGTTGTCTTCGCCCCCGACGAATTGTTTAACACCGGCATCGCCGTTCCATCCCATTGTATGCCTTCGCGTCACGCATGGAGCATTCGTTTTTGACGAACGTTCACTTCGCCAATGCCCGCTTTTTCGCCGCGCGACGCCGCCCCATACTGATCCCTGTCCATAGAATAAACAGGAGACAACCATGCACCATGCACCACACGATCCTTCAAGCACCGCGCAACGCACCGGCGCGGCGCGGGGCCGGCGCCTGCGCCGCCTGACGCTGGCCGCCGCCACCGTCCTGGCCACACTGCTCGCAACGCCCGCGCTGGCCCAGCAAAAACTGAGCATCTCGCACCAATTCCCCAGCAGCAACGGCGAGAGCGGCGATTTTCGCGACCGCATGGCGCGCCGCTTCGCCAGCGAGGTGGAACGGCGCACGGGCGGCAAGCTCACGTTCGCCGTCTACCCGGGCTCGTCGCTGATGAAGGTCAATGCCCAGTTCTCGGCGCTGCGCAAGGGGGCGCTGGCCATGACCGTGCTGCCGCTGGCCTATGGCGGCGGCGAAGTGCCGGAGTTGAATATCGTCGCCATGCCCGGCGTCGTCACGTCCTACGAACAGGGCGCCCGCTGGAAAAGCGCGCCCATCGGACAAGCCCTCAGCAGCCTGCTGGCGGACAAGGGCATCGTCATTGTCAGCTGGGTCTGGCAATCGGGCGGCGCGGCCAGCCGCAGCGGCCCTTTCATCACGCCGGAACATGCCGCCGGCAAGAAAGTGCGCGGCGGCAGCCGTGAAATGGACCTGGTGGTCAAGGCCGCCGGCGGTTCGGCGCTCTCCTTACCGTCGAGCGAAAGCTATGCCGCCATGCAGACCGGCGCCGTCGACGTGGTCACCACCACCGCAACCAGCCTCATGTCCTTTCGCATCGACGAAGTCAGCAAACACCTCAGTTTCAACCGCAACGGCCGCTCCTACTGGTTCCAGCTGGTGCCTGTCCTGATGTCGAAAACCGTGTACGACCAACTGAGCAAGGAGCAGCAAGCCATCGTGATGGCCGTGGGCGCCGAGGTGGAGCAGTTCGGCACCCAGGCGGCGATGGCGGACGACCGCCGCATCGTCGACGTATTCGCCCACAGCGGCGCCCAGGTGCATGAATTGAACGAAGCGGCGATCCAGCAATGGGTCGGCGTGGCCCGCGGCAGCGCCTGGCGCGACTATGCCGGCAAGTCGGACAATTGTGCCCGCCTGCTGAAACTGGCGGAGCAGGTGCGATGAACCGCGCCGCCACCGCGCCGCCGGCCGCAGTGTGCCGGCCCCGCCGCCGCACCGTGCTGGCCCCGCTGACGGCCGCACTGGACGGCGTCAACCGCCTCTTGCTTCAGCTCTGCATGGCGGCACTGCTGGCCGCCGCCCTGGTGCTGAGCTATGGCATGACGGCCCGCTACTTCCTCGCCATCTCCACCGAATGGCAGGACGAGGCCGCGGTCTTCCTGTTGGTGAGCGCGACCTTCCTATCCTGCGCCTGGGTACAGAAGCAGCGCGGCCACATCGGCATCGAAGCGCTCGCCGGCCTGCTCGGGCCGGCCGCCAACCATGTCCGCCTGTTACTGGCCGATGGCGCCAGCGCGCTGTTCTGCGCTTTCTTCGCCTGGAAATCCTGGGTCTTGTTCCATGAGGCGTGGAGCAACGGCCAGACCACCACGTCGTCGTGGGGACCGCCGCTGTCGATTCCCTATGCCGCGATGGCCACCGGCATGACCCTGCTGACCCTGCAACTGCTGCTGCAGCTGGCCACCGGCCTGTCGGCCGGGCCATCGACCGCCGCACGGAGCGAACAATGACTACCCTGACCATCGGCACGCTGTTCGGCCTCGCCACATTGTTGATGATGTTCTCCGGCATGCCGATCGCGTTCGCGCTCGGCGCTGTCGCCACCTTGTTCATGCTGCTCTTCATGCCCGCCTCCGCCCTCGACATGGTGACCCAGAACGTCTACGAGGAAATGGCCAGCATCACCTTGCTGTCGATACCCCTGTTCATCCTGAAGGGAGCGTCAATCGGCAAATCCGGCGCCGGCAAGGACTTGTACCAGGTGTTGCACGCCTGGCTGCACCGCATCCCCGGCGGCATGGGCATCGCCAATGTGCTCGCCTGCGCCTTGTTCGCCGCCATGTCCGGCTCCAGCCCGGCCACCTGCTCGGCCATCGGCGCGGCCGGCATTCCGGAAATGCGCCGGCGCGGCTATTCGCCCGGCTTCGCCGCGGGCCTGATCGCCGCCGGCGGCACGCTGGGCATCCTGCTGCCGCCTTCGATCGTGATGATCCTCTACGCGGTGGCCGCCGAACAATCGCTGGGACGCCTGTTCCTGGCCGGCATCGGCCCGGGCCTGCTGCTCGTCGCGCTATTTTCCGTCTATGCCGGCTGGCGCTATCGTCAGGAATACCGGGCGGCGCTGGGGCACCAGCGCGCCGGCGGCGCCCCTTCGCCGCTGCTCGAGCGCGAACACTTCACCCTGCGCCGCAAAGTGGCCCTGCTGCCGCGCGTGCTGCCCTTCCTGTTGCTCCTGATCGGGGTGATGGTCGCACTATACGGCGGCTACGCGACGCCGTCCGAGACGGCGGGCCTGGGCGGCGTGCTGGCGCTGCTGCTGGTGGTGCTGGTCTATTCGATGCGCCGCTGGTGCGATCTGCGCCCCATCCTGGCCGGCACGCTGAAGGAATCGACCATGCTCATGCTGATCATCGGCATGTCGCTGCTCTATTCCTATGTCATGAGTTCGCTGCACATCAGCCAGTCGGCGGCCCAGGCCGTCGTCGCCCTGCACCTGTCCAAATGGCTGCTGCTGGCCCTGATCCTGGCGCTGGTGGTGCTGTTGGGCTTTTTCCTGCCGCCGGTCTCCATCATCCTGATGACCGCCCCCATCATTCTGCCGCCGCTGCGCGCCGCCGGTTTCGACCTGGTCTGGTTTGGCGTGGTGATGACCATCGTCATGGAGATGGGGCTGATCCATCCGCCCGTCGGACTGAACATCTTCGTCATCAAGAATATCGCCCCCGACATTACCTTAGCCCAGATCATCGCAGGCGTACTGCCCTTCGTCGCCCTGATGCTGGCGGCCGTGCTGCTGCTTTGCCTGCTACCCGGCATCGCCACGCTATTGCCCAACGCCGTCATGGGACTGCCGGGCGCCTGACGGGCACCATATCCACCTCCCCACTACCGACTCCAGGAGTACACCATGCAGCAATCCACCTCCCTGCCGGCGGCCGCGCCGCTGGCAGGCATCGTCGTCGTCTCGATCGAACAGGCGCTGGCCGCGCCATTGTGCACCAGCCGCCTGGCCGACTTGGGCGCACGCGTGATCAAAATAGAACGGGCCGAGGGCGACTTTGCCCGCGGCTATGACGACGCCGCCAATGGCGCATCATCGTATTTTGTCTGGACCAATCACGGCAAGGAATCGCTGGTGCTCGACATCAAGCAGGCCGACGATGCGGCCCTGCTCGAGCGCCTGCTCGCCGGCGCCGACGTCTTCGTGCAGAACCTGGCGCCGGGCGCCATCGCCCGGGCCGGATTCGACAGCGCGGCCCTGCGGGCCCGCCATCCGCGCCTGATCACGTGCGACATCAGTGGTTACGGTAGCGAAGGCGCGGCCAGCACACTCAAAGCCTACGACTTGCTCGTGCAATGCGAGAGCGGCCTGGCCGGCCTGACCGGCGGGCCGGAAGCTTGCGGCCGCGTCGGCGTGTCGATCTGCGATATCGGCGCCGGCCTGAACGCCGTGATCGGCGTGCTGTCGGCCCTGGCCGCGCGCGAACGCAGCGGACAAGGCGCCGGTATCGCCGTGTCCCTGTTCGACGGCGCCGCCGACTGGATGACCATCCCTTATCTGCATCAGGTCTACGACGCCGGCGCCCCCACCCGCCAGGGCCTGCAGCACCCGTCTATCGCGCCCTATGGCGCGTTCACCTGCGCCGATGGCCGCGACGTCGTCATCAGCATCCAGAACGAGCGTGAATGGCGCCAGTTCTGTGAAATTTTCCTTCGCCAGCCGGCACTGAGCGGCGACCCGCGCTATGCTTCCAACACGGCGCGGGTACGCCACCGCGCGGCGCTCAACCAGTTGATCGGCGCTGCCTTCGCGACGCTGACGGTTGAACAGGCGCAGGCGCGCCTGGAGGCGGCCAACACCGCCTACGGCCGGGTGAGCTCGGTGGCCGACCTGGCGCGCCACCCGGCGCTGCGGACCTGGCCGATGCAAGTGGCCGGCCGCGAACTGCGCATGATTGCGCCCCCGGTTCGCGCCCCCTGGGATCGCCAGCGTTTCGAACCGGCGCCGGACATAGGCCAGCACTCGGCCGCGTTGCGCGCCGAATTCGCCGTCCGCACGGACAAGGAGGCCGCATGAACAGCATCGATCTGACCAATCTGCAGGATTGGATAGGCAACAGCGAGACCAGCAACGACGTCCTGGCGGCGCGCCACGGACGGCTGCTGGCGGCCACCCTGGACTGCCCGCCAGAGCGCTGCGTCGACGGCATGCCCTTGCCCCCACTGTGGCACTGGTGCTACTTCCTCGACGCCCTGCCGGAATCGCAGTTGGGGCGCGACGGCCATCCGGCGCGTGGCGGCTTCCTGCCGCCGGTGCCGCTGCCAAATCGCATGTGGGCCGGCGGCACGCTGGAATTCCACGCGCCGCTGCCATTCGGCGCCGCCGTCGAGCGGCGCTCGTGCGTGGCCAGCGTCGAGCACAAGCGGGGCCGCAGCGGCGACCTGGTGTTTGTCACGGTGCGGCACCAGATCTTCCATCAGGGGCAACTGGCGTTGACCGAGCATCACGACATCGTCTACAAGGAGGCGGCCGCACGCGGCAATGCCGGCGGCGATGGCCCCACCATGCCGACGGCCAGCCACAGCCGGGACTTCCGGCCCAGCTCGACGACGCTGTTTCGCTATTCGGCGCTGACCTTCAATGGCCACCGCATCCACTACGACGCCGATTACTGCCGCACCGTCGAAGGCTACGACAATCTTGTGATCCACGGACCACTGACGGCCACCATGCTGGCCGGCTTCGCCGAAGAGCTTGGCGGCCGCCCGCTCAAGGCTTTCCGCTATCGGGGCCTGCGCCCGGCCACGCTCGGCGCCAGCCTGACACTGAACGCCGCGCCGCACGAAGATGGCTTGCAGCTGTGGAGCGCGCTGCCCGACGGTACACCATCGATGCTGGCCTATGCCTGTTTCTGAACCCGCCCCAGCAAGGAGCAAGCCATGAACATTCAACATAGCCGGTCGTTCCTGTTCGTTCCGGGCGACCGGCCGCAGCGTTACGCCAAGGCGGTGGCCAGCGGCGCCGACGCCGTCATCATCGATCTGGAAGACGCGGTCGCCCCCGCGGCCAAGGAAAGCGCGCGCGCGGCCTGCCGCGATTTTCTGGCGGGCGGTGGCCGCGCCTGCATCCGTATCAACAGCCTCGAGACGCAATGGGGCCAGTCCGATCTGGCCCTGTGCATGCTGGAAGGGGTGGCTGGCATCGTGCTGCCCAAGGCCGAGACGGCGCAGCAGCTGGCCAGGCTGCGCGACCACACGCGCCCCGGCGTCGCGCTGTTGCCGCTGATCGAAACGGCGGCCGGCCTTGCCGCCGCCGGCACGATCTGCGCCGCGCCCGGGGTACAGCGTCTGATGTTTGGCAGCGTCGACTTCTGCCTCGACCTCGGCCTGGATGAAGACCGCGACGTACTGGCGCCTTACCGCGCCATGCTGGTGTTGGCGGCGCGCAGCGCCGGGCTGCCCGGGCCGGTCGATGGGGTCACGCTCACGATCGACGATCAGGCCGCGCTGCGCCTGGCCACCGGGCAGGCGCGCCAAGCCGGATTCAGCGGCAAGCTGTGCATTCATCCGGCGCAGGTGGCGGGCGTCAACGCAGGTTTTCTCCCCTCCGCCGCGCAACTGGACTGGGCAAACGCCGTGCTGGCGCGCGCGGCGTGCAGCGAAGGCGCTTTCGCGTTCGAAGGAAAAATGGTCGACGCGCCGGTGCTGGCCCGCGCGCGCCAGTTGCTTGAGCAGCACAATTGTTGGCCCTGATTAGCGTCAGCGGGCGCGGTGACGCCGCCCACATTCGAACCGACCCCGCGCGCCTTCCCGTTCGGCACGCGGGCCTCCGTGGGCACTGCCTGTCACCGCCTAGGCGGCAGCATGGGTCCATTCGGTTTCCCATGCCCTGAATTGCTCTGCCGGCATGGGCATACTGATGAGATAGCCTTGCGCGACGTCGCACCCGAGCGTGGCCAGACGCGCCCAGATGGCCTGGCTTTCCACGCCTTCGG
>JAZJZQ010000083.1:0-16669 GCA_040389625.1 Pseudomonadota bacterium | reverse complement strand
GCCTGGAGCACCTGACGGTGCGCCACCTGGCCGCCGCCGCGGGCGCGGCCCCGGCACTGCGTGACGTCACGCTGACGGTAGCGCCCGGCGAGCAGCTGGCCGTGATCGGCCCGTCCGGCGCCGGCAAGACCACCCTGTTGGCCGTGCTGGCCTGCGCCCACCGCCCGTCCGACGGCATGTTCCAGGCCTTCGGCCAGGACCCATGGACGATGGGCGAAGCGCAGCGCCACCGCCTGCGCGCGCGCCTGTTCCTGGCGCCGCAGACGCCGCCCCTGCCGCCCCGCCAGCGCGTGGTGACGGCCGTGCTGGCGGCGCGCCTGCCGCAATGGAGCTTGTGGCGCGCCCTGGTCTCGCTGGTCAAGCCGGCCGATCCGGAAGCGGCCTGGCAGGCGCTGGCCCGCTTCAACCTGGGCGACAAGCTGTACGCCCGGGTCGACCGCCTGTCCGGCGGCGAGCGCCAGCGCTGTGGCCTGGCGCGCCTGCTGCTGTCGTCGGCGCAGGCGCTGCTGGTGGACGAACCGCTGTCGGCGCTGGACCCGGCCCTGTCCGAGCTGGCGCTGGCCACGCTGCGCCAGGACGCTACCGAACGCAACGCCACCCTGATCTGCAGCCTGCACCAGGTGGACCTGGCGCTGGCCCATTTTCCCCGCATCGTCGCGCTACGCGACGGCGCCATCGTGTTCGACCTGCCGCGCGAGCAGGTCACGCCGGACATGGTGACGGCGCTGTACCAGGGCGAGCTGCCCGCCGCCAGCACGCCGCCGCCGGCCGTACTGCCGTCGCGCGTGGCCGTGGGCGCCTGCTTCTGATCCATGCACAATACGTTCAACCCCAGGCCCAATCCCAACGGCGCCACCCGCCACCCCGACCCCGCCTGGCGCGGCCGCGTCATCATGGCCGTGCTGGGCATCGCCCTGCTGTGGCCCATGGTCGTGACCAGCGAATTCAAGCCCTCCGTGCTGTTCGACTGGCAAAGCCTGGAGGCCACCGGCCGCTTCCTGGCCGGCTTCATGCCACCGGCCCACAGTCCTGAATTTCTCGCCATGCTGCTGCGCGAAACGTGGCAGACGGTGGCCATCGCCACGGCCGGCCTCACGCTGGCCCTGCTGGGCGCCATCCCCGCCACCTTGCTGGTGACGGAAAAGCTGTCGATCTCGCGCCTGGGCACGGGCCGCATGCGCCTGCCCTCGGCCCTGCTGCGCCAGATAGCGCGCTGGCTGCTGGTGCTGCTGCGCAGCGTGCCGGAACTGGTGTGGGCGCTGCTGTTCGTGCGCATCATCGGCCTCGGGCCCACGGCCGGCGTGCTGGCCATCGCCCTCACCTACTGCGGCATGCTGGGCAAGGTCTACGCTGAAATCCTGGAATCGGCCGACGGCGGCGCCAGCACGGTGCTGCTGGCCAACGGCAGCGGGCGGCTGGCCGCCCTGCTGTATGGCACGCTGCCGGAGGCGGCCTCGGAACTGGTGTCCTACACCGTCTACCGCTGGGAATGCGCGATCCGCGGTTCCGTCGTCATGGGCTTCGTGGGCGCCGGCGGCCTGGGCCAGCGCATGGATGAATCGATGAAGATGCTGTCCGGCGGCGAAGTGTCGTCCATGCTGATCGTGTTCGTGCTGCTGGTGGCCGGCGCCGACACGGTGTCCAAAATGCTGAGGAGGCGGCTGGCATGAGCGCACCACACACCCCGGCCGGCATGCCGCCGGCCCCGCCCCGCGCCTGGTCCACCATCGCCCTGGCCGCGCTGTTGCTGGCATTGGTGGCGGCCAGCTTCGCCTCGCTGCCCCTGCAGTGGCGCGCCTTCTTCACGCTCGAAGCGCTGGCCAGCATGGCGGAATTCCTGGCCGGCTTCGCCCCGCCCGAGCTGGCCCTGCCCTTCCTGGCCAAAACGGCCGGCGCCGCCGCCGAAACGCTGGCCATGTCCGCCCTGGGCACCCTGCTGGCCGTGATGGCCGGCCTGGCGCTGGCCCTGCCGGGCGCGGGCCGCTTCGGCCACGCGCTGCGCGCGCCCGTGCGGGCCCTGCTCAACGTGCTGCGCTCGATTCCCGAACTGGTGTGGGCTTCCATCCTGCTGGTGGCGGCCGGCCTGGGGCCGTTCGCCGGCACACTGGCGCTGGCCGCCCACACTTCCGGCGTGCTGGGCCGCCTGTTCGCCGACGCGCTGGAAAACGCCGCCCCCCTGCCCGAGGAAAGCCTGCGCACCAACGGCGCCTCGCCGCTGGCCGCCTTCCTGTACGCCACCTTGCCGCAGGCGCTGCCGCAGATGCTGTCCTACACCCTGTACCGCTGGGAGAACAACATCCGCGCCGCCGCCATCCTGGGCGTGGTGGGCGCGGGCGGGCTGGGGCAGATGCTCAAATATCACCTGTCGCTGTTCCAGATGCAGCAGGCCGCCACCGTGATCGCCGCCATGCTGCTGCTGGTGGGGCTGGTGGACGCCATCAGCTTCGCGCTGCGGCGCGTGCTGACCCGCTAAACCAACCCAGGTAACCCGCCCCATGCTCGAACTGCGCCAGCTCACCAAATCCTACGCCAGCGGCCATCCCGTGCTGGACCGGCTCAGCTGGCAGTTCCGGGCCGGCGAGTTCGTCGCCATCATGGGCGACTCCGGGGTCGGCAAGTCCACCCTGCTGAACCTGATCGCCGGCCTGGACCAGCCCGACCCCGGCCCGCAAGCGGCGCCCATCCTGGTGGACGGGGTGGCCATGTCGGGCCTGGACGACGACGCGGCCACCCGGCTGCGGCGGGCCCGCATGGGCTTCATCTTCCAGGCTTTCCACGTGCTGCCCCATCTGACACTGCTGCAGAACGTAGCCCTGCCCCTGCTGCTGAACGGCCTGCCGCGCGGACGCGCCGGCCAGATGCTCGAAGCGGTGGGCCTGGGCGGGCGCGGCGCCGACTTCCCGCACCAGCTGTCGGGCGGCGAACTGCAACGGGTGGCCATCGCGCGCGCGCTGGTGCACCGGCCGGCCCTGGTGCTGGCCGACGAACCGACCGGCAATCTCGACCCCGACACGGCCGACACCATCCTCACCCTGCTGCGCCAGGAAATCAAGGCGACCGGCGCCTGCGCCATCATGGTCACCCATTCCCATGCCGCGGCCGCCATGGCCGACAAAACGTTGTTATTAACGAAATTGGGGATACAAGAAACAACAATCGTCAATCCGTTTGAGCAAAAAACAAGATAATTTTTTTATCAAATCATCCTATCCAATTCTCTCCGTAGTATTATTGAAAGTAACTTGCCTGGTTATCAAGAATGTTGAGCCGCATTCCACATTCGGGGACCGAAATGTGGGGTCGCTCGCCAGCGAGGACACGCCAACCTAACCACGTTTTTGAGCAAAGGAGGAGCAAAAATGAACGTACGGCAAAAAAAGTTGGAATTGATCGAGGCCATGAACCGGGCCCGCGCGCTCGAACCATCCAGCTTTGTTCCCAACAAGCTGCTGGACACCCTGATCGAGAAAATGAACCTGAAAAACGATGCGGAATTGTGCCGCGTGCTTGAGGTTCAACCGCCCATCATCAGCAAGATCCGGCATCGCAAGCTGGCCGTCGGGGCCACCATCTTATTGCGTATGCATGAGAAATCGGACATCAGCATCCGAGAACTGAAGGAATTGTCGACCGCTTCCATGCACTGAGCAGCCCTGCTGACCTTGCGATGCCAGGCGCCGGCATGCGGTTTCCGGCGCCCCACCTGCGCCAGAAGTAAGACTTGCAGCTAGCCTGCCGTTGAGCCGCACATCTCTTTACAACGTCCAGCCCAAACCCCGCTGAACGACGTTACAAAGTAATCACTAGTCAAAATTTTTCAGTAACCAAGCAAGTCTTCAACTGGTTGAAGATTGTAACTACTGGTATTGAAGTTACAGCGCCTTCCCCGACCATTGCTTGGGCAAGCGCAATGCACCGTCACGTGCCTATCGAATAATGGACTCTCTTCGGGCGACAGCAACGGCAAGCCTGCCGCGGTATCCCGTCCGCAAGCCATTAGACGGGGAGGCCGCGACATGTCCGTGGAACACGAGTATGCGCCGAGTACGTGGCACCGGCTGCTTGCCGCCGGCTCTGCATCGACGCAAGGCGGGAACTCGGCCCGCGTAGCGCAGGAAGGATACCGGGCCGCCGTGGCCCTTGACCTGGAAAACCTGCTCAACACCAGGGTCGCCTTGCCAAGCGGCAAACTGGCACGCTATCCGCGCTGCCGCAAATCGATACTCAACTATGGTTTGATGGATTTCGCGGCCTATTGCCTGGGCAGTAGCAATGACCGCTCAGCCGTCTGCAACCACGTCAAGCTGGCCATCGAGCGCTTCGAGCCGCGCCTGCAACACGTACGCGTGGAATTGTCCACCGAACACGGCGCGATCAACCGGATCGATTTCCATATCACCGCCCTGCTGATCGCGCCTGCGCGCCAGCCGGTCGAGTTCGATGCCCGGCTCCAGCCATCCAATCTTCGTTATTCCGTCCGCCCCGGGACATATGGCGTTCGCACGCCAAAGGAGCAGCTATGAGCAAGGATATCCTGCCGTTTTACGAGCGCGAGCACGGCAACCTGGTGCAGCGCTTGCGCAAATTCAGCGAAGAGAATCCGCAGCTCGCATCGGCGCTAGGCATTGTGGAAGGGGAATGCACCGATCCCAATCTGCAACGCTTCACCGAGGCGGTCGTGATGATGGGGGCGCACGTCGTGCAGCAAATCGAGGACAGCTCGCACATCCTCACGGCGGCGGTGATGAACGCCAATTATCCGCACTACGACAGGCCCATGCCGTCTGCATCCATCGCCCGCTTCGACTATGGCGAGCGGGAGGTCCGCAGCATGAGCGGCGCCGTAACGATACCGCGCGGGACCTACCTGCAGACGCTGGCGCAACAGGACGTGGTCTACCGGTTTCACACCATCTATCCAGTCACCATTGCGCCGATTGTCATTTCAAGCGCGCGCTTTACGACGCATTGCAATATTCCACCGGGCGTCCGGCTGCCTCAGGGCGCCACGTCCATGATTTCCATCACAATCGAGAGCACGAGCGCGACCATGGGACTGGCGCAGTTGGGGGTAGAAACGCTGCGTGTGTTCCTGGACGGCGATCCTTCGTTGCGCACCACACTGCGTGACCTGTTGTTCATGCAGACGGTAGGGGCCTATGTCGAGGCGGACCGGAGCCAGGTCTGGGAAAAGCTCAAGCAAGTTCCCATCTTGGCCGCCGGATTCAGGGAGGATGAAGCCCTGCTGCCCTGCGATGCCCGTGCGCACCCGGCCTATCGGCTGCTGACGGAATACTTCGCCTGTCCAGAAAAATTCAATTTCATCGGCATCGACCTGGCGGGCGCTTGCAAATTGCTGCCGCCGGAAACACGCAGCCTGACCCTGCATCTCGCCATCACCGGCGCGGGCGTCGATACGCGCACGGCCCAGGTGCTGCAACCACTGTCCCACAACAATTTCCTGCTTTCCTGCACCCCCGTCGTCAACCTGTTCAAACGGGCCGCCACGCCGGTAGACCTGTCCCACACGCGGACCGAATATCCGCTGCTTGCCAGCGTGGATCACGCGGCGGCCTATGAGATACACAGCGTCGTATCGGTGCGCGTCGTGCGCGATACGCCAACGGGCACCAAAATCACCGAATTCCATCCCTACTACGCCATGCGGCACGGCCAGGCCGGCGGACGCAGGGGACACTACTGGTCGATCCGCCGCGACAGCGTCCGCGCGCAGACCAGCCCCGGGTTCGAAACGCAAATCGCCCTGACCGATATCGACCTCAATCCCCTGGCGCTGGAAACGGCGACGGTCTCCATCGACCTGGTGTGCACCAATCGCGATCTGCCCAGCACGCTGCAACTGGGGCAGCCCAATGGCGACCTGAAACTGGAGCGCGCATCGGGCGGCTACCCCATCCGGCTACTGCGCAAGCCCAGCGCCACCTATCGTTTTCCGGCCGAGGCCCATTGGCGGCTGATCTCGCAACTCGCCCTCAACCACCGCTCGCTGGTGCAGCAAGACATTGCCGCCTTCACCGAACTGCTACAGCTGCACAACCTGCCGCAATCCCCCGTCCAGCAACGGCAGATAGACGCCATCGCGGGCCTGTCGTTCAAGCAGGCGCGCTGCTGGCTGAACGACAGGCACGGCGGCGCCCGCGTCAACGGCTTCGAAATTCACCTCACGCTCGATTTGGGCGCCTTTGCCGGCAGCGGCATCCACGCCTTCATCCAGGTGCTCGACCATTTTTTTGGCCTGTACGCCGAGATCAACACCTACACCCAGCTATGCGTCTTTTGCAAATCCACCGGCAAGGAGATCATACGATGCCTACCCCGCAGCGGCGACAGCACACTAGCGCAATCGAACGCTTGATAACCGAGCCCTATCGCTACGAGCTCATGCAATCGTTGCGCATGGTCGAACTTTGGCTGAACCGGAACGGCTACACCGGCGAGCAAGCCTTGCCGTGTCATGTGAGGTTCAGCAATAGCTTGTCCATGGCCTTTCCACCCAGCGAGATCGAAGCGCTGACGGCAGTGGCACCGGTCGCCATCGACAATGCGCAGGCCCTGCAATCGGCCTTGCAGGCCGGCCAGTTGCACTACTTGCGCCTGACGGCGGCGCGCATGGGCTTCTTCGGCGTGCACGGTGCGATGCCATATCACTATACCGACAGCATCGCCAGCCAGATTGCCAACGACAAGTTCGAAGGCGGACGGGCGTTCTTCGACATCTTCACCAACCGGATGATGCATTTGCAGTATCAGGCCTGGTCCAAATACCGCATCCATTATCGGCAGGACGCCCGGGGCCAGGACACGCTGCTGTCCATACAACTGGCATTGGCCGGCGCCCTGCCCGCGCGCGGCAAGCCGCTTCCCGACGCCAATCCCGAGGATGAAGCCTGGAACGAAGTGAAGGCCCATTACGCGGCCATTTTGCGCCACCGTCCCACGTCGGCCAGCGCGATAGGCGCCGTCATGACCGAGTACTTTGGCGTACCGGTGCGGGTGGAACAATTCGCCGGCAACTGGGACGTGCTGGCGGACAAGGACCGCCTGAAGCTGGGCAAGCAACGCCACGTGTTGGGCCAGGGCGTCATCATCGGCGTGCGTCGCTGGGACAGGAAGTCGACCGCCCGCCTGCGCGTAGGGCCGCTCACCAGGGCACAGTTCGACAGTTTTCTACCCGGCACGGATGGCTACCGCGCGATCAAACGCATGCTGTCGTTGTTCGCCCTGCCGCCGATCGCATTCGAACTACGCCTGGTCTTGCGGTCCGCCGACGTCAAGGGCGCGAAGCTGGGTGGACCAAACAAGGCCAGGCTAGGCCGGGGCGCGTTCCTTGCCACCAGGCCGGCGACGGCCGATCGAGATGACCATGTGTACGCGCTGCTCTGAAAACCGGCGCAGCGACCTTCCATCAACATACTCACGACATGAATCATGGCTACCTACGAACAGCTCCCATTTTCTCGTGGCAAAGGAAACGGCATCTACATGTCGGGCCGGCTGACGGACAAGATCGTTGGCGTCCGGCACAACCTGCCCGGCTCCATCATCCTGGTGCACGGCGTAAATGACGTCGGCACCAGTTACGAGGCGGCGGAATCCGGCCTGTGCGCCGGCCTGGCGGAACGCCTGCACGGCGAACTGACGCCGGCGCACTACCGCATGCCGAACCAGGCCGACAAGGATAAGGTCGAGGACGATCCTGATGCCCTGTTCTTCAAACGGCAGGTAACCACGGAAACTCACAGCCCGGTGATTCCGTTCTATTGGGGCTTTCGTGAAATACAGGCTTTAGCCAAGGCGGGAGCGCGGCAGAAACATGGCCAGGCACTCGACCGATTTGGTAACCGGCTCGACAAGGACTTTTCGAAAGGCGGTGGTCCGTTCGCCAACGCCACCAGCACGCTGCCGGACATGTGGAACCGGGGCAAATCCGGCCTGCGCGGAATGCTCGACGCCATCCAGCGCGATGCCACCCATCCGGTGCTGGGCAATCCGGGCCGGCTCTACATGATTCTGGCGGCGCGCCGCCTGGCCGCCCTGATCACCATGATCCGCGATTATCACGCCGACGAAACAGTTTCCATCGTCGCCCACAGCCAGGGATGCATGCTCAGTTTGCTGGCACAGGCGTTCCTGCTCGACCCGGCCATGCTCAAAGTGCAAAGCAACGCCCGTCCGGCCGACACCCTCGTCTTATGCAACCCGCCATACAGCCTGGTAGACCGGATGCCAACCGGAGCAAGCATGGCCGAAGGCTTTTCCGACGGCGACAGGGCCATGGATGGACGGTACGGCGCCATCGAAAGCAGCCAAACCTTGCACGCGCGCCTCAGCACTCTGGTCAACATCGTCCACGGCGTGCAGCAGCACAAGCACGCGACGCCGGCGCTGGCCGAACTGCCCGATACCGCCAAGCATTTCGGTGTGGTCGGCGCCAAGTGGGAGGCTGGCGCCGACCGCGACAACCGGGGCAAGGTCTATCTCTACTTTTCACCGGAAGACATGACCGTTGCGCTATCTAACGTGCAAGGCATAGGCTGGCAAGGCGTACCTGACTATCAACGCGGCACGCAGATCGTCCGCGGGCCGCAGATGATTAAGAGCACGTCGTACGGTTCCTTTGAGACGGGCAAGCTGGTCGACACACCCACGCCTATCGTGCGCAAGCCTATGCATGAACTGGGCGCAGGCTTTCGACAGCGCGTGTTCACAATGAAGCGCCGGCCGGACTTCCACAGCGGCGCGCCGGTGCTGATCGGAACAAAAAAATCACCGTACGATTTCACGCTGCGCGCCCCTGGCGAGGATGACCAGGCTCATACCGCCGTCAGCGACAGCTTTGCCAGCAAACACGGTATCCGTGGCCATTTGCCTTTGCCCGGCGATGGGCCGGACGCGGCCACGGAAGAGGAAAAGGACCGCTACAATCTGCGCACGATCAATGGTGAAGCGCTCCCCAAAGCCGTGCCGGCCAGCATGGTGGAAGGCGCGCAGCCGGACGCCCAAGGCAGACCGGGCGCCAGCGAACAAGTCGACCCGATCGATGCGGCCATTGCCAGCACCAGCGACTACGGCATAGACAACTGCTGGGAATGCATAGGCGATCCCACTTACCAGACCGGCCTGAGCCAGTATGACGATGCCATGCCCAGTCCGCGCCCTGATCTGTACGCGGGCAATGTGGCCCGGATGGACAGGTCGAAGTTCGCGATCGAGGAGGCCTTGAACCGCGACAAACCTAGCGACCAGCGCTGCCAGGTACTTGCGGTATTTATTTGTATGGACAACGGCTATGTGCCCCACCCCATCCATCCACCCACGCTGCTGATACGGCGCTCCGAGACTGGCAAGGAGGCACGCCGGCGCTGGCAGCACGCCAGCATGGCCAGGTCATTCCATGGCGCCGTGTATGGCGGCCGGGAGAACCATCGGCAAGTTACGGCCTACGACGTTGCCATCGGCGGCGGACACGCGCCAACGCACCCGTTGTTTTATGCCTATTTGTGCGCGGTCGCGGATTGGCGATTGAAGCGCCCGGCTTACCAAGAATCAGTGAGACCAGGCATCTTGGACTGGGACACATTTGCCGAGAAATTCGCAGCATATTGGAAGGACGAGCCGGCTTGGCGCCGCGCACTGATTGAAGGTAGCGTCATGTACTACTCCACTGGAACCCTACCCGCCGACCTACCAGTACTTCCCGACGGACTCCCGTCTAGCATCATATTAGAAACAATGAATCAGATGGGTGTCGTCAAAAAAGGACAAAGAAAATGAATAGCGACGATCAGGATGCTACTGCGGCGCCGGACGGTTGGAGGCACTTGCGGGGGGCGGTTGTCATTCTGCTGGTAATACTTGCCCTTTTTGTGTGGATCGAACAAGAAGCGCTGCATGCGGCGTTAAAGAACCAATCGGAGGCGGAGATGAGCAAACTATGGTGGATAATTGTGCCCGTGCTAGCCGTCCCATTGATCATTGGCGGCCATTGGGTTATTGCGTCCAGCAAAGCAAGAGAACGACAAGCACAGGCGAAAGCACAGGCTGTAATAACTCAGCGCCAGCAAGTGGAAGCACGCACAGAGAAAGGACGTCGTGAATATGTCTTGGAGGTAATCGGCCTTGGTGTAACAGTGGAAAAATACCGCCAAGGCAAACTCTGGGATGTGTTACAAACGGGCTCCCCTTTTGTCAGCATACGTGAAAAAGATCCCAAAAAATATCCGTGGGGCGGGGTGGATAAGCAGCAAACCACGGGTGGACGTGAAGCGGACACGTTAGAAAATGGAGCATGGGATTCAGTTGATTGTTGGGGCGTTCCTGTTTTCAACGCCCAACCACCATTTCTAAGCCTGACGCAATTCGAGGAACCGATTACTCCCTTTCCTGGCCTGGTGTCTGCCGCTGAGTCAAATGGTATGCCCACCCATCTCTTCGTAATTGGCCCTCATAGATTTGACGAAAGGCCGGATAGAATCCTTGACGAAATCTTTGCTTTTTTTGATGCCAACCCTGATATCCCTTACGTCGTTTTCAATGCCGATGACAGCATAACCAGACGCAATATGTTCGCTCCCCATCGTGAATTAAATCAAGATGGGTATTACGTTCCCGCAATGCCAGACGCATCTACCCTCTTCGTGCTCGCCCGGCGCGAACGCGTCGATGCTATCCGCCCGTTTGTGTTTGAGGATGTCAGTAACGACCAGCGTATTGAAATTCAAAATCAAGAAGGCATTTCTCGGCGCCTATACCTAAGCTATCTTCAATTAAAAGAATCCCTTCCGAGGAGGGATCCTGCGCACTCAGCCCCTCGGAGTCCACTCATCAATGAATGGCTGGCCGAGGCCGCCAAGTTCGGCGTACGGCCCGACATATGCGGCACAGGCCAGACCAGCTTGTTTGGCCAATTGAATTCCAAGCACCACCCACCAGCCGACTGGAAACCCACCCCATGGTTTCCCGTTCCATGGGAAACCTTCCAGTTGGCCACATTCGACCGCATGCCCACCATGGGCTTCATCCACCGCCCCGTATTCGTTAACACCAGCGACGAGCACGGCAAGCCGCTGGCCGACCGCGAGCTGCGCAAGAAGGCATTGCTGACTGGCCTGCACGACGCCCTACTCACGCTGCCCGAAGCGGAACGGGCGGCGGCGCCGGCCCGCATCATCGCCGGCACCAACAACCACCCCGAACAACTGATCGCGCTCGAAGGCATGCTGCACGATTACTCCGCGCAAGGCGGTCCCACCATCGACACGGGCAAGCTGGAGCAGTTCATCAACACCGACCGCCGGCTGGGCAACACGGGCGCCGCCACGTGGTTCGTCCAGATGGCCATCGGCGTGATGGGCAGCTACCGGGCCGGCGGCATCAGCGCCGCCATCAACCTGCGCGACCCGCACGAGGCCAGCATCATTTTCATTAGCCCGCCATCGCAGGAAAAGCGCGACGCCCAGCAAAAGTCGCGCGGCGATATCTTCCGTCCGCGCAATTCGCCGGCTATCGATCCCGCCAACTATGCACCGCCGGCGCCAGATAAAAGCTGATGCCATGGCCCAGCAAGGAACGAGCAAAATGCTCCTGATATTGCCGTACAGCCGTGCCTCCAGTTCTAGCAAATTGCGATGGAAGCGCTGCACGCTGAACGGGATAAACAACCGGAGGCAGAGATGAGCAAACTATGGTGGTTCGTCGTGCCCGTGCTGGCCGTCCCGCTGATCTTTGTCGGCAATTGGGTCATGGCTTCCAACGAGGCCAAGGCTCGCCAAGCAGAGGCGAAGGTACAGGCCGAGCTGGCGCAGCGCCAGCTGGCGGAGGCTCACTCCGAAAGAGGACGCCGCGAATATGTGCTAGAAGTGATCGGTCTGGGTGTAACGGTGGAAAAATACCGCCAGGGCAAACTCTGGGACATATTGCAGACGGGCTCGCCCTTCGTCAGCATTCGAGAAAAGGACCCAAAGAAATATCCCTGGACGGGAATTGACAAGGACGGGTTAACTGGGGGGCGCGAAGCGGACACTCTGGAAAATGGCGCTTGGGATTCGGTTGATTGTTGGGGGGTACCTGTGTTCAACGCAGAGCCACCAATCCTCAACAAAACAGAGGGAGACACGCCGCTTAGCCCAGTTGCTGGCCTAGTTGCCAGCGCAGAGTCAAATGGCATGGCCACTCATCTCTTCGTTGTTGGTCCGCGCCAGTTTAATGAACGACCGGACAGACTTCTCGAGGACGTATTCGCGTTTTTCGATGCTAATCCAGACATCCCCTATGTCGTCTTGACTTCAGACGACAGTAGTACAGTCCGCAATATGTTTGCTGAGGTGGAAAAACCTCGTGAGGATGGGTATTACCTTCCGGACATGCCAGATGCATCGACTCTATTCGTGCTCGCCCGACGCGAGCGAGTCGACGCCATACGGCCGTTCGTATTTGAAGACGTCAGCAATGACGCCAGCGTCTACGAGCAAAACCGCGATGGTATTTCCCGGCGTGTATTCCTGACCTATCTCAACCTGACAAAAACCCTTCCGCGATCCGATCCGGAAAGCTTAGCGCGTGGACCACTCATCGACGAATGGCTGGCCGAAGCCGCCAAGTTCAGCGTGCGGCCCGACATACGCGGCACCGGCCAGACCAGCTTTCTCGATCGCCATCTGCATACCAAGCCCCATCCCCCGCTCGACTGGAAACCCACCCCATGGTTCCCTGTGCCATGGGAAACCTTCCAGTTGGCCACATTCGACCGCATGCCCACCATGGGCTACATCCACCGCCCCGTATTCGTCAACACCAGCGACGAACACGGCAAGCCACTGGCAGACCGCGAGCTGCGCAAGAAGGCCTTGCTGACTGGACTGCACGACGCCCTGCTCACGCTGCCCGAAGCGGAACGGGCAGCGGCGCCAGCCCGCATCATCGCCGGCACCAACAACCACCCCGAACAACTGATCGCGCTCGAAGGCATGCTGCACGATTACTCCGCGCAAGGCGGTCCCACCATCGACACGGGCAAGCTGGAGCAGTTCATCAACACCGACCGCCGGCTGGGCAACACGGGCGCCGCCACGTGGTTCGTCCAGATGGCCATCGGCGTGATGGGCAGCTACCGGGCCGGCGGCATCAGCGCCGCCATCAACCTGCGCGACCCGCACGAGGCCAGCATCATTTTCATTAGCCCGCCATCGCAGGAAAAGCGCGACGCCCAGCAAAAGTCACGCGGCGACATTTTCCGTCCGCGCAATTCGCCGGCCATCGATCCGGCCAACTACACGCCCCCGGCGCCAGACAAAATCCCATCCCCCACCACCCAGGAGCAAAAACGATGAAGAACGTAATCCGGCTCGGCGATTCCACTTCGCACGGCGGCAAGGTGATCAGTACACACGCCAGCCATTTCACGGTCGATGGCGTGCCCGTGGCCTGCGTTGGCGACCTTTGCAGTTGCCCCCTCCCCGGCCATAACGGGTGCACCATCATGAGCGGGTCGTCACAACACACCCTCAACGGCATTCCAATCGCATTCGATGGCGACGCAACCACTTGCGGCGCCCAACTCCAATCGAGTCGAACGAATTTCCGCAGTACCTGACCCATCACACCGCCAGGCCGGCGTCTAGGCAGCCACTGCCAATATCGCGGACCTGCGTGAGCGGCTGACGCGCCTGGCCAACCCGTCCCGCGCGATAGCCGCGTGCTCTCAAGCACCCGTCTCGGATCGCCCCGGCGGGCCAGGCCGCACTAGCCACCAAGGAGAATGCTATGGAATTAGATTGGATGTCTGTCCTGCCATTGAGCGATATGTTCAGCACCAGCAACCGGCCTATGCGCCTGCGTCTTGGCCTCAGCGAAGGCTGCTCGGACTCCGTTCTGTTGCCGCAGCGTGTAACTGGTACCGAGGCCATGTGCGAGGGCTTTGAATACCGCATCCTGTGCGTTGCCGGCGATGCCAGCCTGCCGCTGAAGGATTTCATCGGCATTGCAGCCGACCTGCAGCTGGTCACGGACCGCGGCGAATTGCACAGCATCTGCGGCATCGTCACCGGCGCCAGCGCAGGCCAGAGCGACGGCGGCTTGGCCACCTATCAGCTGGTGCTCACGGACGCGCTGCGCATGCTGGAGCAGCGCACCAACACCCGCGTCTTCCTGAACAAGAACGAGATCGACATCATCGACATCCTGCTCAGCGAATGGCGCCAGCGCGATCCTGCCCTGGCCGCCATGTTCGGATTTGAATTTGCCTTTGAACTCAAACAGCGCGGCTTTCCACAACGCGAATTCACCATGCAATACAACGAATCGGACGCGGCATTCATACGCCGCCTGCTGAAGCGGCGCGGCATCGCATGGTATTTCCGCGCCGGTGGTGCCGCCGCGCAAGACGAGCAAGACGATGAGTTGGAGCAACCGCCGATGCACACGCTGGTCATGTTCGACGACCAGCTCCAGCTGAAAGAAAACACCGCCGGCAGCGTGCGCTATCATCGCCAGGACGCGACGGAGCAACGCGACACCATTACGGCCTGGTGTGCGCAACGCGCATTACGGTCCGGCAGCGTTTCCGGTTTCAGCTGGGATTATGGCGATCCGCTGGCGGTGGACTTCATGGCCACCAACAGCCGCAGCAAAGTCAATCAGGGCCCGCGAGGCAACCGGCATGCGGCCCTGCTGGACGACTATCGCGTCGAAACCCCGCACATAGGCGATGACAACGACGACCATGCGGCCATGGCAAGCGCGCGGATGGCCCGCCATGACTACGAGTCCAAGCACTTCATGGCAGAAAGTAACGTCCGCGACCTGCGCATCGGCGAATGGATCAGCGTGGATGGCCACCCAGAGCTGGATGCCCACGCGGAAGAGGAGCGCAAATTTATCGTCACGTCGTTGCGCGTCTCAGCCCGCAACAACTTGCCCAAGAAACTGGACGCCCGGGTCAACCGCATGTTCGCCCACAATGGCTGGGACATGACTGGCCCGGACGCGGTCACCGATGCGCCGCCCTACCGTAACACGTTCACCTGCGTGCGGCGGGGTGTCCGGATCGTGCCGGCGTTCGACCCGCGCAACGACGTTCCGCGCGCCAGCCTGGCGAGCGCCATCGTGGTGGGGCCGGAAGGCGAGGAAATCCATTGCGATCAGATGGACAGGGTCAAAATACGCTTCCTCGGCACGCGCGAAGCCGACCACCAACATGCGCATGGCGCCGGGGCTTCCGGCACCGATGGCGATTCGGCTTTCGTTCGGGTGGCCGCCCATTGGGCAGGTCCCGGCCCCGGCAGCATGGAACAATTGGGCGGCCAGTTCCTGCCCCGCGTCGGCACCGAGGTATTGATCGCCTTCGTCAACGACGACCCGGACAAGCCTATCGTGGTCGGCCAGCTATACAACAACCGCGCCATGCCACCGGCACTCAGCCGGCGCGGCGATCTGCCCGGCAACCGCTGGTACAGCGGCATACGCAGCCGTGAACAGGGCGGCAGCCGCGGCAACCAGCTCCGTTTCGACGACACGTCCGGCCAGATCAGCGCCCAACTGGCCAGCGACCATGGCCGCAGCGAATTGAATCTGGGCTGGTGCGCCGAGCCCCGCGCCGACGGTGCAGGCGCCCCACGTGGTGAAGGCGCGGAATTGCGCAGCGACGAATTTATCGCGCTGCGGGCCGCCAAGGGGTTGTTGCTGAGCGCATGGAGGCACATCGAAGGTGCGAGTCAACCGCAACTGGCCCGCGACGAATACCTGGCGTTGATGCGCGATTGCGCCGACCTGGCCGATGCGCTGGGCCAGTACGCCGCAGCGCACCAGGCGGCTGAATCGGATCGGAAGGAATTGCAGGATCTTCAAGCGTCGCTCAAGAATTGGGCTAACGGCAGCAATACGGCGCCCAAGGGTGTCGACGGCGGCGCGCCTATGATAGGCGTCAGCGCCCCCGCCGGCATCAGCTTCGCCAGCGCCAAGGCGATCGTCCATTATGCCGCCACCAATATCGACAACGTGGCCCAGCATCATCTGCAACTGACGGCCGGCCAACGCTACAACGTCAATGCCGGCAAGGGCATTTCCCTGTTCGCGCATCACGAGGGGATACGCGCCATCGCCCACTACGGCAAGTTTCTGCTCCAGAGCCAGCATGACGACACAGAGCTCAACGCCGCCAAGACGCTTAAACTGACGGCGACGGAAGGCAAAATCAGCGGCATGGCCAAGGTGATTGAATTGATTGCGGAAGACGGCTCGTTCATCAAAATCGGCGGCGGCAGCATCACGCTGGGCAGCAATTCACCGTTGCTGTTCCATGCGCCCTCGTTCGTCTTTGAGGGCGCCACGACCATGGCCGCCGCGCTGCCCCATTTCGACGGCGGCGATACCGACCTGAAATTCTCAGCCCGATACTACCCGAATGCCGATGGCGACCTGCCTGCCCCTGGCCTGCCCCACAAGATCAGCGCCAGCGACGGTAGCAATCGCGAAGGAAAAAACGACGATGCCGGCAAGAGCGAGTTGCTGAAAAGCGATGTCATGCACAGCGCGACCATCGACATCCAGAATCCCAAACCCGTGCATTAGCCGGCCGGCCTGAAACAGCCGATTTGGGCTAGCGCAGCCGCTCGCGCAGCCGCGCCAGCGCGCGCATGAACAGCTCCGGCTG
>JAZJZQ010000082.1:34471-40197 GCA_040389625.1 Pseudomonadota bacterium | reverse complement strand
TTCGGCACTGCTCAAATCGTCGCGCGTCAAGTCTTCTGGCATGTTCCGGGCTGGCCGTGCGGCCTGTTCTCTGAATGCCGCCACGGCGGCGCATGATTCGAGTCTAGCACGGCGCTTACTTAATTTGGCTGCGTAAGAATTGCTTAATGTCGCGGTACCATCATCGCTATCATGACGGATCAGGCGTGGCCCGATCCAAATCGACCAAGGAGAGCAAGATGACTGAATTGAAGGGCACAGCCGCCCCTGCGGCGGACGGCAAGGTGCTGGTATGGGATGCGCCGGTACGCGTGTTCCACTGGCTGATGGTGCTGTGTTTTGCCGGCGCCTACCTGACGGCGGAGGAAGACAGCCTGCGCCTGCTGCACGTGACACTGGGCTACAGCATGGGCGGGCTGGTGCTGTTCCGGCTGTTGTGGGGCGTGGTCGGCACCCGCCATGCGCGTTTTACCGATTTCGTGCGTGGCCCGGCCACGGCCATGGCATACCTGCGCAGCCTCGCGCAGCGCAAGCCGCAACACTTCGTGGGCCACAATCCGGCCGGCGCGCTGGCCATCGTGGCCATGCTGGGCCTGACGCTGGCCATCGTCGCTACCGGCTGGATGCTGTTCCAGGATATGGGCGGCGACGCACTAGAGGAAACCCATGAACTGCTGGCCAACCTGATGGTGGGCCTGGTCGCGGTACACGTGGCGGCCGTGGTGCTGAGCAGCCGGCTGCATGGCGAGAACCTGGCGGCGGCCATGGTCACGGGCCGCAAGCGTGGTACGGCGGGCGAGGCGATCCGCAGTGCATGGCGTCCGCTGGCCGTGGTGCTGCTGGCTGCCGTGCTGGGCTTCGGGGCGCTGCAGTGGTATTACGCGCCCGCCGGCATCCCGGCCCTGAGCGGCAAGGGTGAGCATGCTGCCGGGCAGAGCGAGCATCACCATCATTAACTCGCGCCGGACGGCGGTCATCGTTTGGCCGCCGGGTCAGTTGCCGGCGGATTGACGCCGGCACTTGACCTTACTATGGTGGTAAGGTGCACACTGTAGGTCATGTGTTGCTACCGGAGTAAGTAATGAGTGCTGTCAGTCTCAAGGAACTGGACCTGCCCATCGTGGGCATGACGTGCGCCTCGTGCGCGGGGCGGGTGGAAAAGGCGCTGGGCGCCGCGCCCGGCGTGCGCAGCGTGTCCGTCAACCTGGCCAATGAAACGGCCCGCGTGACGGGCGACGCCGGCATGTCCGCCGCCACCCTGGCCGGCGCGGTGCGCAAGGCCGGTTATGACGTCCCTACCCATGAATACACGCTGGCCATCGGCGGCATGACGTGTGCTTCCTGTGCCGGCCGCGTGGAAAAAGCCTTGTCGGCAGTGCCGGGAGTACTGTCGGCCACCGTCAACCTGGCCACGGAACGGGCCAGCGTGACAGTGGCCGGCGACGAAGCCGATGTCGCGCGGCTGGCCGCGGCGGTGGTCAAGGCCGGCTATGAAGCCACCCCCGCCGACGCGCCGGGCGCGCCGGCAGCCGCATCGCGCCAGTTGCCGGAACCATGGCAGATCGCCATCTCGGCCGCGTTCACCATCCCCCTGCTGGCACCCATGGTGGCCAATCTGTTCGGCGTCCACCTGATGCTGCCGGCCTGGCTGCAATGGGCGCTCGCCACGCCGGTGCAGTTCTGGATAGGTGCGCGGTTTTACCGCGCCGCGTGGAAGGCGCTGCTGGCGCGCACGGGCAATATGGACCTGCTGGTGGCGCTGGGTACCTCGGCCGCCTACGGCTTGAGCCTGTACCTGTGGCTGACCCAGCCGGGCGGCATGATGAACCTGTATTTCGAGGCGGCGGCCGTCGTCATTACCCTGGTCCGGCTGGGCAAGTGGTTGGAGGCGCGCGCCAAGCGCCAGACCACGGAGGCCATCCGCGCGCTGCAGGCGCTGCGTCCCGACACGGCGCGTGTGCGCAGCGGCGCCGACTGGCGCGAGGTTCCTGCCGCGGCGCTGCGGGTGGGCGATGAGGTGCAAGTGCGTCCCGGCGAACGTATTCCGATGGACGGCGTGATCCTGGAAGGCGGCACCCACGTCGACGAATCCATGTTGACCGGCGAGAGTCTGCCCGTCAGCAAAGGCCCGGGCGAGAAAGTGATCGGCGGCGCCGTCAACGGCGAGGGCGTGTTCGTGGCCCGCACCAGCGCAGTGGGAACCGAATCGACGCTGGCGCGCATTATCCGCGCCGTGGAGGATGCGCAGGCGGCCAAGGCGCCCATCCAGCGAATGGTGGACCAGGTCAGCGCCGTTTTCGTGCCGGCCATCGTCGCCATCGCTGCCGTCACCTGCATCGGCTGGTGGCTGGCTGGCGCCGGCTGGAGCACGGCCATTCTCAACGCGGTGGCGGTGCTGGTGATCGCCTGCCCGTGTGCGCTGGGCCTGGCGACGCCGACCGCCATCATGGCCGGCACCGGCGTGGCGGCCCGTCACGGCATCCTGATCAAGGACGCCGAAGCGTTGGAACTGCTGCACGGGGTGCAGGTGGTGGCCTTCGACAAGACGGGGACGCTGACGGTGGGGCATCCGCGATTGGTTGCCCATGTCGCCGCCGACGGCGATAACAAGCGGTTGCTGGCGCTGGCGGCGGCCGTCCAGCAGGGCAGCGAACACCCGTTGGCGCGGGCCATGCGCGATGCCGCCCAGGCAGAAAACATCACCCCGGCAGCGGCGCAGGATATGAAAGCGGTGCCCGGCTATGGCGTGACGGCGCAGGTCGATGGGCAGCCGCTGGCCCTGGGGAACGAGCGCATGATGGCCCAGCATGGCATCAGCGTCGATGCCTTGCGCGCGCAGGCGCGCGAGCAGGAGCAGGGCGGCGCCACGGTGTCCTGGCTGGCGCAGCTCGGGGAATCGCCCGCGCTGATCGGCATGCTGGCCTTTGGCGATGCCGTCAAGCCGGAAAGCCGGCAGGCCGTGGACCGGCTGCATGCGCTGGGCGTACGCACCGTGATGCTGACCGGCGATAACCAGGGCGCGGCCGACCATATCGGCCGTGAGCTGGGTATCGACGAAGTGCATGCCCAGGTTCTGCCGCAGGCCAAGGGCACGGTCATCGCGGAGTTGCGCAAGGCCGGCAAGCGGGTGGCCATGGTGGGGGACGGCATCAACGATGCGCCCGCGCTGGCGGCGGCCGACATCGGCGTGGCCATGGGCAGCGGCACCGACGTGGCCATGCAGACGGCCGGCGTGACGCTGATGCGGGGCGATCCGCGCCTGCTGGTGGATGCCATCGACATCTCGCGCCGTACCTACAGCAAGATTCGCCAGAACCTGTTCTGGGCCTTCATCTTCAATATCGTGGGGGTGCCGCTGGCCGCATTCGGCCTGCTCAACCCCATGATCGCCGGCGCCGCGATGGCGTTCTCCAGCGTGACGGTGGTGAGCAACGCCTTGCTGCTCAAGCGCTGGCGGCCGGCGCCACCGTCAGCCTGAACGTGCCCGCTCGCCCACTCAATCAGTCGTCCAGGTGCAGCAGATGCGCATCGCCCGATGGCGACGTGCCATGGTCGTACGGCCGCGCCGTCAGCATGTAGAGCAGGCCCAGGCCCACCACGGCGGCCGTGCTGATGATCATGCCGTAGTTGCTGAACCAGGGATCGCCCGGGCTGCGCGGCCACACCATATCGACAATGGCCAGCACCCCGTAGCCCAGTGCCGCCACGTTGACCACCCAGCCCCAGCGGCCCAGCGTGAAGGCGCCGGCCGGGCGCCAGCCTTTCCAGCGTGCGATCAGCGCGGCCAGCACCAGCATCTGGAACGCCAGGTAGATACCCACCGCCGCGAAGCTGATGATGGTGCTGACGGCGTCCGCCAGCCACAGCCCGCACAGGGCCAAGGCGGCCGGCACCAGGCCGGAAACGAGCAGCGCCACCACCGGCACCCGGGTCTTGGCGGACAATTTGCTCAGGTAGCGGCTGCCGATGATCATCTGGTCGCGGCCATAGGCGAACAGCAGGCGGCTGGCCGCGGCCTGGAGGCTGAGCAGGCAGGAAATGAACGACACCAGCACCACGGCCAGCACGGCGCGGAAGCCCATCTCGCCCATGGCGCTGCGCAGGATGGTGGCCACCGGGTCCTTGTCCTTGCCGCTCAGGACCTGTGCCATGTCGGGCACGGCCAGCACCAGCGCCAGGCAGACGAAGATAGCCGAGGCGCCGCCCACGTAGATCGTCATGCGCATCGCCTTGGGGATCATTTCGCCGGGGTTCGGGGTTTCCTCGGCCACGTCGGCGCAGGCTTCGAAGCCGTAGTAGCAGAACATGCCGCCCACCGCGGCGGCGGCAAAGGCCCACAGGTAGCTGCCGCTGGCCTGCACGCCGTGGGTGTCGAACACGGCGCTCCATGGCTGGTGACGGGCGAACAGCAGCAGGTAGCCGCCGACCAGGATGGCGCCGATCAGCTCGCAGATAAAGCCGAACATGGCCACGCGCGCCAGCAAGCGGGTGCCGCTCAGGTTAAGCGCGGTGGTCAGCACGATCATGGCGATGGCCACCACGGTGTTGATGACCGGGCCGGGTTCCATGCCCAGTGCCTGGCTGAGGAAGGGCGCCGCGCCCGTGGCCACTGCGGCGATGGTGGTGCACAGCGCGCAGGCGTAGACCCAGCCCGCCATCCACGCCCAGCGCTTGCCCACCAGCCGCCGCGCCCATGGATACAGGCCGCCGGAAATGGGGAACTGCGACACGATCTCGCCGAACACCAGGCATACCATCAGCTGGCACAGGCCGATCAGCAGGTAGCTCCAGAACATGGGCGGGCCGCCGGCGGCCAGCGCGTAGGCGAACACGGTGTAGACGCCCACCACGGGTGACAGGTAGGTGAAGCCGAGCGAGAAATTCTCCCACTTGCTCATGGTGCGGTCGAAATTGGAGCTGTAGCCCAGCGCCCGCAACTGCTCGCTGTCATCCACCAGCTTGATGTTATCCGTGATCTTCATCCGATTGCTCGCTCTCTAATTGGTCTGCCATGCTGCGCGATGCGGGGCGGCGTCTGCGCGCCGCCCCGGTGGTTCAGTGCTTGATCATGACGTGGCGCACCAGGCTGTAATCGTCCAGCGAATAGCCCGACATGTCTTTGCCATAGCCCGACTTCTTGACGCCCCCGTGCGGCATCTCGCTCACCAGCGTGAAGTGGGTGTTGACCCAGGTGCAGCCGTACTGCAGTTCGGAGGTGACGCGCATCGCCTTCGCCACATCGGGTGTCCAGACCGAGGAAGCCAGGCCGAAATCGGAATCGTTGGCCAGTTCGATCGCCTCGTCCACGCCGTTGAACGGGGTGATGGACACCACGGGCCCGAACACTTCGCGCCGCACGATTTCATCGGTCTGGCGCGCATGGGCGATCACGGTGGGGGCGTAGAAGAAGCCTTCCCGGTCCAGCGCATGGCCGCCGCAGGTCACTTCCATGTGGTCGCTGTCGGCGGCGCGCTGCACGAAGCTGGCCACGCGGCCGCGCTGGCGCTCGCTGATCAGCGGCCCCATTTCCACGCCGGGGTCGTCCGGCCCGCCGGCCTTGATGGTGGCGACGGCGGCGGAAAAGTCGGCCACGAAGCGGTCGTAGATCTTCTTTTCCACATACAGGCGGCAGGCGGCCGTGCAGTCCTGGCCGGCGTTGTAGTAGCCGAAGGTGCGCAAGCCTTCGATGGCGGAGGCGATGTCGGCATCCTTGAAGATGATGACGGGCGCCTTGCCGCCCAATTCCA
>JAZJZQ010000082.1:27812-34371 GCA_040389625.1 Pseudomonadota bacterium | reverse complement strand
AGCACGCAGGTGTTGCCGGCTGCCAGCGCCGGGCCCAGCTTCCAGGCCGCCATCATCAGCGGATAGTTCCAGGGCGCGATGGAGGCGACCACCCCCAGCGGGTCGCGCCGTATCATGCTGGTATGGCCGGCCAGGTATTCGCCCGCGACGGAGCCGTGCATGTTACGGATGGCGCCGGCGAAGAAGCGGAACACGTCCGCGATGGCCGGGATTTCGTCGTTCAGCACGGCCAGGTATGGCTTGCCGCAATTGAGCGATTCCAGCCGTGCCAGCAGGGGGCCGTTCTGCTCGATCCTGTCGGCCAGGGCCAGCAGCATGGCGGCCCGCTCGCGCGGCACCTTTTTAGCCCAGGCCGGAAAGGCGCGCTGCGCCGCCTCCACCGCCAGCGTCACCTGTTCCGGCGACGCCTCGTGCATGCGGACGATGCTCTTGCCGGTGGCCGGATTGATGATGTCTTCCAGTTCGCCTTCGCCGGTGATGAATTGACCGTCGATGAACAACTGCTGGTGCAAGGTGATCGATTCCATGTCTCTCCTGTCCTGTTATGAGGTGGTGTTCAGTCTGAAAAAGACGCTTATCGGGCGCCGCCTGCCGAGCCTTCCATGTCGCGTGTGAGGTAGTAGGCGCCCAGTATCGGCAGCGCCGTGACGCAGATGACCATCAGCGCGACCACGTTGGTGACGGGCCGGTCGCGCGGACGGAACAATTCGTTCATGAACCAGACCGGCAGCGTGACCTGGTCGCCGGCCGTGAAGATGGTGACGATCACCTCGTCGAACGACAGGGCGAACGACAACATGGCGCCAGCCAGCAGCGCCGTGGCCAGGTTGGGCAGCACCACGTGGCGGAAGGTCTGGAAGCCGTCGGCCCCCAGGTCCATCGACGCTTCGATCTGGCTGGCCGGGGTGCGCTTGAGCCGGGCATACACATTGTTGTAGATGGTGACGATGCAGAACGTGACATGGCCCAGCACCACCGTCCACAGCGACGGCGTCAGTTCCAGCAGCTTGATCGAGGCCAGCAGGGCGATACCGGTGACGATGCCGGGCAAGGCGATGGGCAGCACCAGCAGCACGGTAAAGCCGCTCTTGCCGGGAAAACGCCCCAGGTGCATGGCGCCGGCGGCCAGGCTGCCCAGCACCATCGCGGCCAGCGTGGACAGGGCGGCGATGCGCAGCGACAGCCCCAGCGCCTGCCAGATGTCGTCGCGCTGCATCAGCACGTGGAACCAGTGCAGCGTCAATCCGGGCGGCGGGAACTGGAAGGTCTTGTCGTCGGTGGTGAACGCATACAGGGCGATCAGCAGCAGCGGCAGGTGCAGGAAGGCGATGGCCAGTGCGGCCATGCATTTGAGCGCCAGCGGCGCCTTGCGGTCAGAGTGCATCGAACGCTCCCAGGCGCTTGGCCAGTACCAGATAGACGGAAATGAGCACCACCGGCACCACGGAGAAGGCGGCCGCCAGCGGGATATTGCCCGCCGTGCCCTGCTGGACGTACACCATCTGGCCGATGAAATAGCCGGGCGCGCCGACGATGCCGGGGATGATGTAGTCGCCCAGCGTGAGGGAGAAGGTGAAGATGGAGCCGGCCACCACGCCCGGCAGCGACAACGGCAGCAGCACCTTGAAGAAGGTCTGCGACGGCCGCGCGCCCAGGTCGCTGGACGCCTGCAGCAGGTTTTCCGGCACCCGCTCCAGCGCCGCCTGGATCGGCAGGATCATATAAGGCAACCAGACGTAGGTGAACACGACGAACATGCCCAGATAGGAAGTGGACAACGCAGGTCCGCCCAGCACCGGCATGGCCAGCACGGCATCGAGCAGCCAGCCCAGGTGCAGCTGCCCGGCCACCCAGCTGACGATGCCTTCCTTGGCCAGGATCAGGCGCCAGGCGTAGACGCGCACCAGGTAGCTCGACCACAGCGGCACCATCACGGCCAGGTACAGCAGGGCGCGCGTGCGGCCGCGCGCGTAGCGGGCCATGTAGCAGGCCAGCGGGTAGGCCAGCAACACGGAGGCCAGCGTGACGGCGCAAGCCATGGCCACGGTGCGGAAGATGATGTCGAGGTTGGACGGGGTGGTCAGCAGGTTGCTGTAGGTGGACAGCGTCAGTTGCGGCAGCACCTGGCCGGAAAATTCGTCGAGCGTATAGAAGCTTTGCAGCAGCAGCACGAACAGCGAGCCGGCGTAGACCACGCCAAACCACAGCAGCGGCGGCAGCAGCAACAGCAGCAGGAACAGCGTGCGGCGCCGGTACAGCAGCGACGACAGCGCGCGCAGCGGCGCCGGACGTGGCCGGGCGACGACGTTGGCCTCCATGGTGGCGCCGGCCCCGTTCATGGCCGCGCATCCAGGAAGCGCAGGGCCGGCAGCGGAATGCCGATCTCGATCTGCTGTCCCACGGCGGGCAGGCTGCCATGCTGGTCGTGGCCCACGGTGGCGATCACGGTCTGGTCGCCGTCCAGTGTGACCATGGCGCGGCTGACGGCGCCCAGGAATTGCAGATCGCTCAAGGTGCCGTGCAGGCGGATCTCGCCCTGGCCGGCGGGGCCCAGGCGCACATGCTCGGGCCGCACGGTGGCCGGCGCCCGGCCCAGCGTGCGCTGCCAGAAGTCGCCCTGCAGCAGGTTGGAGGCGCCCACGAAGTCGGCCACGAACAGCGTGGCCGGTGCATTGTAGATGTCGTGGGGCGTGGCGATCTGCTCGATGCGGCCACGGTTGAAGATGCCCACCCGGTCCGACATGCTGAGCGCCTCGCCCTGGTCGTGCGTGACGTAGATGAAGGTGATGCCCAGCTTGCGGTGCAGCGCCTTCAGCTCGAACTGCATCTGCTCGCGCAGCTTGAGGTCCAGGGCGCCCAGCGGCTCGTCCAGCAGCAGGATCTTGGGCTGGTTGATCAGGGCGCGGGCCAGGGCCACGCGCTGGCGCTGGCCGCCGGAGAGGGCGGACGGGGCACGGTCGCCCAGCTCGGCCAGGCGCACCAGTTCCAGCATCTGGTCCGCGCGCCGCAGCCGTTCGCCCTTGGCCACGCCGCGCACCATCAGGCTGTAGGCCACGTTGTCGCGCACATTCATATGGGGGAACAGGGCGTAATCCTGGAACACGGTGTTGATGTCGCGTTCATAGGGCGGTGCGCCGGCGGCGTCCACCCCGTTGATGAGCAACTGGCCGGCCGTGGGCTGGTCGAAACCGGCGATCATGCGCAGGCAGGTGGTCTTGCCGGAGCCGGATGGGCCCAGCATGGAGAAGAACTCGCCCTGTTCGATGGAGAAGCTGACGTCATCGACGGCGCGCATGGCGCCAAAGGCACGGCTGACATGTTTGAATTCGATCGCTTTCAAAAGGCTACCTTTTTCGATGACATCGTTGCACGTGGCGGAGAGTGCGCCGTCGCTGGCGGCCGCAGGGGCTGTCAAACTGGAAATGATTGTACGAGCAGGGGCAAGCCCCTTACCAATACTGATTTCCAAAAACACATATCGAAAAAAGCGATATCGCCCCCGGCGCCGGGCTGGGCCGGGACGGGAACAAGACGGGAACGGGACGAAAACAGGGCGGGCTGGGGATCAGGCCGTGAGCTGGCGGCTGTATTCGCGGGCGATCAGGAGGAAATTGCGGGTAGCGTCGGACAATTCGTAGCCGCGGCGCCACGCCACGCCGATTTCCACATTGGGCAGCTCTTCGGCCACGGGCCGCGCTTCCAGGCGGTCGCCTTCGAGCGACCAGGGACGGTAGATAAAGTCGGGCAGCAGCGTCACCCCGGCGCCCGTGGCGACCAGGCTGCGCACGGCTTCCACCGAGGTGGTGCGCATGATATTGGCGTTGTTGCCCACGTGGCGGCGCATCAGGGCGCCCGTCATTTCATCGATGGCGTCGTTTTTCAGCATGATGATCGCGTGTTCGCGCAGCTGTTCCAGCGAGATCTTCTTGTGCTCCAGCAGGGCATGGTGGATGGGCAGCCATACCCGCCACTGCGACTGGGTCAGCATCTCGGTGCCGATGGAATAGGGATCCTTGACGTTGGAGATGATCATGATGGCGACGTCGATCTCGCCATTAATCAGCAGATCCTGCAGGAATTCAGGCTTGTCCTCGATGACGTTGACCGTCACATGGGGCAGCACGCGGCGGTAGCGGTCCAGCAGATAGGGCAGGTAGTAGCCGATCATCAGGCCTGTCACGCCGATGTTGAGCGTGCCCGATACCGTGTCCGGCCGCTCGGTGATGGCGTTGCGGGCCCGCTCGATGGCGGCCATGATTTCGTGGCAGTGCCGCAGAAACTGGTGGCCGGCGTGGGTCAGCGACATGCCGCGCGCGTGGCGGTCGAACAGGCTGGTGCCCAAGTCTTCTTCCAGGCTGCGGATCGATTCCGTGATGGCCGATTGCGAGATATTGAGCTTCTGGGTGGCGCCCGTGATGGATTCCGACTGGGCCACGGCAGCGAAATAGCGAATATTGCGTATCGAGATGGACATGGAACCGCACCGCTAGTGAAGGTACTTTAATTATGCATCAATTATTCCGATACCTCGTATAGAAATTAAAATCTTGTGACTATTCCGCAATATTCATAGAATCAATTCACTTTGGCAAGGTACTAACAAAAACACGTCCGCCTTGCCGAATCGTTCTACCGTCGCCTGTCCGTAGCACGGCACGACACCCGCAGAGGTGGCCGGGGATGGGAGGCACAAGCTGGTCCAATAATTCCAATAAACAGGATGAAGGGAACGCAGATGACGACGGAAAACAAGCCGCAGTTGCGGCTGAGGATGGTCGCGTTGGCCGCCGTGGCGGCAGCGACACTGGGCGCCGCGGCGCTGGGGCAGGCGGCCGTGAGCCAGCCAGCCGGCGAAGGGCAGGTCAGCATCATCGCCTGGCCCGGCTATATTGAACGGGGCGCTTCCGACAAGGCTTACGACTGGGTTACCCCGTTTGAGCAGGCCAGCGGCTGCAAGGTGTCGGTCAAGACGGCCAATACGTCCGACGAAATGGTGTCGTTGATGAACCAGGGCGGTTACGACCTGGTGACGGCATCGGGCGACGCTTCCTTGCGTCTGATCCGCGGCAAGAAGGTGCAGGCGATCGACGTGGCGCGCATACCGAGCTACGCCGCCATCGACAAGCGCCTGGCCAGCGCCCCCTGGCACACGGTGGACGGCAAGCACTACGGCGTACCCTACCAGTGGGGCCCGAATGTGCTGATGTACAACACCAAAGTCTTCCCCACGGCGCCCACCAGCTGGTCCGTCGTGTTCGAACCGGGCAAGCTACCGGACGGCAAGGCCAACAAGGGCAGGGTGCAGGCGTACGACGGCGCCATCTACATCGCCGACGCCGCCATGTACCTGATGAACAAGCGTCCCGAGCTGGGCATCAAGGATCCCTACGAACTAAATGAAGCCCAGTACCAGGCCGTGCTGGCCTTGCTGCGCCAGCAGCGTCCACTGGTGGCGCGCTTCTGGCATGACGCCAACGCCCAGGTGCAGGACTTCACCAACGAAGGCGTGGCCGCCTCGGGCGCCTGGCCGTTCCAGGTCAACACGCTGCGCGGCAACAAGCAGCCCATCGCCAGCGTGATCCCGAAAGAAGGGGCCACCGGCTGGGCCGACACCACCATGATGCACGCCCAGGCCAAGCACCCCAGCTGCGCCTACCAGTGGATGGAATGGTCGCTCAACAAGAAAGTCCAGGGCGACCTGGCCGCCTGGTTCGGTTCCGTGCCCGTGGTGCCGGCCAGCTGCGACAACAAGCTGCTCGGCCCCAAGGGCTGCGCCGACAACGGCATCGCCTACCTGGAAAAGCTGCACTTCTGGCGCACGCCTGAAACGCAGTGCAAGAGCCAGGGCACCTGCGTTCCCTACAGCCGCTGGACCACCGACTACATCGCCATCATCGGCGGGCGTTAGCGGCGCCTTCCACTCCACCTGCAGCGGTGCCTGACCGTCCGGCCTCCAGCCGGATGGCGGGGCGCTGCACGCCCGGGGCCAGACACGGCCGCCGGCACCGATCCAAGCACACCGGATGCCGCGGCATCCACCGTATCGCGTAGGCGAGCCTGGCGTTCGTCCACTGTTTTGCATCACTGCTCAGTACAACACATTACAAGGGGAAAACATGAAACTCAAAAAGTTGGCGCTCTGCATGGCACTGGGATATGGCGCTTGCGCCGGGGCGGCGGTTGACCTGACCCCGGTCGGCGCGGAAAAGGCGGGCAACAAGGACAACACCATTCCCGCCTGGAGCGGCGCCACCGACAAGCCTCAGGGCAACTGGACATGGGGCAAGCCGCGCGGCGACTTCTCCCGCTACAAGGATGAAAAGCCGCTGTTCGTGATCGACGCCGACAACGTGGACAAGCACGCCGACAAGCTCAGTCCCGGCCAGGTGGCCATGGTCAAGCAGATGAAGGGCTACCAGATGCAGGTCTACCCTTCGCACCGGGGCTGCTCCTATCCCGACTTCGTCCTGAGTAACACCACCAGCGGCGCGCCCAAATCGAAGATCGCGGCCGATGGCTGGTCGCTGGAAGAGGCCAGCCTGCCGGGCGTGCCTTTCCC
>JAZJZQ010000082.1:19806-27712 GCA_040389625.1 Pseudomonadota bacterium | reverse complement strand
TGGCGGGCCAGGCCCTGATCCAGAACTACTTCCTGGCCAAGGATGCGGAATCGTTCTACTACTTCACCGGACAGCGCCGCGTGCGCCGCCTGCCCAACTACGCCTACGACACGCCGCTGATCGGCTTCGAGAACCAGCTGCCGAACGACGGCTTGTTCATGTTCTACGGTAACCCCGACCGCTTCAACTGGAAGATCGTGGGCAAGAAGGAGATGTACATCCAGTACAACAACTTCGGCTCGACCAGCACCACGTTGCGGGCCCAGGGCATCAAGCTGCCCTACGTGGACAACGACGCGCGCCGCTATGAACTGCATCGCGTGTGGGTGGTGGAAGCGACCGTCAAGCCGGGTGTGCGCCACCTGACGCCGAAGAAAGTGTTCTATTTCGACGAGGACACCTGGCTCGCCTCCGACAGCGAGGACTACGACGCCCAGGGCAAGCTGTGGCGCCAGAAGGAGTCGGGCGTGTATCCGGCCTGGGAAATCGGCGCCTGCACCAATACGGCCCTGTACTACCTGAACGACTTCGTCAGCGGCCGCTATGTGACGGACTCCAACGTGAGCGGCGGCGGCAAGGACTTGCGCTTCTATCCCGAACCGGGCAACAACCCGCGCATGCACGACGACTTCTACACCTCGGAAAACCTGCGCGCCATCAGCGACCGCTAGGACCCGGACCGATCCGAACAATTTGATACAGGGGTAGCAAATGAAGAGGAAAGTGATAAGTGTACTGGTGCGTGGCGCAGTGTACGCCATGGCGCTGGCGACTGTACCGGTACAGGCGGTGTCGGTCAAGAACGAGTCGGGCTCCGTGGAGGGGGCCTTCGATTCCACCCTGACGGTGGGTTTCGGCAAGCGCCTGCAGGGGCAGAACTGCGCGCTGGTGGGCGACCCGTCCGTGTGCGGTGCCAATGCCAACACGGCCCAGTGGTCGGCCGGCGACAACGGCGACCTGAATTACAACAAGGGCGACATCTTCAGCGCCTATCTGAAGGGCACACACGAACTGCTGCTGTCCATGCCGGAAGAGAAAATCAAGTTCATGGCCCGCGCCAGCTGGATGAAGGACTTCAAGGCCGACGACACGCGCCGCACCGATCTGTCAGACAGCGCCCGCGACCAGGTGGTCGACGATGTGCGGCTGCTGGACCTGTGGGTCAGCAAGGAGGTACGGGTGGGCGAGCAGAATGCCCGCATCCGCTTCGGCAACCAGGTCATCAACTGGGGCGAGAGCCTGTACGGCATCGGTGGCCTGAACGTGACCAACGCGCTGGACTTGCAGCGCCTGATGGTGCCTGGCACCCAGATCAAGGAAGCCGTGCTGCCGGCGCCCATGCTGAGCGTGGCCAGTGGCCTGGGCAATGGCCTGAACATGGAAGCCTACTACCAGTTCCGCTGGAACCGCAACCGCGTGCCGCCCGTGGGCAGCTATTTTTCGGTGGCCGACTTCTACGACCGCGGGCGCGAACCGGTCAGCTACATGGGCACCAACTACAACCAGACGGCGCTCGATCCGGCCGCCGTCAGTCACTCGCGCAATCCGCCCGGCGCCGACGTGCTGGCCACGCTCAGCCCCGACTTCTGGATGCCGGTGCTGGCCGACCGCACACCCAAGAACAACGGCCAGTACGGCCTGGCGCTGCACTACAAGCCGCATGGCTCGGTGGTCGACCTGGGCTTCTACGTGCTCAATTACCACGACAAGTCGCCCGTGCTGAACATCGTCAACAGCGGCACCGCCTTCCAGTGGCAGTTCCTGGAAGACCGCAAGATGTACGGTGTGAGCACCAATTTCCCGCTGGGGAACTGGGCGGTGGGGGCGGAACTGTCTTACCGGCCGCGCGATGCCGTCTCGCTGTCGGGCTGCTTTGTGTCCGGCGGCGCGCTGGACGCCAACACCAACGGCGCCGTCGTCAGCGCCTGCCCGCTGTGGGCAGACAACAAGAAGTATCAGCTGCATGTGACGTCGCAGCTGCAGCTTACGCCGGGCGACCACAAGCCGGTGCTGGACTTCCTGGGGGCGGACGCCGGCTTTGTAACGGCGGAACTGGTGGCCATCAACTATCCCGGCATCGGCCCCAACACCCGCATCACGCGCGTGATCGACGGCGTGACGGTGGACCAGGTGCCGGCCGCCGGCTACCTGACCTTCCTCGACCGCAGCGATCCGGCCAACCCCATCGCCAAGGGTGGCGGCACGGCCACCTCGTTCGGTTACGTGCTCGACTTCAACTGGACCTACGACGGCACCGTGATCGACGGCTGGCAGCTGACGCCGGGCGCCACCCTGTCGCATTCGGTCAAGGGAGATACGCCCAACTTCACGGCCAACTACCTGGCCGGGGCCAAGTCGGCCAATTTCTACCTGCTGTTTAACCAGAACCCGATCAAGTGGCAGGCCGGTATCAACCTGACCACCTATTTCGGCGGCAAGAGCGATCCGATGCGCCAGGTGTACAAGGATCGCCGCTTCATCGGCGGTTTCGTCTCGTACAGCTTCTGAGACGCGGGCGTCCGTTCCGGCGGACGCCCTGTTTGAATGGAAGGAATGACCATGCTGGCCAAAGTAGTGCAATTTTTCGAATCGTTCCTGTTCCGGCGCCGCCTGGCGGTGCTGGTTTCGCTGTCAGCGCTCACGGCGCTGATGGCGTTTTTTGCCGTGCAGCTGAAAATGGAGGCCGGTTTCGACAAGCAGATGCCGGTCGGGCACGAATACATCGCCACGTTCCAGAAATACCGCGACCAGCTGTTCGGCGCCAACCGCCTGACCATCGTGGTCAAGGCGCGCCAGGGCACCATGTGGAACAAGCCGGCGCTGACCAGGCTCTACAACGTGACTCAGGCCGTCATGTTCCTGCCCTACGTGGACCGGGCCGGCGTGCAGTCGCTGTGGACACCCAACAGTTTCGTCAATGAGATCACGGAGGAGGGCTTCCGCGCCCAGCCCGTCATTCCCGGCACCGTGACGGTGGACAGCCTGACGCCAGACGTGATCGGCGACATCCAGCGCGCCACCAGCCAGGGCGGCTACGTGGGCGTGCTGGTGGCACGCGACCAGGGCAGCGCCATGATTTCGGCCGAACTGGCCGAGGTGGGCGCCGACGGCAAGAAGCTCGATTACGTGGCCTACAACCATTTGCTGGAACAGCAGATCCGCGCCAAATTCGAGGATGACCAGTACGAGATCCAGATCATCGGCTTCGCCAAGCAGATCGGCGACATTGCCGACGCCGCATCGGGAGTGTTGAAGTTCTGTGCCGTGGCCGTGCTGCTCACCGCACTTGCCGTGTACTGGTACTGTCATTCATGGCGTCTGACGCTGCTGCCCATTGTGTGTTCGCTCACGTCACTGGTGTGGCAGTTCGGCACACTGCATCTGATCGGCTACGGCCTCGATCCGCTGGCCGTGCTGGTGCCGTTCCTCGTGTTCGCCATCGGCGTCTCGCACGGGGTACAACAGATTAATTTCATCGTGCGCGAAATCGCCCACGGCAAGAGCACGCTGGAGGCGGCGCGCCACAGCTTTACGGGCCTCATCATTCCCGGCACGCTGGCGCTGGTGACGGCCTTCGTGTCCTTCATCACGCTGCTGCTCATTCCCATCCCCATGGTCAAGGAACTGGCCGTCATTTCCTCTATCGGCGTGGGCTACAAGATCATCACCAACCTGGTCATGCTGCCGCTGGCCGCGTCCTACTTCAACTTCACCCAGGCCTATGCCGACAAGGCCATGCTCAAACGGGAGAACCGTTCCGGCTGGCTGCGTGGCCTGGCGCGCGTGGCCGAACCGCGCAACGCCGTCGTGATGTGCTGCGTCACCGTCGTCGTGCTGGGACTGGCCGTGTGGGGCAGCCGCGACCGCGTGGTAGGCACTGTGCAGCCGGGTGCACCGGAACTGCGCCCTGAAGCGCGCTACAACCGTGATGCACTGTCCATCGCCGCGTCTTACGACCTGGGGCTGGACTGGCTCAGCATCGTGTTCGAGGCGCCCAGGGATTCCTGCGACAAGGTGGCCGTGGCCGCTTTCCAGGACGATTTCGTGGCCGAGATGCAGCAGCTGCCCACGGTGCAGGCCGTCAATTCCTTCACCGGCCAGCTGCGCATCTACAACCAGGGCTACAACGAGGGCAGCCCCAAGATGGCCGTGCTGCCTATCGATAAAGGCAATTACGCGGGCCTGGCGACGGAAATCGGCCGCACCCGCGGCTACGTCAACACGGACTGCAGCATGACGGCCGTGCACCTGTACCTGACCGACCACAAGGCCAGCACGCTGAACGGCGTGATCGGCCAGGCCAGGGCTTTCCGCGCCAGTAACAAGCTCGATGGGGTGGCGATCCGCCTCGCGTCCGGTAATGCCGGTGTACTGGCCGCCATCAACGACGAAGTGGAGCGCAGCGAACTGCCCATGATGCTGTATGTGTACGGCGCCATCGCCTTGCTGGTGCTGCTGGCCTACCGCGACCTGCGGGCCGTCGTGGCCTGCTGCCTGCCGCTGACGGTGGCCACCTTCATCGGCTACTGGTTCATGAAGGAATTCGAAATCGGCCTGACGGTAGCCACCCTGCCCGTGATGGTGCTGGCCGTGGGCATCGGCGTCGACTATGCGTTCTACATCTACAACCGGCTGCAAAGCCACCTGGCGGCCAGCGACGACATCGTCAAGGCACTGGAAGCGTCCATCCTGGAAGTGGGCATGGCCACCATCTTCACCGCCATCACGCTGGCCATCGGCGTGGCCACGTGGTCGTTCTCGGCCCTCAAGTTCCAGGCCGACATGGGCAAGCTGCTGGCCTTCATGTTCCTGATTAACCTCGTGATGGCCATGACGGCCTTGCCGGCATGTGCCGTGGTGCTGGAACGGCTGTTCCCCCGCAAGGGCCGGGTGCGCCTGCCTGGCATCCTCAATCATTAAAGGAGCGACCGCCATGAAGACTGCAAACCTGCCCTGGCTGGCCGCCGCGCTGGCCGCCACCACCGTGGCCGCCGCGCTGGCCACCACCGCGCTGGCCGCTGCCGGCGCCTTGATCCAGCCCGACGGCGCGCCGGCCGAACTGCGCCAGCAAAGCGCCATGCACTGGAAGCATCCGCTGCAGACCATGATCCTGGGCGCGGCCCACGCCGGCAAGCGGCTGGTGGCCGTGGGCGACCGGGGCCTGGTGCTGCTGTCGGACGACGACGGCAAGAGTTATCGCCAGGCCCGCGCCGTACCCACCCGTGTCACGCTCACGTCCGTGTCGTTTGCCGATGCCACGCACGGCTGGGCGGCCGGCCACTGGGGCACCATCCTGCGCACGGACGATGGCGGCGAGAACTGGACCTTGCAGCGCGATGATCGAGACAACGACCAGCCGCTGCACACGATCTGGTTCAAGGATGGAGCGCATGGCATCGCGGCCGGCCTGTTCAGCCTGTTGTTGACGACGGACGATGGCGGCAAGTCCTGGGTGCCGGGCAAGCTGCCCGCCGCGCCGGGCGCCAAGCGGGCTGACCTGAACCTGTTCCGCCTGTTCCCCGACCGCCAGGGCAATGTGCTGCTGGCCGGTGAACAAGGCTCGGTCTACCGCAGCGCCGACCTGGGGCACAGCTGGCAGCTGCTGGCCACAGGTAACAAGGGCACGCTGTGGGCCGGGGTGGTGCTGGACGACGGCACCATCGTCGTCGGCGGCATCCAGGGCAAGCTGCTGCGCAGCGGCGACGGCGGCCAGCACTGGGCCGCCATCGACAGCGGCACCAAGAGTTCGATCACGGAACTGATCGAACTGCCCGGTGGGCAGGTGCAAGGCGTGGCACTCGATGGCGTTTCCCTGCTGAGCGCGGACCGCGGCCTCAGCTTTACCCGGCGCCAGCGCGACGATCAGCTGCCGCTGACGAGCGTGCTGGCCGACAGCCAGGGCCGGCCGCGGATGTATTCGCAGTCGGGCGTGGTGAGCGGCAACTGAGCCGGCAGCGCCGGACTAGGCGCTGTGCAGGCATCCATCCACCCACTTTGTTGGAGAGAACACGATGGCGCATTCCCCCTTGCTCAATAAGCTGCTGGCGATCAGCCGCCTGGCAGAAGCCAGCCGCGGCCTGGATTTGAACTACGAACAGGCGCGGGCCGCGGCGGTCGGCCGGCGTCGTTTCCTCAAGACGGCGGCGGCGGGCGGCGTGGCCACGGCACTGGGCTGGCCGTCCATGGCCAGTGCCCTGAGCTACAAGCCGGCCCGCATCGCTGTCGTGGGCGCCGGCCTGGCCGGCCTGCGCGCGGCGTATGAGCTGAAAAAGGTGGGCATTACGGCCACCGTCTACGAGGCCAATCCCAGCCGCATCGGCGGGCGCTGCTTCTCCAATACCTCCACCTTCGGCCAGAACGTGACGGAAAATGGCGGAGAGTTGATCGACACGGCCCAGACCAACATCCAGAAGCTGGCGGCTGAACTGGGCCTGGTGCTCGACGACTGCGGCGGCTGGAGCGACGACCTTGGCCTGGGCGAACTGTATTACGTGAACGGCCATATGTACACGGCGGCCCAGGCGTTTGACGACTTCTCGCTGATGGCCGACCAATTGAACCAGGACCGCGCCCACGCCCAGTTCCCCATGACCTGGGATAATTACTCGGCCCGGGGCCAGGAGCTGGACTTCATGACGGTGGCACAATACATCGCCGCCTACGCGCCCGGCGGACCGGATTCGGACTTCGCCAAGGTGCTGAACGTGGCCTACACCATCGAATACGGTGCGGAACCGAGCCAGCAATCGGCCTACAACCTGGTGTCCCTGCTCGGCTACTCGAACACCACCACCCACGGAACCAACCGCTTCTACCTGTTTGGCACGTCGGACGAGCGGTATCACATCCGGGGCGGCAACGACCAGCTGGTCACGCGCATGGCGGCGCGGCTCGATCCGGGCCAGATCCAGCTTGGCTACGAACTGAAGAAGATCGTCCACAATGCGGACGGCAGCTACACGCTGAGCTACCGCCAAGGCAGCGCCAATGTGGATGTGGTGGCCGACCACGTGGTGATGGCCATCCCGTTTTCCATCCTGCGCAACAGCGTCGATTTCAGCGGCGCCGGTTTCGACGCGCGCAAAACCCTGGCCATCAACACCATGCCGATGGGGAATAGTTGCAAGTTCCAGCTGCAGTTCAACCGCCGCATCTGGCAAGACTACCAGGCCAGTGGCGAAACCTATGCGGACACGGGCTACCAGAACACGTGGGAACCGACGCGGGCGCAACCGACGGTGACGGGCGTGATCAACAATTTCACTGGCGGCAATACGGCGCTGGCCTATGCCGAGCAGACCGACCTCGATGCGCAGGCGCGCCACTTCCTGGCCCAGTGGGAACTGCTGATCCCCGGCTGCACGGCGCAGTGGAATGGCAAGTCCATCCTCAACAACTGGCCCAAGAATCCCTGGACGCGGGGCGCCTACGGCTACTACGCGCCGGGCAACTACACCAGTTTTGTTGGTTACGAAGGGACGCGCCAGGCCAACTGCCACTTCTGCGGCGAGCATACCTCCATCGTCGCGCAAGGCTACCTGGAAGGGGCGGTCGAGACGGGCCAGCGCTGCGCCAACGAAATCATGGCGGACCTGAAAAACGCCTGATGGCTGATCGGGGGAAGGGCTGCACCGCCGGCCGGCAACGGCCCGCGGTGCTTTTTTTGGGAGAAAGGGCGTACCCAAGACAGCCCAAGCAACGAACTAAATGGGGAAGCGAATTAAATGGGGACGTACCCCTTTTTCGTAAAATGGGGTACGTCCCCATTTTTTCGTCATACCATCTTTGCGGCTTGGTATCGCTTGACTGCTCAGACTTCCGACGGCGGCGGCGAGGCCGCGTCGATCAGGATGGCGCGAAAGTCGTTCACGTTGGTCAGCGTGGGCCCGCACACGACCGAATCGCC